>JBEIFV010000232.1:0-8440 GCA_040382235.1 Burkholderiales bacterium
CTGCGACACGATCACCGGAAGATGGGTGGCGAACGGAGCGCCGGCGTCGTCGTTGGAGACCAGCAGCGCGAAGTTGTTCTCACGCATTACTGCGAGCGCCAGCGCGGCATCGGGATGTTCAAAATGCTTGGGCAGGTACATTGTCGGAATGTATTGTCGGCGGCGCAAGCTGGCGCTGCGCGCAGCATCGCGGCGGTCGCGCGCCAGTGTGCTTGGAATGGAGGAGGCAACGCTGATTGTATTCCGCTGTCGGCAGCGCAGCGACTCGCTTTCGCACCACGGATACGCTCCGCATCTCGCGCCGGCCCGCCGTGCACCAAAAAAATGGCGCCCCTCGCGAGGCGCCATGTGCCCGCCGCAAGCGCGGGGCGTGCGGACCCAGGCCTACTTCAATTCGCCATAGCGCGACTTGTACTCGGTCATCAGCTTGGCCAGAAGATCGGCCAGGCGCTGCGCCGCATGCGGGCTCATGACGATGCGATGCGCGAGCTCGATTTCCATTTCGGTGCTGGCGCGATCCCAGCTGGTGTTCATGCCGAAATTGAGAACCACCTCTTCCTTGGTGCTGTTGGCGTTGACGAAATTGACATACGAGCTCTTGAGACTCTCCACATTCCATTTGCCTTTCGGGTTTGCGGGTTGAGCTTCCGTTACTTCCTTCTTGCCTGCTGTTGCCATCAACTGCCTCCGTGTATGAGTTGCTGCCGTGGTTTGCCATGACCACCAAGGGTCAAGGCGAAAGATACCGGGTTTGACCGGCATGAGCCGGCCTGCCCAGAAACATCTGGTCGCGCAGCCATCAAAAGCGCCCGGCCGCGCGACGCCAGCACCGATCCACAGGCACTGTCACAGATCATTTGCGCGGAAGGAATACGCGCCACGCGCTGGCATCCTTCTTGACCTGTCCGGTCTGACCGTTAAGCCATTCCCCCAGCCATTGCGCCTGCGGCGCAGGATTGGCCGCACCGGTATCCGGCGCGGCGCCGTCGGTCCGCACGGCAGGGACCGACTGCACCCGGATCGCACCATCGGTCGGATCGGCACCGACCCGTGGCGCCGGATTGAGCGTCAGGCGCGTGTCGTTCAACGCAGCCCACTGCAGATCGAGCACCAGGGTACCCGTAGCCTGCGGCGAGACCCGGAAATCGAGTTCCAGCAGGCTACCGGCGCCGCCGCCCATGGCCCGCAAGCGGCTCATGTCGACCGTGAGGCGTCCAGGTTCCTCTGCCTTGAACAGCCAGTTGAAATCAACCGTCAGGCTGCCGACCCGCACATTGACCAGCGTCAGGTCGGCTGCCGAATACACCAGCCGCAACTGCACGCTTGACAAGTAGGCGGCGGTGTCGAGCATCACCGGTACTGTCACCATGCCACCGGCTTGCGCATCGCGATAAGCCACACTCACCAGCGGGTCCCAGCCGTTGAAGGTGATCGGCTCTACCAACTCCGGTATGGCCGGAATCACGGTCTGGTTGATGCCCTGCACCTTTTGCGTGAGGAAGCGCTGATCCAGGCTGCTCAAGGTGCCATTGTTGGTGACGTTGCCGATCACCGTCGGGTCGACCAACGGGAAGGCACCGAAACCACTGTCTAAGCGCAGCAACACGCGCTGCAGGGCCTGCACATCCTGCGTGCTGTAGGCGGCGTTGCCGGAAGTGTCGCCGGCGTAGGCCACCACCTGCAGGCCATCATCGTCCAACGCCGGCCGGGTGCCGTTGTTGACCACGATGTTGCCCAGGTCAAGTATCTGCTTGATCCCGTAGGGCGCTGTAGCCGGCACGCTTGCGACTAAGCGCACCAGATCGACCGCCGCCGCCCCAAGCCCCGAAAGGCCACTGATGCTGACTGTCAGACGGCCCGGCGTCGCGAGATCGCTTGTCACCGTGGCACCGGCGATGGCGCCATTGACCGCGCTGATGGTCAACAAAGCAGGATCGTAGTCGAGCGTGAAACTGACCTGGGTAACGCCGACGGCGTTGCTGATGCGCAGCGGGAAGCCGGTGCTGACGTTGGCCGGGTTCAGCGCCTGTCCCGGACCGCGGGCGATTTCGCCCAGGCTCAGGACCACGCCGCTGCCAACCTGGGAAAAGCTGGTGCTGTAGTTGCCACCGGCAATCCCATCACCATTACCGTCGAGTCGTCGCCCGTAGAGGTCGGTGAAGCCACCCACGCGGCTCTCAAGCTCCAGGTTGAAGTTGCCGCTGCCCAGCAAACCATTGGTGCGCTGATTGCCGGTCTTGATGAACGTATAACCCTGATGATCGTCGTGCAGCACGATACTGCCGGCCACCTTGCGGTTGCTGGCATCGCGCAGACTGACATCGGCCTGACCCTGATCGAAACCTTCCGCCGAATACAGGTTGAGGCGGTCGGCGTCGACGGCGCGGTTGAAACGGACGTCGTAGCCGGTGGCCGTCGGCGTCATCGCGATCACCCGCAACAGGTCGGGATCGACTTCGATGGTGAAGCTCAAAGGCGTGACGCCGCCGTCCTCGTCGGCCGCGTGGATGGTCACATCGTAGGTGGCGAGCCCCAGGCCAAAGGGCGCGGTCCACTGGAACACGCCGGTTTGCGCATCCACCGTTGCGCCCTCGGGCGCGCTGTCAATCGAGAACAGCACCTTGTCGGATTCGACGTCGGTGGCTGCAAGCGGTAAAGACAGATCGGCGCCCGCCACCAGGAACTGGCGCGCCACCGGCGTCACCACCGGTGCCACGTTGTCCACCGTGATCCGCAGCGCGTCGCTGCCGGTGCCGTCGTTGTTGTCCGACACCGAGATCACCACTTTGTATTTGCCATTGTCGTCGTACACATGGCCGGCCACGATGGTGCCGGCACCCGCGCTGGCGTCGACGTTTTCCAGGATGGTGCTTGACCCGTCACCCCAGTCGATGACCGCGGAGAAGCTGTCATTCACACCGAGATCGACGAAACGGGCAAGCGGCAACTCGAACGCCTCGCCTTCGGGCACCGAGAAATCCGGTATTGCGGTTACCTGCGGCGCCGCATTGAGCACTTCAACCTTGAACTCGCGGATGTCTGCACCACCATCGTCGTCGTACAACTCGATGCGGCCATAGTAAGTGCCGGGGCGGGTGAAGGCGTGGCTCGCACTGACGGTGCCGGTGCCGTCGCTGTTGAATGTCACCAGCGCAGATTCGACTACTTTCTCCTCTTCGTTCTCCGAGTCGCCCCAGATCACCAACGCTTCGTGAATATCGCCGGTACCTGGATCGGTAAACGGCACCAGCAACTCGAATGTCTCGCCCTGGTTGACACTGGCGCCAGGAATCTTGCCCAGCGTCGGGGCGACGTTGTCCACCACAAGCCGGATCACCCGCTCGGTTTCCACCCGGCCATCGCTCACCCGCACCGTGATGTCGAACCTGCCCTCCGAAACGGTGTTGTCGCTGTAGCGATGGCTAGCCGACAGCGCGCCTTCCTGGTAGACCCTGCCACTCTCGTCAGACGAAATAGTGGTGGTGACGGTGACACTATCCTCGGCGCTGCCATCACCCCAATCGACATGTGCCTCCAGAACATCGAGGAAACCGAAATCCAGCACTGAAAGTAAAACGTCTTCAAGCTTGAATGTATCGCCCTCATTGATGAACTGCGTGCTGCGCACTTTCGAAATCTCGGGCGCAAGATTCGCCACCACCACGCCAAACGCCGCCTCGGTCACGCCGCCGTCGCCGTCCGACAGGCGGATCACGCCGCTGTACTCGCCGTCATTGCCGTAGGCGTGGGTGCCCAACAGAATGCGACCGGTCTCAGTGACTCCAATCGCGAGCGACTCGCTGCTACCGTCGCCCCATTTGATGGTCGCGCTATAGGTTTCGCCTACGCCCGGGTCGAAGAACGGCAGCGCCAACTGCAGCGGATGACCTTCGTCGGCCGCGTAGGCTGGTATCTCGCCTATGGTTGGCGCGACGTTGGCCACCGTGACCGTGAGCCCGTCCAGCGCCATGCCACCGTCGCCATCATCGACCGTGACGACCACCGCATAAGTGCCCTGGACGCCATATTGGTGAGTCACCGTGGCCAGAAAGTCCGCCATCGCCTTGCCGGCTTCCGGGTCAAATACATGTTCGGTGACAACGTCGTCGCCCCAGTTAACCGAGAGGGTCAGCACATCGTTGGCACCGGCATCGCTCAATACCGCACCCGCCAATGAAAGCACGTCACCCTCGTCAACTGCGAGGTCGGGGCCGGCATCCAGCACTGGCGCCGCATTGCCGATCACCAAGGGCACGGCCAGCGGATAGGCCTGGCGCCTGCTGGTGCTGTCGAAGGCACCGAAATACAGGATGTAGCTGCCTTCGTCAGGTGCGATGAAGGAGAAGCTCGGGCCACCGCCGCTATCGATAGTCTGCCCGATCGCATCGACCAGGGTCCATTCGAGGCTGTACACCGGGGCGTCGCCGCGCCCCGGAAGCGCATCGCCCAGACCGGCAAACAAGCTGATGATGGGGCCGTCGTCCGTGCCGGGTTCGGTGGCCGTGCCCCTGAATTGCAGCAATTGCCCCTCCAGCAAGGGGCCTGACGGCGACACGCGCACATCGAGCACCGCCACTTGAACGTTGCCGAAATCGTTGTCGGTGGAGATCTCTCCGGGCGCGGTGAAAGTGACGGTGCGTACGCCGACCGGACCCAGCCCGTCCTGTTCGACGTTGCTGGTGGGTGCCGAGCCAGGCGAGGGAATTTCGACAATCCGCGGCGCCGCGTCGCCACCTTGCGCGAACTGGCCGGCGGCGGCGAAGCCAAGTGCCCCCGGTGTGCTTGCCCCCAGCACCGCACTGCTCGATGACAGGCTGAAGCTGGTCAGGCGATAAAGGAGAATCGTGGACTGGAAGTCGTTGATGAAGGCCAGGTTCGAAAAGTCGCCTTGTGGCGCGGCCGAGAAGCTGGCGGTATTGATCTGGCTGATTCCGCCAACGCTGAAGGACTCCACCGAACGCGTGAAGACCCGGGTTTCGGTGCGGTTCTCGAACGAGGTGGATACCCCGAGCGTGACATCGTTGCCGGCCGCGACCGAGGCGAACACGAAGCGCGTGCCGGCTGCCTTGGCTACCACACGATCGGCCAGGCCGGCCTGCGTAAGCAGACCATTGACGTCCGCCACCAATGCGTTGATGTTGACATTGTCGGCCACCATGGACGGCCGCAAGCGGATCTCGCCGATCGCCAACCCATTGAGGGTGAACTGCGCCTTGACGTCGCGCACGCTGTAGACGTCGGTGCGCCGCAGCGGCACGTTGACGAAACCCTGGCCGGTGTAATAGTTGCCAAACACCGATGACAGCAGCGTCTCGGCCGACCCGCCGTCGGCCAGGTCGGCGGTGGCCAGTGCGCTCGCCGCCAGCACCGTTGCCGGCACCGTGGGCTCGGGGTCGAGGTCGCGGAAGGCATAGTCGCCGTTGGCGTCGGTGAAGGTGAAGCGCTCGCCCGCATCGAGGATGTTGTTGCCGTTGGCATCGAGGAACAGCTTGATGCCGTCAATGCCAGGCTCGCCAAGTGAGAAGCCTCCATCGCCAAAGAAGCGCGGGCCGTCACGCACACCATCGGCGTCGCGGTCGTCCCATTTCACGCCATAGATCGCGTTGTCGACGAAGGTGATGTCGAAACCGGTGGTGTCGGTGCGCCCGCGCGAATCGCCCGGTGCGCCGCTGCCGTCGTGCGCGGTCACCGTGATGTGCGCCGTGCCTTCGAAGTTGAACAGGCGGGTGAATACCAGCTCGTTGCCATCGACCCTGACCCGCACGCGGAAATCGTCGCTCGCAGCCGAGAGCCATACCTTGTCGGTGCGACTGTCGTCCACGCTCACATGCAATGGGGCCAGCACTCGATCGACGGTGCCGGCGAGCACGCCGTTGTTGCCGTTGCCGGAGGAATCAGAGACGTTGTTGCCGACCAGCTCACCAAAACGCCAGTCGCCGACAAGACCGGTTGTGCCGGAACCCAGGGTGCGCGTCATGTCCTGCGCAATCTGTGCCTGCGAGCGCGCGGTATTCCACAGCCGCACTTCATCAAGCTGGCCGTTGAACGGCGAATAGGAGGTACTGCTCTCCAGGGTCTGGCCGAAGCGCAGGGCCGAGGTGTGCGAAACCGTGTTGGCGCTGGTCACCGTGTTGCTGGCAATGCCGACCAGCTTGCCATCGAGATAGACCTCCATGCGCGCGTTGTTGCGGTCGAGCACACCGGCAAAGTGGTACCACTTTCCCGCTTCGATCGAGCCGGTGGGCGTGTTGGCGTAGCTCTGGAAGCCGTTGACATCGGCCGATGTGAAATGCAGGTAACCCTGCTCGTTGACCCACAGCGAAACGCTGCGGGTGGTGTAGCTGGCTCCAGTGCCCTTCTGCACCACCGGCATCCAGTCGTTGGCGAAGCTGTCGACCTTGAACCAGGTCTCGAGCGTGATGGTCTTGTTCAGGCCGGCCAGGCTGGCGCTGTTGTTGATGACTACCGCGTCGCTGCCTCCGTTGAATCGCAATGCGCCCGGCGTGGTGCCCTGGTTGTCGATGGTCGCGATGCGCGGTGCGGCGTTGGCAACGAACTCGACATCAGTGCCGATGTGCTGGCCGTCGGCAAAACCGACCGCGGCGGCGCCATAGAGCGAGACAGCGGCGATGCCTGCGCCCGACGTAGCGCTGAGCTGCTGGTGGCCGGCCACAAGCGCCAGGTTCCAGTCACCGGCGGTGAATCCGGCGGCGCTCAAGCCCGCCGCGAATGCCGCCTGGATCTGGCCAGCCAGTTCCGCCGCGCTTGTATTGGCGGCGGTATCGGCAGCCGCCACCGCCACGGTGATCCAGGTGCGCGTGCTGCTGGCGCTATCGATCGCCTGAATGCGCAACTCGAGATCGGCCAGCAAACGGCCATCCGCCGGCAGGGCTTCAACCGCCGCCAGCACCTCTTCGCCAATGCGCGACTCGAGTTGATCAATGAAGATCTCGTGGGCGCGATTGTCGAGCGGATTGCCTTGCAGGTCGAGCACGCGCAAATTGGCCAGCGTCGGATCGACGCGACGGATCAACACGCCATCGGCCGCCGCCAGGCCGGAACCCGATTGGTTGAGAAATACCTCGAGCTTGAGACCGTCGATCGCGGTCGGATCGGCCGTGACCTTCACGATGCCCAGGCTTTGGTAAGGCGATCCGGCCAGGTTGGCGTCGAACTGCGGCGAGACCGTCTGATCGACCGTCGCAACCAGGCCTGGAGGCCGCACGAACATCGCCTGGCCATCGGCCAATTCCAGTGCCTTGCCCTGGTAGTTGACGCCGTTAACTCCGCCGCTGGCGGTGAAACCCTGAGTGGCTTCGGGAATCAGGGTCGCGTACACGCCGTGCGCCGCCAGTTCGGCCAGCAGGTCGTCGCTGCCGTCACCGAATACGTCATCGTTCAAGAAGCCCGCTTCACGCAGCGCCTCTTCATAGCCCAGCAGACCGGCGCCGAATTTCGGCGTGGCGATCGCGGTATCGGTGAGGTTGACCACCAGCACCAGGTCATAGCCGCCGAACTTGTCGATCAGGCCGGGAATACCGGCGTCGATGCGCACCACCGCCATCACCGCGTCGTCCGGCGCGGCATCAAAGAAACCTGGCTTCAACAGGTCGCGCGCATCCACCGCGAGCATGCCGTAGGCGGCGGCGCCGCCCGTAAGGCCCGGAATATTGGGCGTAGCCTCGCTCTGGGCAAGATAAATATTGTCGCCACGCGCGCCCTCGTACTTCTCGACGCTGGCGAACACTCGGCTACCGGGATTGGCGCCGCCCTTCTGTGTGAACTCGAAGCGCCCGGCGTTCGAGCCCAGGATGAAACGCCCCTGCTCGCCCTGAACCGAGCCCGTGCCACCCTGCGCATAGACAAAGGTGTCGTCGCCGTCGACCACCGAGCCGAACAACTTGACCGTGCCGCCGGCGCTACCACCACCGACACCACCGCGGCCACCTGTGCCACCCGCGCCACCGCTACCGCCGTTGGCGCCGGCACCACCGTTGCCGCCATCGGACCCGAAGAAACCGCCTGACTCGCCGGCCTGGCCTGCGGACCCCGAGAAGCCGGTGCTGCCGCTGGCGCCGCTGGCACCCGTGGCGCCAGAGCTGCCGTCGCCACCCTCGACGTTGAATGAGGCTCCCGTGACCACAATCCGGCCAAATGACGTGATCTCGATGGAACCTCCGCCGCCACCGACGGCGCCACCGCTGCCGCCGCTGCCGCCGCTGCCTCCTGTGCCGCCGTAACCACCGCTTCCGCCATTGCCGCCATCACTGCCGGCGCCACCAAAAAAGCTGGCATCGCCGCCGCCGCCGCCGCCGCCGCCCGAGCCACCGCTACCGGCGCCGCCACCGCCACCGCCGCCACCGCCGGCGCCACCGCTGCCGCCGCTGCCGCCGCTGCCTCCTGTGCCGCCGTAACCACCGCTTCCGCCATTGCCGCCATC
>JBEIFV010000233.1:0-8165 GCA_040382235.1 Burkholderiales bacterium
AAATACAAGGCCTATGTTGCGGCCAACGCCGAGCCCTTCAGGAAATTCGGGGCGGTGTTCCTGGTGCGCGCCGGTCGCTTCGAAAATCCCGAAGGCAGTAGTCGCTCGCGCAACGTGGTGCTTGAATTCCCTTCCTACCAGGCGGCGCTCGATTGCTACAGGTCCCCCGAGTACCAGGCGGCGATCCTGCTGCGCACACCGGTATCGCAGGGTGACCTGGTCATCATCGAGGGCTACGACGGGCCGCAGCCGAATTGAGCGCTGCCGACTACGCCACGCTTGCAAGCCTGGCGCTGATCGCCTTCGGCGGCTCGTTCATCTTCGGGGTCACCGGCTTCGGTTCGGCGCTGCTGACCATTCCGCTGGCCACCCACCTGGTGCCGCTGCCGTTCGCGCTGGCGATGTTCTCGCTGCTCGATTGCACCAATGCGTGGCGTGTCGGCCTGGAGAACCGCACCGCGGCGGTGACCGTGGAGTGGCGGCGCATCCTGCCGATGATCGCGGTGGGTACCGTGATCGGCCTGACGCTTTTGATCAAGCTGCCGCGCGCGGCGGCCATGGTGGCGCTGGGCACGTTTGTACTGGCTGTGGCAATGGTCAACCTCAGGCGCGGGGCCGCGGTGGGCATCGTGAACCGGCGCTGGGCCGGTGTGGCAGGTGTTGCCGGCGGCATCACCGGCTCCCTGTTCGGCGCCGGTGGGCCGCCTTATGCGATTTACCTTTCACGCCGCGGCTTGTCGAACGCGCAGTTCCGCGCCACGCTCGGCATTTGCTCCATCTTCAGCATCACCCTGCGGGTGTGTGCCTTTATGGCGACCGGATTGCTGATGTCGGCCAAGCCCTGGTTGTGGGCGCTGGTGGCACTGCCGGCCTCGATGGCCGGTTTCTGGGTGGGCGGCAAGGCTTACCGGGGCTTTTCGCGCGATGTGCTGATGCGCGTGGTCGCCGCGATGCTGATCGCCAGTGGTGTTTCGCTGATCGCCCGCGGGCTGGCCTGAAGCGGCCACCCGGCATGGCCGGGCCCGCGCGCGACCGCTGCATCGGCCCGGACTACTCCGCCTTGGCGCCGGACACGCGGATCAGCTTGCCCTTGGATTCGAGGTCGCTGCGCACGAAAGCCGCGAACTCCTCTGGCGTGCTGCCCACACCTGTGTAGCCCTTGCCGGTGATTTCACGCTCGCGAAATTCCGGCTCCGCCAGCACGGAGGCGATGTCGCGGCGGATCTTGTCCACCACCGCGCGCGGCGTTGCCGACGGAGCGAACACACCGAACCAGGGGCGCGGGTCGATATCCGGAAAGCCGGCCTCGCGCAGCGTCGGCACATCGGGATACAGGCCTAGGCGTTCCTGGCGCGCGATCGCCAGCGGTTTCAGGCGCCCGCTCTGGAAATGGCCGCGGGTGGTGGCCGCGCCACCCAGCGTGAGTTGCACCTCGCCGGCAATCGCCGCGGTGAGTGCCGGCGCGATGCCCTTGTAGGGAATGTGCGCAACCTGAATTCCGGTTTGTGCCTTGAGCGCCTCGAACAAAAGATGCGGCTGGCTGCCGCCGCCGTAGGAACCGTAGTTCAGCGCGCCCGGCTTCGTGCGTGCCAGCGCCACCAGCTCCTGCAGGGTGTTGGCCGTGACAGAGGGGTGCGCCACTACCATTTGATGCAGGTCGATCAGTTGCGTTACCGGTGCCAGATCGCGGATCGGATCGAAGGGCATCTTCGGATACAGATGGGGGTTGCTGGTGATCGATGAGTCGCTGGTCAGAAGCAATGTGTGGCCATCGGGCGCCGCTTTTGCCACCGCGTCACCGCCGATCATGGTGGCGGCGCCAGCCCTGTTTTCGATCAGCACCGGCTGATTCCACAGGCGCGAAAGTCGTTCGGCCAGTGGCCGCGCCAGGCCGTCAACGCCACCGCCGGGCGGATAGGGCACAACGATGCGCACCGTGCGCGCGGGAAATTCCTGTGCGTAAACGGGCGCATTGAGGCCTTGCGCGATCAGGCAAGCCATGCCGATCCAGGCGAGCTTTTTCATCAGGGTTCTCCGTGGTGCAGGGTAGAAGTTGGATTCAGGCGCCGAAATGATCATGCAGCAGGCGTGCGGTAGCGCCTGGTGCCTCGAGCTTGGGCAGGTGGCCGATGCCGGGCAGAATCTCGATCCGGCTCTGCGGAATCGCCGCGGCGATGGACTGGCCCAGGGCGGGCGGGTTGACTTGATCGTCGCTGCCGGTGATCACCAGCGTGGGCACAGCGATGCCGGCTGCGAATTCGCAGACGTCGGTTGAATCGCTGGCGCGCGCCGCCTGCTTGAGGCCGCGCGGGTGGGTCGCCATCAGTACCTCGCGGGTCAGGCGGATCACGGTGTCGTCTGCATTCGGTCCCAGCAACACACGCCAGCGCTTCTGGCTCATTGCCACCGCGCCTTCGGCCGCAGTAGCGTCGCGCATCGCCAGGCGCCGCGCCCGCTCCTCGGGCGGCAGCCACTTCTGCCCGCGCGATGCGCCCAGGAGCGCCAGGCGCCGCACGCGCTGCGGGTGTCGCACGGCGAACGATGCGGCCACCATCGAACCGAAGGAACTGCCGGCTACATGGGCCGAGACGATGCCCAGCGCATCGAAGAGCGCGGCCAGTGCGTCGGCGTATTGCCAGTTGGTCGGCGCCTCGACACGCAAATGGTCGGTGAGGTAATAGCCCGGCGCGTTCCAGGCGATGACCCTGTAGTCGGCGCGCAAGGCTTCGAACATGAAGCGCCATGCGGTGCTGTTCGACCCGATGCCGTGCAGCAACAGCAGCGTGTCCGGCCCGCCGCCTGTCTGCATGAAACTCATGCGCGCGTCTTCCATGCCGGCCGCTTGCGGATCCACTGCGATCAATTGCAGCTCCGGCAAGGCGGGCAGGGCGCTCATGTTTCGAACAGCACCGCGACCCCGCAGGCTTCTTCCGCCGGCACCAGCACACGCTGGCCGGCTGCGCGTACGCTGAACCCGGCGCTGCGCAAGCGGGCGCGTTGCGCGGCCAGGTCGGGCACGCGAAACACCACGCCCGCGATTGAGGGCAACGGCGGCAGCAGGCTGCCGGGCAACCAGCGACCGCTATCGCGCCAGTGCACCAGAGTCAGGTGGTCGCCCAGTGCGAAGCTGAAGCGTGCGGTGTCGCCGTCGTGCACCGGCGCGGCTGCCAGGTAGGCGCCGTACTTGGCGGCAAAGTGGCCGACATCATCGACCACCACGATGGTGTCGGACAAGAGCGTGGCGCCGTTGGGGTGCGCCGTGTAGCGTGGCTGGTAGATGAATTGCGGTGTCAGGTGGCGCGCCACCTGGATGTAGCCCTCGGGCGAATCGTCGGGGGCAAACTGCAGGCGCTGGAATTTCGCGGTGCGCACGCCTTCGGGCGTGTCGATCTCGCGTTGCAAGGGGATCACGCCGGACGTGCGTATGCCGGCGGCGCGGAAGCGGGTGTCGATCGCCTCCGGCGTGTCGGAATTGAAGCAGATGATGTGCGCGCCCTGGTGGCGCGCCAGAAACGTCTCGATGCGCGCGGCCGGCACCGCGGCGTCTTCGCTGGCGAGGATCTCCAGATAGTTGTGCGGCAGCATCACGCAGCGGTTGCCCGATCCCTGTGGCTTCACTGCTTCCCCCGGTTTCCAGGCCGCGGAGTGCGGTGAGTAGGGCGTAAGCATGAAGCCCATGGCTTCGTAGCAGCGGCTTGCCGCGGCGAGGTCGCGCACGGCCATGCCGACGTGGTTGATGCTGTCGATATCCCTTGGGTGTGTGTTCACCCAAGTATTGTATGGCAGCCCATGCGACCGCGGTCACAGGTGCCGCGCGTGAAACTCAGAAGGAGTAGCGCAGGGTCGACGCCCAATTGTCGCCGCGCGCGGCGAATCCGTTGCCGCTCATCAGCTTGCCGAAGTTTTCGTACTCCACGCGCATCGATAGCCTGGGCGTGAAGTTGTAGCCGATGCCGACACCGGTCAAGAGGTCGCTGCGGCTGCCGTCGGCACCGCTTGCGCACAGCGCGCCGGCACAGAAACCGCCGCCGCGCACCTCATTGCGCGTAGCCCCGAGTTTTGCCATCAGGTAGTAGTTGTTGGCAAGCGGCAATGTGCCTACGGCCGCCGCGCTCCATTGGCGCGCGGATGCGCTGCCGCTGCCGCATACCGCGCCGTTGCAGGCGCTGTAGCCGAAGCGGCCAAGGTCGGCGTACTGCAACTCCAGCCCCCAGTGAGGCGTGAACTGATAGCCGCCCAGCAGCTTGAACGAGGTGCTGCGCGAATCACGCGCACCCAGCGCAAGCGCGCCCGACGAGCCGCCGAGATTGCCATTGGCCACCCCGAGGCCGCCCCCTGCATACCATTGCGCCGCAGCGGGCATTGCCAGACCGCCTGCAGCCAACGCGGAAACCAGGACCAGTGCTCTCACTTGGCGCTCTCCTTGCGACAGACGTGTGCGGAAGAACGCAGCGCCTGCCGGCGTCGCGTCCTTTGGTGAACCGGGGCACCTGCGCGCGATTTTGATGCCGTCGCACTCTGCTCCCAACACCTTAACGGCCGGCCATCGAAGGAACTAAGGGGCTTCTTGCCTTGATTTCAGTTGTCGCGGCCAAGCAAGTTCAAGCGCCATCGTTCCTGGTGGCTGTAAACCTGAAGGAGGCTCACAGCGACCTACCCCTTAGCGCGGTCCGCCCTTGACGCCGGCCTGTTTGCGCCAGTCGTCGTCGCGCGGCATGCTCGGGTTGCTAGGCCGCGTGTCGTAATAGGGGATCAGCGGAATGTAGAGCCCGTAAAGGCGCCGCAGTTCTCCAATCGGTTCGTCATGCTCGTCGGCGCGCAAATCGACCCAGGCGTAGGATTTCTTGTTGACCACCAGCAGCGCCGATGAATGCTGGCCTGCAACCTGACCGCCGGCATCGCGCCCGGCCTCGAGGGCGCGCACCAGGCGTTCGGCCAGTTCCTCGCCGTCTGATCCGGCATAGGCTTCGGCCATGGCGCTGGCGGTGCGCTCGCTGGTCAGCCGGTTGCCGAGCGCGACAAAGCCTGGCCCGGTGACATGCCCCTTCCAGTCCTCGTTGTCTGCGCCGGTGTGCGCTGCGGTGCGTCCGTCCTTGTCCACTACCGCGATCTGGCGCCAGCGCATGTTGTCTGCGCCGTCGCTGTCGGCAATCTCCCGCAGGGTCTTTTCGGCCGAGTAACCGGTCTCAAGCAGCCGCAATCCGAACGGCCCGAGCCGCGGGTCGCCGTTGGCCTGTACCACCAAGCCGCCAATGCCGGCCTTCAGGTGCGGGCACTTCGCGCCGATCGCCATCGGCCGCGTGGCGATGGCGATACCGAACATCCCGGTGCGGTTGCAGCGAGCGATGATTGAAAACGTCATGCTAATTCCCCTTTATTCCTGCCGCTTTGACCACATTCGCCCATTTCGGGATTTCCTTGCGCCAGAAGTCGCGAAAGGCGTCCGGCCCCATGCCCGAAACCTCGGCGCCCATCGCAGCCATGCGCGCCTTCAGATCGGGCGCCGCCAAAGCCTTGGCGATCTCCGTGTGCAGGCGTGCGACCACCGGGCGCGGCGTACCGGCAGGCACGAACACGCCGAACCAGACGCTGGCGTCGTAACCGGTCAGTCCGGCCTCGGCCACGGTCGGCAGATCAGGGAGTGCCACCGAGCGCTGGGCCGGGGTCACCGCCAGGGCGCGCAGTTTGCCCGACTGGATATGCGGCAACAAGGCCGGGATGTTGTCGAACGCAAGCTGCACCTGCCCGGCCAGCAAATCGTTGAGCGCCGGTGCGGTGCCCTTGAAAGGAACATGCACCATGTCGATGCCGGCCATCACCTTGAACAACTCTCCTGAAAGGTGCTGCGAGGTGCCGTTGCCGGCGGACGCGAAATTGAGCGCGCCGGGCCGGCTTTTCGCAAGCGCAATGAGTTCGCGCACCGAATTGACGGGCAGCGTCGGGTTGACCACCAGCACATTGGGCACCACTGCCACCAGCGTCACGGGGTCGAAATCGCGCAACGGGTCATAGGGAAGAGCGGGGTTGAGGCTGGGCGCGATGGCATGCGTGGGCGAACTGCCCAGCGTGAGGGTATAGCCGTCGGCCGCCGCCTTGGCCACGGCTTCGGTGCCGATCGCACCGGCGGCGCCGGCACGGTTCTCCACGACCACCGTCTGGCCGAAGGCCTCGGTCAGTTTTTGCGCGATCAGGCGGCAGAAAATGTCGTTGGCCCCGCCCGGCGGCCAGGGGCTCACCAGGCGCACCGTTTTGCTCGGGTAGTCCTGCGCCAAGGCGGCGCCGCAGCCGCCCAGCAGAAGCGCCGCGAACAACGCTTGAATTCGCTTTCTTGCAATCGTTATGGTCATGACGTTCTTTGATCGTGGGATAGCCAAGTCTACCGGGCTGCAGCGGATTTCACCAAGTAAGCCGCGCAGTAATGGCAGCATGGGCTTCTTCTCCGATGATGATTCTGGCGCAACGCGCGCGCAGGGTGTGCCCTTTGGTGTCAGAACAGCGTACCGACCAAGATGCTCGCGATTGTCGAAGCCGGGTTCGAGCACGGCCGGCACATGAAGGAAGGTTTCAACGCGCGCATATCAGGTGACAGCCAAGAGCATGAGCGAACCGTCACGCATAGGTCCCATGGCGGCGCCCATCGAATCGACCATCACCCGCACCGCGGCGCCGATTAAATCCTGCTGGGCATAGGGCGTTGATCTTTCAGCGATCGTCGTCAGGTCGATCTCATCGACCTGCTTCAAGCTCTGCCGTATCAAGAAAGAGGGGCGACATTTTTCTCTACATTGCAAAAAAGAACGCGATTATTTTTGCATATACGCAAAATTAACCGTGTGTATAATTCTGTGTCATGAGTGCCACTTCACGCTATCCGCGCTACTTGCAGCCAACAGTTGCGGACGACCTCGCCCGCAAGATGGTGTTTCTCGGCGGGCCGCGGCAGGTCGGCAAAACCAGTTTGGGCAAGCAGCTGATCCCCGATGCGAATGCCTATCTCAACTGGGATGTGGCGGCGCATCGCGCCCTGATCCTGAAGCAGCAGTTGCCGGCTACCGATGCGTGGTTTTTCGACGAGATTCACAAGTACCGCCTGTGGCGCGGCTATCTCAAGGGGTTGTTTGACCTGCACGGCAACAGCAAGCGGATTCTCGTCACCGGCAGCGCCCGGCTGGATTACTACCGCTTCGGGGGCGATTCCCTGCAGGGGCGGTATCACTACCTTCGCCTGCATCCGTTTTCAGTTGCCGAACTTGGCATCAAGACCCAGGATGATTTCGAGCAGTTGCTGCGCCTCGGTGGATTTCCCGAACCGTTCTTCTCCGGGTCCGAGCGGCAGGCGCGGCGCTGGGCGCGCGACTACCGCGACCGGCTGATGCGTGAGGAAGTCGCCAGTCTGGAGCGCATCGACAATCTGGGTCAGCTTGAACTGTTGGTGATGCGTCTGCCTGAACTGGTGGGCAGTCCGCTTTCGCTCAATGCCTTGCGCGAGGATTTGTCGCTATCGCACCGAACGGTGGGCAACTGGATCGATGTGCTCGAACGCCTCTATGCGATTTTCCGCATCGCGCCTTTCGGCGCGCCACGAATTCGCGCCGTCAGGAAAATTCAAAAGCACTATCATTTCGATTGGTCACTGGTGCAACACGAAGGAGCGCGCTTTGAAAATCTTGTGGCCAGCCACTTGCAAAAATGGGTGCATTGGCAGCAGGATGTTGAAGGGCGCGACGCCGAGCTGCGCTACTTCCGCGACATCGACGGCCGTGAAGTTGATTTTGTGGTGATGGTCGCAGGCCAGCCGGTCAGTTTTATCGAATGCAAGCTCGCTGACGGCGCCATTGGGGGTGGCATGCGCTATCTGAAGCAACGCTTTCCGCAGGTCGATGCGTGGCAGGTTACCGCGCGCACCACACGAGATTACCTCACGCGCGAAGGCGTGCGCGTCGCGCCGGTGCTGCGCCTGCTGGAGGGGTTGAATTAAGCGAAACGCCTATTGAGGCTTGATGTTCGCGGTACGCGCGATCGCGCCCCATTTCGCACGCTCTTCGAGCATGAATGCGCGAAACTGCTCGGCGCTACCGGCGGCCGGTGCCGCGCCCAGCAACTTCACCCTCTCCACGATCTCAGGCGCTTGCATTGTCTTGATGATCTCGGCGTTGAGGCGTAGG
>JBEIFV010000234.1:0-8105 GCA_040382235.1 Burkholderiales bacterium
CCCCCCTCCTGTTCCCTCCGGCCGCCCCCCCCCCCCCCCCCCCCCCCCCCCCGTGTTTTAAAACCCCCCCTCGGGCCCCCCCCGCGCCTCCCCGGGGGGCGCCCCCCCCCCCCCGCCGGGAGACGACAGCCGTGCACTGCTGGCGGAGATCGGCTGTGACGCTGCCGAGGTCGCACGCCTCATCGACGCCGGCGTGGTCGCCGCCGCCGCATGAACATCACGCAGAGCACGGCCCGGCAAGACATCCTTTTCTGTTCTGTCGTAGAGGAATCGGCATGAAAACAGCCCTGGTCGTCGGCGGTACCGGTCCCACCGGCCCTTTCATCGTCAACGGCCTGATCGATCGCGGCTTTGAGGTGACGATCTTCCATAGCGGCTTTCACGAGGTGGAATTCAAGCGCGAGATCGAGCACATTCACAACGACCCGCACTTTCGCGAGACCTTCGAAGCGGCGATCGGCAAGCGCAGTTGGGATCTGGTGATCTTCGGCTACGGCCGGCTCAAGCTGGCTGCCGATGTGCTGCGCGGCCATACCGGCCGCCTGATCGCGCTGGGCGGCGCCACCGGCACCGCTGCCGGTCCGCAGGACCCCGCCTGGGGGCCCATGGGCCAGCATGTCAACGTCGACGAAGCCACGACGGTGGTCGAGACCGATGCCGAACGCAACAAGTTCGGCTACCGCATGGCCCAGGCCGAGGCCGCGCTGTTCGCGGCGCACGCGGAAGGCCACTACAACGCCACTTATATCGGTTACCCGATCCTGTATGGTCCGCGCCAGCCCGGGCCGCAGGACTGGTGCATCGTGCGCCGCGTGCTCGATGGCAGGCGCCGCTTCGTCATCGCCGACGGCGGCATCAAGGTCGAGAGCCGCTCCTATGTCGAGAACGCCGCCCATGCCACCCTGCTGGCGGTGGACCAGCCGGAGGCCGCGCGCGGCCGCAAGTACGCGATGGCCGATGAAAAGCTCTACACCATGCGCCAGCGCATCGAGGCGATCGCGCGCCACCTGGGTCATGAATTCGAATTCGTCGACATGCCCTACGATCTCGCGCGGCCCTGTCACGTGCTGTGGCGCCACTCGCGCGTGCATCGCGTGCGCGATACGCATCGCATTCGTGACGAGCTGGGTTATCGCGACCCGGTGGCGGCCGACGTGGCGCTGGCTACGAGCGTGGACTGGCTGGTTGCCAATCGACCGCAGGCGGACAGCGAAGCCGAAGCGCAGCTGGGCGACCCCTTCGACTATGCGCGCGAGGACCGCCTGATCGATGACTGGCAAGCCTGCCAGGCGCGCATGCCGGCCGTCGATTACCCGCTGCCGCCGCCCGCGCACATTTACCGGCATCCCAGCCGGCCCAACGAACCGTGGTCGCGGCCGCAGGCGCAGCCGCGTGACGGCACCTACCGGCCCTATTGATGCAGCCTTCGCAAGCTGCCGGCAGCGCATGAAGCGGCTCGATGCAGCCACGCTCGACCTGCGCGCCATCGTGCGCGCCGGCGACAGCGTGGTGGTGGGTGAAGCCGCGGCTGAACCACAGACGCTCACCGAAGCCCTGGTTGCGCAGCGCGCCGACCTGGGCCGCATCAATGTTTTCCTTGGCGTCGCCATCACCGCCACCTTCGCTCCGGCGCACCGCGATCATTTCGACTTCAGCGGTTTTTGCGGCGCGGTCACCAACCGGCGCCTGATACGCGCCGGCTGCATGGATGTGGTCCCCTGTCACTTTTCGCAGGTGGGCGATCTGTTCCGCAGCGGTCTTGCGCGCAGCGATGTGGCACTGGTGCAGGTGAGCCCGCCCAACGAGCGCGGCGAATACTCCTTCGCGCTGGCCAATGACTACATGCGCCCGGCGCTGGAGCGTGCCCGTGTGGTGGTGGCCGAGGTCAACCACAACGCGCCGCAGACACCCTGCGTGCGGCCGCTCCAGGCACACGAGATCGACTTTTTCATCGAAACCGAGCGTCCGCTGATCGAGATTAAGCCAGCTGCGATCGGCGCGATCGAGCAGCGCATCGCGCGCCACGTCGAACCCTTGATACCGGATCGCGCCACCCTGCAGATGGGCATTGGCGCGCTGCCGCAGGCGGTGCTCTCGCTCCTGGCCAGGCGGCGTGACCTGGGCGTGCACTCCGGCATGATCAGCGACGCCGTGGTCGACCTGGTGGAATGCGGCGCGATCAGCAATGCCCACAAGGGTGTGGACGAAGGCGTGACCATCACCGGCGTACTGATCGGCAGCAAGCGCCTGTACCGCTACGTGCATCGCAACCCGGCGTTCCTGTTGTGCCCGACTGAAACCACGCACGGGGCGGAAGCGCTGGCACGCGTCAAGCGCCTGGTATCGATCAACTCGGCGCTTGAGGTCGACCTCTCCGGCCAGGTCAATGCCGAAGCCTTCGGCAGCGACTACTTGGGCGCCATCGGTGGCCAGGTCGACTATGTGCGTGCCGCCGGCCGCTCCGAGGGCGGCGTGTCGATCATCGCCCTGCCCAGCACCGCCGGTGGCGAGCGCGTGTCGCGCATCGTCGCCTGCCTGTCCGGGCCGGTGACCACCGCACGCAGCGATGTCGACGTGATTGCCACCGAGCACGGTACCGCGCACCTGCGCGGCATGACGCTCAGGCAACGCGCCAAGGCACTGATCGCCATCGCCGCGCCCGAACATCGCGAAACCCTGGCCGCACAGGCCGCCGCCCTGGTCGCCCGCACATAAACGGCACGAAAGCAGGCAATGGCAAAAAATACCCAAGCTCCCGCAGCGCCGACCGCGCCCACACACCAGGCGCCCGCCGTGGCGCGCGCGATCAGTGTGCTGAAACTGCTGGCGCGCATGCGCGTGCCCATGGGCGTCAACGCCATCGCCCGCGAACTCGACGTCGTGCCGAGCTCCTGCCTGCACATCCTGCGCGCGCTGGCCGACGACGGGTTGGTCCAGGTCGACCCACGCAGCAAGCAGTACGCGCTCGGGCTGGGCCTTCTGACGCTGGCGCACGACATGCTCGGCCGCAACCTGTTTGCGCAACTGGTGCAGCCCGAACTGGAAACCATCGCACGCAAATACGGCGCGACCGCGACCGCGGTGGAACTCGACGGCCGCGAACGCATGGTGGTGGTGGCCGTGGCGCAGGCACCGACCTTCCTGCAGATCCAGGTTGGCGTCGGCAGCCGCTTTCCCGCCTACATCAGCGCCACCGGGCGTTGCGTGGCGGCCGCCTCAGGCCTCAACCCTGCGCAACTCAAACAGCGTTTCGCCGCACTCAAGTGGCAGTCAGCGCCGGCATTCGAAGAATGGCTGCGCCAGGTCGAAGCCGCGCGCAGCAACGGCTACGCGGTCGATCACGGCAACTACATCGCCGGCTTCACCATCGTGGCTGCGCTGGTGCCGGGCGCCGACCAGACGCAGCGGGCGATTTCGATCGTCGCGGTTTCCGAGCAGTTGGCGACGAAACAGCGCACCGCCCTGGAACGTGATACCCGCGAAATGGCGGAGCGCGTTACCGCGCGGCTACGCGGCTTGCGTTGAGAGAAAGCGCGGCGCTTGCTTGAGGTCAGCGATTGCGACCTCAAGCAAGGCTTGGGCATTATTGCGGCTTGATATTGGCGGCCCTGATCAGGGTGCGCCATTTGACCGTTTCGGCCGCCTGAAATTCCGCGAGAGCCTCGGGCGAACCGCCGCCGGCGGCACCGGCCTGCGCCTCGATCCAGGTTTTGACATCCGGCATTGCCAGCGCCTTCGCAATATCCGCATTCAGGCGCGCGATGATCGCAGCCGGCGTGCCAGTCGGTACATACATCGCATACCAGGCGGTCACTTCATAACCGGGAACGCCCGCCTCGCTTAAGCTGGGAATCTCGGGCGCTGCGGGATTGCGCTGCGCGCCGGTGATGGCGATGGCGCGCAAGGCGCCGGAGCGCACATGCGGCAGCACCACCGGAGCGTTGTGGAACATCATTTCGATATGCCCGCCCAGCAGGTCGGTGGTCATCTGCGAGCTCGCCTTGTAGGGCACGCCGCTGATGTTGAGACCCGCCATCATGTTGAATTGCTCGGCCGACAGGTGATTCGAGGTGCCCGAACCCGGGTGACCGTAGCGCACCTTGCTCGGATTCTGCTTGGCGTAGGCGATCAGTTCGCGCAAATTGCTTGCCGGCACCGAGGGATGCACCGCCAGGATATTGGCCAACCGAATCAGCAGCGTCACCGGCGCCAAGTCCTTGACCGGATCGAACGGCATTTTCTCGCCCAGGCTTGGCGCCACCGACATCGGCCCGATCAGCCCCATCAGCATGGTGTAGCCATCCGGCGGCGCCTTGGCGCCGCGGTCGTGGCCCAAGTTGCCGCCGGCGCCAACGATGTTTTCGACCAGCACCGACTGCGCCCATATCTCGCCCAGCTTGGCCGAGAGGATGCGTCCGATGGCGTCCGGGCCGCTGCCCGGCGGTGCGGGCACGATCATGCGAACGGCGCGCTCCGGATAGCGTGCCTGGGCATTGGCATCGGCAATGCTCCCGATACTTGCCCCGAGTACCGCCACAACACACACCAGTCCTGCCAGTCCTTGAAGCATTGTCTCGCTCTCCGAAAATAGTGTGGTGCGGCGTGCGCGTGCCGCTTTTATGTGTGACCGTTTTCGATGTTAGGTGGCGGGCTTGCGAATGTCAATCATGCATCAATATTCGATATGCACAATGCCCACGGGACCAGAAATTTCCTGCAGTGGGAACAACGCGATCGGTCTGCCCGGATGCGCCCGCAACAGACTCAAGTGGCTTCTGGCGAGGTCCGGTCGCCTCACTTCAATCTCGTCGGATGCATCTATCTTCTTATTGGCCTTCATTGTCGCAATTACAGCAATTGTCGTTTTCACGACAAGCGATGACAATCGCCAACCACGGCCGGACCGGGTCCGCACCGGCGAAGGCGATCCAGCCGCGTGCTTCTACACCCCGCTTCCGCACCGACCTCGATGCCGGAAACCTTCCGCGCAATCGCGCAGCCGCCGCGCCTACAATGACCGCATGACATCCCTGCCACCTGCACCTGCGCCGCCGGCGATTCCCTCCGGCTTCAAGCCACTCACCGCCGGCCCTGCAGACATGTTCATCGGCGTCAACGGCCCCCTCTATCGCAAGCGTGACGGCGAGCAACTCGTGCTCGGCCTCCATGTGGAGCGCCGCCACTGCAATCCGGGGAATATCTGCCACGGCGGCATGCTGCTCACCTTCGTCGACATCGCGATGGTGATGGCGGCGCACTACCAGGCCAAGCTCAAACGCTTCCTGCCGACCATCAATCTTTCCGCCGACTTTCTGGCGGCGGCACCGCTCGGGGCGTGGATCGAAGCGCGCACCGACGTGCTGCGGGTGACCGGCAACATGGTGTTCGCGCAGTGCATCGTGCGCGCCGATGGCACGCCGGCGGTGCGTGCTTCCGGGGTGTTCAAAATCGGGCCGGAACTCAAACGCGCGGATGACGACGCCGGCGGCTGAAGCGCCTGACGATCTTCTTCAAGGGAGCTGGCGGGCGTATCGCTGCTCGCTGCCAAATACCGGCAGACCGGCCAACCAGTAGCCCGCGCTTTTCCATTGGGTAGTTTTTCACCAACAAGGATTCCGCGTCGCAGCCAGGCTGGAGTGGGTTGATTGGATCTGCAAAAAAACTCAGTTCGAATCCGCCTTTTTTCCTGTTCTTTTTCCCGGTGATCGTCAGGCGGCCGTTGTTACCGTATTGGCAGGTCTCGGCCTGATCGACCACTACGCCTGGATCGGCGATTGAAATGGGCCCGAGAGTTGCATCAACCCAGAACCTGGATCCTTTGATTCGACTGCGCTGCCTCGCAAGCGCATCAGGCATGCATTGCCGATGCCGAGAACTTCACGCCCAGGGCGCGCATGATTTTCCGAATGGTTTTGTGGCGCGGCTTCGCTCCGGGGGCAAGCGCCTTGTACAAGCTCTCGCGCCCCAATCCGGAATCCTTCGCCAACTGCGTCATGCCACGCGCACACGCCACATCGCGAACCGCGACCAGAAACATGTGCGGGTTCGGATCTTCGAGCGCAGCGGTCAGATACTCGGCGATGGTGTCTTCGTCGGCCAAATAGTCGGCCGCATCGAACGGGGCCAATTTCTTCATGACTGTTTCTCCAGTTTCAGTTCGCGCGCCATTTTCAATGCGCCCTTGGCATCGCGCTGTTGAGGGGACTTGTCGCCTCCCATCAACAACAAATACACCACCGCGCCACGTTGTGTGCATTACAGCCGATAACCCGGCCCTACGTGGATGCGCATTTCCGAAACGCCTTCCCCCACGGCTTCGCAGTCGCCAAAATTTCCCGCCTCGGCAGCACGAATGCGCTGGACGATTCGGGCGCGTCCGATATGATCGCGAAGACCGGCAAGCCACACATTGAATTCGTCAGAGCGCAGCGGCTCCTGCACGCTCAGCCTGCCGCGGCGCGCATCAACACCACAAGGGGCGGCACGCAGAACCACAGGGCGAAGATGAGCGCCACGACGATCGGTCCGTCGATACGCACTGGCAGCTGGCCGGCTGACAAGCGGTGCAGGCGTCGCCATAACCAGGCAGCATGCACGGCGCCGCCCGCGACGCTCCAGCCCGGCAGGGCTGCCATGTCCGTGCGGGTCAACACCAGTAGCGCCGCCACGACCGGTGCGGCCATGCACGTCGCCATTGCCAGGCGGATCGCGGCGCGCTGGCCCAAACTGAGCACCAGCGTGCATTTGCCGGCGGCCTGATCTGCGAACATGTCGGGGCCGCCGGCGAGCAGGATCGAGGGCAACACCGACAGGCCGAGCGGCAGTGAGAGCAGCCATGGCGTGCTGTCGGTCCAATCGGCTCCCTGTGCCACATATCCCGCCAGGATCGCGCCCGCACTGTGCGTGAGTGCGACGGCGATCTCGCCCACGCCGCGGTGCGAGAGCTTCAGCGGTGGCGGCGTATACGACATCCAGCCCCTGAGCGGCATCTTCGAGCCCTCGGCAATACAACAACTGCCGGACGGGCGCTTTCTTGTCGTCGAGGACGAAAAGAGCCACCCCTTGAGTCTGGTCACCATCGGCGCGGATGGCAAGATCGACAGCACGGCTCTCAGCGCCGGAATGTTTCAGATGTTCAGCCGGTTCTGGAATCTCGACGATCTTGAAGGACTGGCTCTCGACCGCGCCGGCTTTGTCTACGGCATCACATCGCACTCGCGCGATGACGATGGTGAAGAGAAGAGGTCCCGCGAAAAGCTGGTTCGCTTCCGGGTCGAAGGCGAGCGGGTGGTCGATCCGAAGGTTGTCGGCGGCTTGAAGAAGGCCCTGACCTCGCGACATGCGGTGCTGGCGGCTGCAGCCCGGGTGGGAGACGTCAAGGCCGACGGCGGGCTCAACATTGAAGCCCTGGAAATCAGCCCCGACCGGAAGCGACTGCTGATTGGTTTCCGCAGCCCCTTGCGCGACGGTCGAGCGCTCATCGCCAGTATCGAAAACCCTGCTGCAATCTTCGAATCGGATGAAGCGCCGCGAATCGCGCCATTGCTCGATGAACTGGACCTTGGCGGCCACGGCATCCGTGGCTTGTCATACGTTCCCGTCATGGGAGCTTATCTGGTGATTGGTGGCCCGACGTCGCGCGAACCGGCCGACTTCGGCCTGTGGCGCTGGAGCGGCGAGCCAGGTGCGCCAGCGATTCGCGTGACGGTTCCGGGATTGCGGGGCCTTGAGAAGGCTGAAGGGGTGAGCCCGGCTGTCATCGGCGGCATGGAGCGAATCGTCATCGTCAGCGACGACGGGAACAGGGATGCCGGACACTTTGCCAGCTATCTTCTGCTCGACCCGGGCCAGCTGCAGACCGCAGCTTGATCGACGAGGTACTGAAGGATAGGAAATCCACTGCGCTTTCGGGCTATGGCGAACCCATTGTGCAGCCGTCAATCGCCGATGTTGAGCAATATGCGCGGGATTTGCAGAGAGGCCGCCGAATAGCACCCAAGCACTACCCTCCTCGCCCCAGCCGCCCCGCAAGCGGCTGGAAGCCCTGAGCGGCAACCGCAAAGGGCAGCACCCGGAATAGCGACGCCCCCGGCGCGCAAGCCGCC
>JBEIFV010000235.1:0-8062 GCA_040382235.1 Burkholderiales bacterium
ACCTCGGCGCGCGCCTGGCAGGCGCAGGCGATGTTGACCGCGGTCTCGGCCAGGCGCTCGCGAATGAATTCGCGCTGGCCCTCGTCGAAAGTACGGAAGGTGCCGGTGAGGGTGACTTCGTCGGGCACGATGTTTTCGCGCACGCCACCGTGCACCGTGCCAAAGGTGACCACCGCCGGCTCCTGCATGATGTCCAGTTGGCGCGACACCAGGGTTTGCGCGCCCAGCACCACCTGCGCGGCGGCGACGATCGGGTCGGTGCCAAGCCAGGGCATGGCACCATGGGTCTGGCGGCCGTGAATGCGGATCCAGAAATTGTCGGTCGAGGCCATCATCGCTCCCGGCCGGTAGCCGACCTGGCCGGCGGTGAGGTGCGAAATCACGTGCAGGCCGAAAATCGCGTCGGGGCGCGGATTTTCCAGCGCCGCCTCCTCGATCATCAGCTTGGCGCCGCCTTTTTCGTACTCCGGCAGGCCTTCCTCGGCGGGCTGGAAGATGAACTTGACCGAACCGCAGATTTCGTCGCGCGCGCCGGCCAGCAGTTCGGCCACACCCATCAGGATCGCCGTGTGGCAGTCGTGGCCGCAGGCGTGCATGGTGCCGACTTCCTGGCCGCCCCAGGTGGTGCGCACCTTCGAGGCGAACGGCAGATCGTTGAGTTCGGTCACCGGCAGCGCATCCATGTCGGCGCGCAGGGCCACGCAAGGGCCCGGCTTGCCGCCCTTGAGGGTGGCCACCACGCCGGTCTTGGCGACACCGACGCGGATGTCGTCCAGCCCCAGGCGTTGCAAATGGGCGGCCACGATGCCGGAGGTGCGCACCTCCTGGTTGCCCAACTCCGGGTTGGCATGGAAGTCGCGGCGCCACGCGATCACTTGATGTTCCAGGCCGGCGGCTTGCGCCTCCAGGCGCGCTATCAGGGACACTTCAGCAGGGGCATTCATCGCGGTCTTTCCGTCAGGCGCCGCCATGCGGCGGATTGAATGGATTGTACGACGCGACGCCAGCGCGTTGGCGCGGCGCGCGACGCAGCGTGGCGGCCGATGGCGACACTCCGGGCCTGCGCGGGTCGCTGCGGGAAGTCACGGCGAGAACACCATGCAAGTCGTGGTGCCGTGCGCCAGCAGTTTGCCGGCCGCGTCCACCAGCCGGCCTTCGGCCGTGGCCACGCGCCGCCCGACTTGCAGCACCCGGCCTTCGGCTCGCACCCGGCCGGTGGCCACACTCATGCCACGCACCAGGCTGATCTTGTATTCGAGCGTGGTGTAGCTTTGGCCCGCAGTCATGCAGGTGTGGACCGCACAGCCCATGCACGAGTCGAGCAGGGCGGCGGCATAGCTGCCATGAATCGAGCCAATCGGATTGTAGAAATCGGCCAGCGGTTCGCCCTCGAATACCGTGCGGCCATACTCGGCCTCGACAAAGCCGAAATTGAGTGCCTTGCCAATTGGCGGCGGCGGAATCCGGCCTTCGGCCCAGGCTTCAAAAAACTCGAGTCCGCTCAAATGGGCCACGCTGGCCGGGTCGATACTGCCGTGCGGCAGCATGGCGCCGCCGGCACGGATGATCTTGCGTTGGCTATCGGGTTCCATTTGGCTTGACTCGAAAGGTCGGAAGGCGTGTAATTACACGAATGCA
This sequence comes from Burkholderiales bacterium, assembly GCA_040382235.1. Classification (GTDB taxonomy): domain Bacteria; phylum Pseudomonadota; class Gammaproteobacteria; order Burkholderiales; family JAEUOS01; genus JAEUOS01. The sequence goes on from JBEIFV010000235.1 coordinate 1,639, forward strand.
AGCACAATTCTACGCCAGCGAGTCGGCGGCGGGCATGTCGCGGCCGCCAGGGCGATGGGTTTTTCAGCGCCTTCCGGCCAAGCCTGGGCGACCCCCGGGCGGGATGGCGGGTGGCGCTTGAATGCCGTCCCTGGGGCCGTCGGGAGCAGCGCGGTCGGTGTCGGCTGCACCTGTTTCAAGCTGCGCAGCCTGGCGCGGCGCGTCACGCAACTGTATGACCACACCTTGGCGCCGGCCGGACTCAAGGTGACCCAGTATTCGCTCCTGGCGCATGTGCGGCGACGCGCCCGGCGGGCGGCGCCGACGGTCAGCGAATTGGCGCTTGCGCTTTTCACCGATCGCACCACGCTCACGCGCAACCTGAAGCCATTGATCGAGCGCGGCTTGGTCGAGGTTGGCCACGGTGTTGATGCGCGCAGCAGGGCGGTGGCCATTACCGCGCGCGGCGAAGCGGTGTTTCAGGCGGCACGCCCCTTGTGGCGGCAGGCGCAGCTGCGCTTGCGCGGCGCCGTGGGCGATGCCCGCATCGAGGCGCTGCACGGCATGGTCGATGCGGTGCTGCCCTTGCTCGCCGTAACCGAAGCCGAAGCGCGGGTCGACGCATGAACGTGCAAAACGCCGCAACCCTTATGAGACGACACGAATGCAACTGAGCCGCGCGCCAGTCCTTCTGATCGCCGCCGGCGCCCTGGTGCTGGCCCTGGTGTTCGGGGTGCGCATGTCGCTGGCGCTTTTCATCAGCCCGCTCAATAGCGCGACCGGCCTGGGGATCGCCGCCATCAGCCTGGCCTTCGCCTGTGCCCAGTTGATGTGGGGCATCACCCAACCAATTGCCGGGGCATTTGCAGACAAGTACGGCACCGGCCGGGTTCTGGCGACCGGAATCGCCCTGGTGACCCTTGGCACGGTGTTGACGCCCTATGCCACCAGCACCTGGATGCTGATCGTATTGGTCGGCGTGGTGGCCGCCGGCGGTGCCGGCATGACCGGTCTGGGCGTGGTGATGGCGGCAATCGGCCGCGCGCTGCCGCCGGAGAAACGCGGCATGGCCAATGGCATTGTCAACGCCGGCGGCTCGTTCGGCCAATTCGCGGTCGTCCCGCTGGCACAACTGCTGCTGGGATCGATCGGCTGGGTCGCCGCCATGACCAGTATCGGCCTGCTCGCGCTGGCCGCATTGCCGCTGGCGTGGATGCTGCGCGGCAAACCGGCAGCATCCGTGTCAGCGGCGGGCGCGATGCCAAGCACCACCATGCGCAAGGCGCTGGCGGATGCTGGGCGTGACCGCAGCTTTGTGTTGGTCGGCGCCGGCTTTTTCGTCTGCGGCTTTCACGTTGCCTTCATCGCCACCCACCTGCCCGGTGTGGTCGCATCCTGCCAGCTGCCGGCCGAGGTGGGCGCCTGGTCGCTGGCCCTGGTGGGCCTGTTCAATATCTTCGGCAGCCTCGCCGCCGGCTGGGCCATCGGCCGCTGGCGCATGAAGTCGGTGCTGTCGTGCCTGTATGCGGCGCGCGGCCTGGCCGTACTGGCATTCCTGGCCGCCCCCAAGACCAGCACCACCTTCCTGCTGTTCTCGATGGCCATCGGCCTCACCTACCTGGCCACCATTCCGCCCACCATTGGCCTGGTGGCCAAGCTGCACGGCATGCGTTTTCTGGCCACCCTGTTCGGCGTGGTGATGCTGTCTCACCAGGTCGGCGGCTTCCTCGGCGCCTGGCTGGGTGGCCGCATTTTCGACGCCACCGGCAGCTACGACTGGGTCTGGTATATCGACATCATGCTGGCCTTCGCCGCCGCGCTGATCCACCTGCCGATCCGCGAAGCGCATGTGGTGCGGGCGCCTGTGCCGGCCTGAGCCTGGCTGGGGGGGCGTGAAGAAGACGAAAACTGGATTTCCGCAATAGGCTTGGCGCGGGCCTTGCCGCTGCCTGGCTTATCGCCTTGCGATGCACGGTATATTCTGACCAGACTAGTCTGAATGTCGAGAAAGCGGTGAACGCATGAACACATGGCAAATGCAGCAAGCCAAGGCCCGGCTGTCTGAGGAGGTCAAGTGTGCCGAGAGCGACGGTCCGCAAAACATCACGCTGCATGGACAATCCGTGGCGGTTGTGGTCTCGCGTTCCAGGTTTGAACGGCTTGGCGGAAACGACTGCTCGCTGGTCGACTTCATGCGGCGCTCGCCGCTCCATGGTGCCGAAGACGTCGTTCTCGAGCGCGACGGCAGCTTGACTCGCGAGGAGACTCTCTGAGTTACTTGCTCGACACCAATGTCTTGTCGGAACTGCGCCGCAAGCTACCGGACCCGGCCGTGGTCGAGTGGTTTTCCCGCAGACCGGCGACCACCCTGCATTTGAGTGTTCTGATGCTGGGCGCATTGCGCAAGGGCATCCAGGGGGTGGTCGATCCTGCGCGCCGGATGGCCCTGACGGATTGGCTGGAAACCGATTTGCCGGCGTTTTTTGCGGGGCGCATTCTTGCTGTCGATGCGCAAGTCGCGGATCGCTGGGGCAGGCTGGTGGCCGGCGCAGGCCGCCCATTGCCCGCCATTGACAGTCTGTTGGGCGCAACAGCGGCACGGCATGGGCTGTGTGTGGTCACGCGCAACAGTCGCGATTTCGCGGATCTGGGCCTGGAAGCGATCAACCCATGGGGCAATTGAATCTTGGACCGGCGGTGGTGATGCCCGAATCGCGCAGAGTGCCGGCAGAAAGCGCGATGAGCGGACCGGGGCCGCGCCTTGCCGTGCAGCCCACTTCGCGCAGGGTCGGGCGTCGCCGGCGCGAAATTGGATCACGCGCCGGATTTACCCCTACCTCCTGACGCATTGCCACGAAAACCACCATGCAGACCAACTGGCGCACCCCTGTCGTCGTGATCCTGGCCGGCGCACTGATCGTCAATTTCTCGATGGGCATCCGGCACGCCATGGGCTTGTTCATGTTGCCGATGACCGGCGACGTGCAGATGTCGCGCGAGGCCTTCTCGTTTGCCATGGCGGTGCAGAACATCTGCTGGGGACTGTCTTCGCCATTCCTGGGCATGCTGGCCGACCGCCATGGCGCCGGCCGGGTGATTGCCCTGACTTGCGTGCTGTATGCGCTGGGCCTGTGGGGCATGGAGCTGTCGACCACGCCGCTGATGCTGGCCCTGACCGGCGGTGCCATCATCGGCATGGCCCAGGCTGGCTGCACCATCGCGGTGATTTCCGGCGTAGTTGGTCGCGCCACGCCGCCGGCGCAGCGCCAGCAGGCGTTGGCAATTTCGGGCGCCATCGGTGCTTGCGGGCAGTTCTACCTCACGCCCCTGTTGCAATGGGTGATTGCCGATTTCGGCTGGCACGCTTCGCTGTTGACGGCTGCCTTCCTGATGCTCGCGGTGGTGCCGGCGGCAATTGCGCTGACCGAACCCGGGCGCGCACGTCACGTCGCGGGTCTCGGCCAATCGGCCGGCGCTGCGATCCGCGAGGCCTGCGGTGAGCGCAGTTTCATCCTGCTGTGCCTGGGTTTCTTCGTCTGCGGCATCCAGGTCGTGTTCATGGCTGTGCATCTGCCGGCCTACCTGCGCGATTCCGGCATGAGCGGCAACACCGGCGTCATCGCCCTGGCGCTGATCGCGATTGGCAACATTTTCGGCACCTACTGGTGGGGCATGCAGGGCGCCCGGCGACCGCGACGCTATCTGCTGTCGATGATTTACCTGCTGCGCGCCATCGTGATCGTGGTATTCCTGCTGGTGCCGCTGTCGCCTGTTTCGGTCTATGTGTTCGCGCTCGCCATCGGCAGCCTGTGGCTGTCCACCGTACCACTGACCAACGGCCTGGTGGCGCACATTTTCGGCGTGAACTACCTGTCGATGCTGGCCGGCGTGGTGTTCCTCTCCCACCAGGTCGGCGCGTTTCTGGGGGCGTGGATGGGGGGGTTCCTGTTTGATCGCACCGGCAGCTACACCATCGCCTGGCTGATCACCGCCGGCTTCGGCATTTTCGCGGCATTGATCCACCTGCCGATCCGCGAGGAACCGGTCAAGCGCCTGGTGCCGGCCTGACTTGCCGGCCGCACCTGACGCGGCGGCCGCTGTGCACAGCCCGCGACCGGTGCTTGCCGCAGGCCGCAGGCACTGCGCTGATGGCGCGGTGTGCTATTTTGCGGGGCGCTCGCCGTCGGGCAGGCTCTCGGCAGCTCGCCATTGCCGACCCGGCTTGCGCTACACGCCGCGACGGGCGACGTGCAGCAGCTTGCACGCGCCGGATGCGCTGCGCACGCGATGTCACAGGCAGCGCCCCTTGCCCACCACTTCTGATCAGGTTTCCCCATGCGCCAGATCGTCCTCGATACCGAAACCACCGGCCTTGACCCGTCCCGCGGGCATCGCATTGTCGAGATCGGCTGCGTCGAAATGTTCAACCGACGCTTGACCGACCACAACTTTCACCGCTACCTGAACCCGGGGCGGGAGAGCGACGACGCGGCACTAGAAATACACGGGCTGACCTCTGAAGTCCTGGCCGACAAGCCGCGCTGCGCCGACATCGCCTCCGAGTTCGTCGAGTACGTGCGCGGCGCCGAGATCATCATCCACAATGCGCCTTTCGATGTGGCGTTCCTCGATGCGGAACTGGCGCAGGCGGGCCGGCCCCGCTTTCGCGAACTGGTCGGCGTGGTCACCGATTCCCTGGCGATGGCCAAGGACCACCATCCCGGGCGGCGCAACAACCTGGACGCCTTGTGCGAGCGCTACGGGATATCGAACGCGCACCGCACCCTGCATGGCGCCTTGCTCGATGGCCAGTTGTTGGCCGAGGTGTACCTGGCGATGACGCGCGGCCAGGATGCGCTGGGCATGGGCCTGGGCGAGAGCGGTGGCGGCGTCACCCTCAGTGCCCAGGAGAGCGGCCCGCTCGCAACCTTCGTGCACCAGGCTTCGGCGGATGAAAGCGCGGCGCACCAGCGCCTGCTGGCAGGCATCGCGCGCGAATCGAAGCGCACGCCGGTGTGGGACGATGCGCAGGCGTCATGAGGATGGCCGGCACGAGCCTGCCAGTCAACCGGCGCGCCGATGGCGCGTTACGCAGTAGTTACAATCGCGTTTGGCGCCTGTGCGCAAGCCTGCGCGCAAAAAGCTTCATCATCCGCGCCGTCGTGGTTCACGGGGCGAAATCCAAAGGGGAACAGCATGAATATCAAGACAAAGATGGCAGGGGGGTTGACACTCTTGTGCATGGCCGGTTTTGCACTGGCCGGCGACATCAACGGCGTCAAGATCGAACCGGCCAGCACGCAGGTCGGGGCGGCGGTCAAGGTGACGGTGTCCGGCACCGACGAGGGCATCTGCGGCCTGCGCGTCGAGTACGGCAACGGCGACGTCGACGTGACCAAGATGTCCAAGGGCAAGGATGATTTTCCGCGCAGTTTCTCCAAGACCTACAACAAGGCCGGCACCTATACGGTGATCGCCAAGGGCGGGCGCGATGGCTCGGCCTTCGGCTGCAACGGCGAAGCCAAAGCCCAGGTCGTGGTTGCCGAGGCACCCAGGCCCGCCGCCGCGGCACCGGCGGCAGCGGCGGCAGCGGCTGGCGGCGCGGCCGCAGCTCCGGCCTGCCCGGAAGGCTATGCGCTCAACACCAAGTCGGTCAACAAGAAAACCGGTGCGTTTACCTGTGCCGCCAAGAAAGGCGCCACCAAGCCTGACAAAGCGCTTGCGTGTGCGGCCGGTACCGAGTATTTCGCCACGCCCAAGGGCAGTTCGCTGGGATGCCGCGTCGCCAAGGCGGCCGCCAAGAAGTAATTGATCCAGCAAGCAAGCATCGCATCGCAGGGCACCCGCACGGGTGCCCTGCTTGTTTTTGCGCTCGCCAGCCTGTTGCCGTGGGTGGCGGCGGCGCAGGTGGCCGCGCCGCCGGCCGAGATGCCGCAATCGGGGCCGGCAGCGGCACTTGAGGTATCGCCCGTGGAAGAGGCGCTCAAGCGTTACCCGCCCGGCAGCATCAACTCGGAGGCCCAGGCCGATGCCGCCCTGGCCGACGCCGGGCGCCTGCAACCGGAGCAGGAGCAACGCTACAACGCGGCACGCAGTGTGTGCTACCAAAAGTTTCTGGCCGAATTCTGCCTGTCCGACGCGCGTGCCGCCAATTACCGCGCCACCCAGCGCATTCGCGCAGTCGAGCTCGAAGCGCGTCAGTTCAAGCGCCAGGCCGAGGCCGCCCTGGCCGACCAGAGGCGCGTCGAAAAGCGCGCGGCCGAAGCCGATGCCGCGGCAGCACGCGCGATAGAGGCGCCCCGTGTGGAGGCGCAGCGTGAGGCGCGGCGCATCGAAGCCGAGCGCGAGGCGCGTCAGTTCGAGGCTGCCGCGCCGGAGCGCGAGGCGCGTGCGCGCGAGGCCGACAGGCAGGCGCGGCTGCGTGCCGCGGCGCGCGCGCGTGAGG
>JBEIFV010000236.1:0-8015 GCA_040382235.1 Burkholderiales bacterium
CTGCACGGCTGGCTTTGGGTTTTGCACGGCTTCGCCCTGTTTCGTACCCATCCTGCGATCTGGCTTTTGACGCTGCTCTTTTACTGGCTGTGCCTGGTGCTGGTGAGCAATCTGCCGGCGATCGGTTCGCTGGTGGCCACTGCATTGATCCCCGGGTTCTCGGCCGGCTTCATGCTGGCCTGTCGCGCGGCGCAAAAAAAGCAGGTGCCGCTGCCCACCTTGTTGATCAGCCCGTTTCGCACCAATACGCAGCCGCAGATCATTCTGGGTGTGGCCTATACGCTGGCGCTTGCCTTGTTGCTGGCGGCTTCCGCGCTGATCGACGGTGGCGTCCTGTTTCGATTGATGCTGCTGGGTGGCCGGCTATCCGAGGACATGATGCGCACCACTGGTCTGCAGCAGGCGGGCATGCTGGCACTCTTGCTCTATGCGCCGGTGATGCTGGCATTCTGGTTCGCGCCGGCCCTGTGCCTGTGGCATGGCATGAGCCCGATCAAGGCGGTGTTTTTCAGCTTTTTCGCCGGGCTGCGCAATACCCGCGCCTTCCTGGTCTACGGCCTGGGCTGGGCGCTGTTCGCCGGTGTCATACCGCTGGTGCTGGGCCTGGTTCTGGGCTTCGTCATGCCGCGCCGCGAAGGCAGCGCCGCCTTGACCGCCCTCATCATCACGCCCTACATGCTGGCGGTAGCTTGCGCCATGATCTGTTCGTTTTATTCAAGCTACGTAGCGATCTTCGCCGAGCCGGCTGACAGCACGCCCGAGCCTGCGCCGCCGGCCTGATGGCAACCGGCGCGCAATCTTACACGCGCTCCAGTTTGGCATAGGCCAGGGCCAGCCATTTGACGCCATTGCGGCCAAAATTGACCTGCAGGCGCGCCTCCTGGCCCGAGCCTTCAGAATCGACGATCACCCCATTGCCGAACTTGGCGTGCAGCACGTTTTGCCCAATGCGGTAGCCTGAATCATTGGCGGCCTTTGCTTTTGCATATGCCGGCCGCGGCACGGCCGCGAAGTCTTCGTCGCCCTGCCACAGGTTGCCGCGCTTGGCCGTGATTTGCGGTGTCAGCCACTTGAGTTGGGCTTCCGGCAATTCGTCGAAAAACCGCGATTTCATGTTGTAGCGGGTCTGTCCGTGCAGCATGCGGGTTTGTGCGAACGAGAGGTACAGGCGTTTGCGCGCGCGCGTGATCGCCACATACATGAGGCGGCGCTCCTCGTCCAGACCATCGCGCTCCATGATCGAATTCTCGTGCGGGAACAGGCCGTCTTCCAGCCCGGTGATGAACACCTGATTGAATTCCAGCCCCTTGGCCGAATGCACCGTCATCAATTGCACCGCATCCTGACCGTCATGCGCCTGGTTGTCGCCGGATTCCAGTGCCGCGTGGGTCAAAAACGAGATCAGACTGTCTTCGTCTTCCTGGGTGAAATTGGCCGCGGCATTCAACAGTTCATCAAGGTTCTCCAGCCGTTCGCGGCCTTCGCGATCGTTTTTGTAGTGCGCGCGCAGGGTCGAGTGCTCGAGCACATGATCGATCACCTCGGGCAAGGGCAGGCCACTGGTTGCAGTACGCATACTGTCGATCAACTGGTTGAAGGCGCCAAGGGAGCTGCCTGCCTTGCCGGTCAACATGGGCACCGCGCGATACAGGGAGATTCCGGCCGGGTTGGCCATGTCGCGCCGGCCGGCGGCATCACCAAGTTGCTCCAGCGAGCGCGCACCGATGCCGCGCGTCGGGAAATTGACCACACGTGAATACGCGGTATCGTCATCCGGATTGGCCAACAGGCGCAGGTAGGCGATCGCATGCTTGACCTCGGCGCGTTCGAAAAAGCGCAAGCCGCCATACACCTTGTAGGATATGCCCTCGGCAAACAACATCTGCTCGATCACCCGCGACTGTGCGTTGGAGCGATACAGCACCGCCATTTCGCTGCGCTGCGCGCCTTCGGCGATCAGCGCCTTGACCTCGCCTACCAGCCAGCGCCCTTCGTCGAGATCGGTCTGTGCCTCAAACACGCGCACCGGCTCGCCATGGCCCTGATCGGTCCATAGATTTTTGCCAAGACGCGAGCCGTTGTTCTTGATCAGTGCGTTGGCCGCATCGAGGATGTTGCCGTGCGAACGGTAGTTCTGCTCGAGCTTGATCAGGTTCTCGACATGGAAGTCGCGCTCGAAATCCTGCATGTTGCCCACTCGCGCGCCGCGAAACGCGTAGATCGACTGGTCATCGTCACCCACCGCGAACACCGCGTTGGGTTGCGGCGTGCCCGCGCCCGCCAGCAGCTTCAACCACTTGTACTGCAGCTCGTTGGTGTCCTGGAACTCGTCGACCAAGAGGTGGCGAAAGCGTGCGCGATAGTGCTCGCGCACGGGCTCGTTGCGCGACAGCACTTCATAGGTGCGCAGCAACAACTCGGCGAAATCCACCACGCCCTCGCGCTGGCATTGCGCTTCGTAGGCCGCATAGATCTCAATGAACTTGCGGTTGTGTTCGTCGTTCGCCACCACATCCTTGGGTCGCAGGCCGGCATCCTTGGAACCGTTGATGAACCAGCCTACCTGCTTGGCCGGAAACTTCTCGTCGTCGACATTGAGCGCCTTGAGCAGGCGCTTGATCGCCGACAGCTGATCGCCCGAATCGAGAATCTGGAACAGCGCCGGCAAGCCGGCATCGCGATGATGGGCACGCAGGAAGCGGTTGCACAGGCCGTGAAAGGTGCCGATCCACATGCCGCGCAGGTTGATCGGCAGCATCGCGCTCAAGCGATGCTGCATTTCGCGCGCCGCCTTGTTGGTGAAGGTGACCGCGAGAATGTTGTTGGGCCCGCACTGCCCGGTCTGGATCAGCCAGGCGATGCGGGTGGTGAGTACACGGGTCTTGCCGGACCCGGCACCGGCCAGGATCAGCGCCGATTGGCTGGGCAGCGTGACTGCCTGGAACTGCTCCGGGTTGAGGTTGTCGAGCAGATTTGACATTGAGGCCCGCTTGCAGCTGCGCGGGCATGGGAGTGGAGCCGCAGGATGCGCAGGTTAGAATCGATCGAAGCCGAATTATAACTTTCCCCCTCTAACGCCATGCATGATCTGATCATTCACAACGCACGCATTTTTGATGGCAGCGGCCTGCCACCGACCACCGGCGACCTGGCGGTCGACGGCGGCCGCATCACCGCCATCGGATCTCAACTTGGCGCGGCGCGCCAAATTATCGATGCAAGCGGTCTCGCGCTGATGCCCGGCATCATCGACAACCACACGCATTACGATGCGCAGATCACCTGGGACCCGGATGTCGCGCCCTCGCCTGCTTTGGGAGTAACTACCGCGATCATCGGCAACTGCGGCTTCACCATCGCGCCCTGTCGGCCACGCGATCGCGAGATCACCATGCGCAACCTGACGCAGGTCGAGGGCATGTCGCTGGATGTATTGCGCGCCGGCATTCGCTGGGATTTCGAGACCATTCCCGAATACCTGAACTTGCTTGAACGAAACGGTGCTGCCGTCAATATCGCGGCATTCGCCGGCCACTCGTCGCTGCGCACTTTCGTGATGGGCGAGGACGCCTCGAAGCGCGCGGCCAGCGACACCGAAGTGGCCGAGATGCGAGCCCTTTTGTTGCAGGCGATGGCGGCCGGTGCGATCGGTTTCGCCACCAGCACGTCGCCTGCGCACAATGGCGAAGGCGGTGTGCCGATGCCCTCGCGCCTCGCTGACGACGATGAACTGAAGAGCCTGGTCGGCGCCCTGGGTGAAGCGGGTCACGGAGTGTTCATGCTGACCAAGGGCGGGCAGACGCGCATCGATTTTCTCGAAGAGCTGTCGGCCGCGTCAGGCCGGCCGGTGGTGATCGCCGCCCTGCTGCACAACAAGACCAATCCGCTGGCGGTGTTCAATGAACTCGAGGCGATCGCGGCGGCCAATCGCCGCGGTCATGCATTGCTGGGCGCGGTGTCGTGTTGCCCGCTGACCATGGACTTCACCCTGCATTCGCCCTACCCGGTCGAAGGCCTGGCGTCGTGGAAGCCCGCACTCGGCTTGAAGGGCGCAGCTTTTCGGGACATGATCGCAGCCAAGCCGTTTCGCGATGCGATGCGTGCCGAGATTGCGGCGCCCACCGTGTTTCGCCTGTTCAACGGCGAGTGGGGTCAGGTGCAGGTGGTCGAGACCAAATTGCCCGCACACGCCGCGTTCGAACAGCGCAGCATCGCCGAGCTGGCGCGTGCAGCCGGCGTCGACCCGCTCGATTTCATGTTCGATCTGGCGCTGGCGGAAGACCTCGATACGGTGTTCACCGCGACGCTCCTCAATTCGGACGAGGAGGCGGTTGGACGCATGCTCAATCACCCACACAGCCTGGTGAGTCTGTCGGACGCCGGCGCACACCTTACATTCTTCAACGACGCGGCCTTCGGCTTGCACCTCCTGGGCCATTGGTCACGCACGCTGGGCATCATGCCGCTTGAGGAAGCCGTGCGACGCCTGACCGGCCAGACCGCACAGGTCTACGGCTTGAAGCAACGCGGCCAGCTCAAACCCGGCTACGCCGCGGACCTGCTCCTATTCGACCCGGCTACCGTGGGTCGCGGTCCGAAGCGCCGGGTCAACGACCTGCCGGGTGGCGCCGGCCGCTTGCACACCGATGCCACCGGTGTGCACGGCGTGTGGGTCAACGGCGTGCAGGTGGCAGATGGCGGCGGGACGCTGGCCGGGCGGCCGCGGCCGGGCGTCTTGTTGCGCAGTTTCAATTGAACGCAAACACGAGGTGGCGCCATCGGTGCCGATAGTTGTTGCCTCTATGCCACAATCAGTCGCATGAATGAAGACATCCTGATCAACGTCACCCCGCAGGAAACGCGGGTGGCGATCATGTTGCAGGGAGTCGCGCAGGAAATCCACATCGAGCGCAGCGCCAACCGCGGCCTGGTGGGCAACATCCATGTGGGGCGGGTCGCGCGCGTGCTGCCGGGCATGCAGTCTGCCTTCATCGACATCGGGCTTGAGCGCGCCGCCTTCCTGCATGTAGCCGATATCTGGGAGGTGCGTCACGCCAGCCACAACGGCAGCACCGAGCCCAGCAAGCCGATCGAACACCTGCTGCGCGAGGGCCAGACCGTGCTGGTGCAGGTGGTCAAGGACCCGATCGGTACCAAGGGCGCGCGCTTGTCGACCCAGGTCTCGATCGCCGGTCGCATGCTGGTCTATCTGCCGCAGGAAACCCACATCGGCATTTCGCAGCGCATCGAGAGCGAGGCTGAGCGCGAGTTGTTGCGCGACAAGCTCAAGCACATGATTCCCGAAGGTGAAACCGGCGGCTTCATCATCCGCACCATGGCAGAGACCGCCAGCGAGGCCGATCTCGGCACCGATGTCGACTACCTCCGGAAGCTGTGGCGCAAGATTCAGAACGATGCGCAGACCATCCAGGCGCCGGCCTGCCTTTATCAGGATCTGCCGCTGGCAAGGCGCGCACTGCGCGACCTGGTCACCGAAGCGACCGGCAGCATCCAGATCGATTCCCGTGAAAATTTTGTCAAGCTGGGCGAATTCGCGCGCGACTACATGCCAACGGTTGCCTCGCGCATCATGCATTACACCGGCGAGCGGCCGCTGTTCGACCTGTTCGGCGTGGAAGCGGAAATCGAAAAGGCCTTGGCACGCAGGGTCGATCTGAAGTCGGGGGGCTACCTGATCATCGACCAGACCGAGGCGATGACCACGATCGACGTCAACACCGGAGGCTTTGTAGGCGGGCGCAACTTCGACGACACCATCTTCAAGACCAACCTGGAGGCGGCGCAAGCCCTGGCGCGCCAACTGCGGCTGCGCAATCTCGGCGGGATCATCATCGCCGACTTCATCGACATGGACAGCGAGGAGCACAAGACGGCGGTGTTGGCCGAGCTCAACAAAATCCTTTCGTTCGACCGCACCAAGATCGGCGTTTCCGGTTTCACAAGCTTGGGGCTTATCGAGATCACACGCAAGCGCACCCGTGAGTCATTGGCCCACGTGCTGTGCGAGCAATGCCCGGTATGCCAGGGGCGCGGCGAGCTCAAGACCCCGCGTACCATCTGCTACGAAGTGCTGCGCGAGATCACCCGTGAAGCCAAAGAGTTCAATCCCAAGGAATTTCGCATCCTGGCGGCGCAATCTGTGATCGACATGTTTTTGGAAGAAGAATCGCAGGCACTTGCGATGCTCTCGGATTTCATCGGCAAGCCGATTTCGCTGGCGGTCGAAACCATGTATTTCCAGGAGCAATACGACATCATCCTGATGTAAACCCCAATGCTCCGGCTGGCCTCGTATGCGCATGGCTGAAACAAAGCCACGCCCGGCAAGTCCATCTACACATAGGTTCAACCTGCGCCTTAAGGCCAAGCACGATGAAAAAAGCCATAGTCATCTTCGCACACGGTGCGCGCGACCCCGAATGGGCACGCCCCTTCGAACACCTGCGCGACGAAGTCATCGCCAGGGCGCCGGACACCAGCGTCACCATCGCCTACCTCGAATTCATGCAGCCGGCGCTGGCCGAAACCTTGGACGGCCTGATCGCCAAAGGCGTGATGGAAATCGACATCGTGCCGGCCTTCATGGCGCAAGGCGGGCATTTGAAGCGCGACCTGCCGGCGCTGATCGAAACCGCGCGCGCCGCGCATCCGGCGGTGCGCTTCATCCTGCGGCCGGCGTTGGGCGAAGCACCGGGCGTGATCGCCGCGATGGCGCGTCATATAGCCGAGAATCGCGCCTGATGTCGGCGCACGCTGCGCGTTTTTTGGTAAAATTCGCAGGTGGTTTTTGGGGAATTTCGGGGAAGTAGCTCAGCTGGGAGAGCGTCGCGTTCGCAATGCGAAGGTCGGGAGTTCGATCCTCCTCTTCTCCACCAGGTTTTACGGGGCGTCCAAACAGGGCGCCCTTTTTGTTTTCTGGCGGTTACATCACCGCGCTGCAAGAACCTTGTGCACGCACAGGCAATCGACAACTGGCAGCTACCCAGCTTGACCGAACAGTTTCGGTCAACGTCAAGACGGAGATGAATCAAGCTGCGAGAATCGACAGCGAGAATCGACAGATTCGTGCACACTTTTACCTTTCCGACCCGCCCTCCCATAAAAGGATATCGATGAACACTGTTAAAAACGCGCTGGCCCAGAAAAGCGGCGCCCTCATCCATGTTCGTTCCAGCGACATGGTCTTCAAAACTCTGCTGCAGATGCGGGACAATCGCGTCCGGTCTGTGCTCGTAATCGATGACGAGGTGCTGGTCGGCATCGTGACCCAGGGTGACTGCGCCATCAAGGTGCTGCTACCGGGACTGGATGCGAAGGAAACGGCGGTCAGCCAGGTAATGACCCGCAACCCCATGACAGTCAAGTTGGGCGATCCGCTGGAAGCATGCATGGGCCTGATGGCGGCAAAGGGTTTTCGCCATCTGCCGGTAATGGACGAGGGCAAGGTCGTGGGCGTGATTTCCATCGGTGACGTAGTCAAGGACATCATTGGCGAGTTGCAGCGCAACGTGGGCGACCTGATGGGGTACATCATGACCGACAGCCCCGGGGGTTGACGGGCGGACTTCGTTTCGCGGCCTTCGAAAAAATCGGCCATCCGGAGATGGCCGTCTCCTGCCGCGGCACCTGACCTTGCGCTGGCGCTTTGGAGGGCATATCCAACGTTGCTGCCCGGCATGCGCCGCGATGCGCCTGCCGAATTGGCTGAACCGCGGCGAACCCAATTGCACCATTGCATGCGGCCGGTCTTTCAGGCCCTGTGCCAGGAAGCCCTCCAATCCTGCCAGTTCACGAAACTCCAGTATTCGTACTTCGACCGACATCTTCTTCGCCGCTGCCGTGATCGCATTTCTTTGGTAGGGGCCGGTGTTCACATCCCGCAACACTGCGAAGCGCTGCGCATCGCGCAACACCTCCCTTATCAACTGCAGCCATTTGCCTGCAATGTTCGCCTGGTCGAGGAACAAGCCGGTGATATTCCCCCCGGGCCTTGC
>JBEIFV010000237.1:0-7993 GCA_040382235.1 Burkholderiales bacterium
GGGCCAGGAACAGCTTGCCCGCGGCGGTGATGTGCAGTGGCGCGCGCGCGCCGACCATCTGCACCACACGCATCATCGAACGGTTCTCGGTGGTGCGCTCGACATACATGATCTGGTCGCCCTGGCGTACCGAAAGGTTGACGGTCTCACCGGTGGCGTGCGCCAGTTCGCGCATGAACGGCAGGGCGATCGCGCGCACATCCAGGCGCGCGCGCACGATGTTGCCGAGTTCCAGAAAGCGCATGCCCAGCCGGTAGCTGCCGGGCTCGATCCGATCTGCGAAACCGCAACGCACCATCACCCCAAGAATGCGGTGCGCGGTCGATGGATGCAGATCGGTGGCCGCCGCCAGTGCTTTCAAGCTGGCGGCCGCCTGCGCTGCCGACAGGGCGTCGATCAACTGCATCATGCGGTCGATCACCTGGATCGAAACCCTGGGTTCGGCGATCATCAGTCGGGTGCGCGTTTCACGGTATGGGAAATTCTCTCACGTCGCGGCGATCCGGGCCAAATTCGGGAGCTTGCTGATACCGTGCCTGCGCGTTCGCGCACGCCATGGCGCCAAAGTCACCTGGCGGGAGTGCCGGCAACAGCGCTCTTCCCGGTTCGCCCCGCACCATCCACTTCAAGCTTGATGTCGATCAAGAAACGGTGCTGCAATGCTGTCACGCTTCGAGTTCGACAGTTTCCAATGTGGAAGAGGGCATCATGGCTTACAAAACCATTGCAGTCTGGATCGACGCCAAACGCAGCGCCCCGGTAGAGGCGGCGATCAAGCTGGCACAGGACTTCGGCGCACACCTGACCGGGTTGAGCCATGTTGACGTGACCCGCCTGCCGCCGTACATACGGGCGCACCTGGGTGAGGAGTTTGCGCGTGAGCAGCTGCAGCGTGCGGAAAACGACGCGGCCGCCGCCGGCGCCGGTTTCGAGACCGTCGCCCGGCGCGCGGGATTGACCAGCGTCGAGGTGCGGCGCCTGGTCGGCGAACCGGTGCAGGGCTTGGCTACGAGCGCGCGCTATGCCGACCTTATCGTCATGGGGCAGGTTGATATGCAAACGGCCGACGGCCCCGAGGAGCGTGATTTTCCGGATCACGCGATTCTTGGCAGCGGCCGGCCGACGCTGGTGAGTCCTTACGCCGGCAGCTTCGCAACTTTCGGCGAGCATGCCGTGGTCGCCTGGAGCGCCACGCGCGAATCCATGCGCGCAGTGACGGATGCGCTGCCGCTGTTGCAGCGCGCCAGGAAAGTCACCATCATCGTAGGCGACGCCAAGCCCGGGTCTGGCGGGCATGGAGCAATGCCGGGTTCGGATATCGCCGTGTACCTGGCGCGGCACGGTGTACAGGTCGAGGTGTCGCAGGAGCGTACCGCCGGCATCGATGTCGGGTCCTTGCTGCTGTCGCGAATTTCGGATCTGGGGGCTGACCTCCTGGTGATGGGTGGCTACGGTCATTCGCGCGCGCGCGAACTGGTGCTGGGCGGGGTGACGCGCACCATCCTGCGGGAAATGACGGTGCCGGTGCTGATGTCGCATTAGCGCGCCAGGCGGCGCCGATGGGCTGCGGTTCAGTGGCTCGTTGCTTGCCGCCGCCGCGCTGTCGTTGCACCAATCCGCGGCACTGCGGGCGTTATGATTCGGGCTTGAATTTCGAGGCACAGGGCAAGCCCGCATGACCACCATCGCCACCCAAGCCGACTTTTCGATCTACGACGCCGGCAACGTCGTGCTGCAGTCGGGCCGCACCTTCCCGGCGATGAAAATCGCCTACAAGACCTTCGGCCGGCTCAATGCCGATCGCTCGAACGTGATCGTCTACCCGACCTCGTTTTCGGCCCGGCACCACGATACCGAGTGGCTGGTGCGCGCCGGCGGGGCGCTCGACCCGTCCAGGTATTTCGTCATCATCCCCAACCTGTTCGGCAACGGCCTGTCGTCCTCGCCGTCGAACACGGCCTGGCCGCTCACCGGCGACCGCTATCCGAATGTCACCTATCACGACGCGGTACGGGTGCAGCAACGGCTGCTCAAGGAAGTGTTTGGCGTCGGTCGCGTGAAGCTGGTGTACGGCTGGTCGATGGGCGCGATGCAGGCCTATCACTGGGCGGTGGCGTTTCCCGACCTGGTCGAGCGCATCGCCGTGGTATGCGGTTCGGCGCGCTGCGCGCCGCATAACACGGTGTTCCTCGAGGGGGTGCGCGCGGCACTCACCGCCGACCCGGCTTACATCGATGGCGTATTCACCGCCAGACCCACGCGCGGCTTTCGCGCCATGGGCCGGGTTTACGCCGGCTGGGCCTTGTCGCAGGAGTTCTATCGCGAGGAAACCTGGCGCGGCATCGGCTTTTCGTCCCTCGAAGACTTTCTGGTGCGCAGCTGGGAAGCCACCTACGCGCGCCGCGCGCCGGAGGATCTGTTGGCACAACTCTGGACCTGGCAACACGGCGACATCGGCGCGCACGCCGATTTCAACGGCGACCTGGGCGCAGCCCTGGCCTCGATCAAGGCACGCGTGTTGTTGATGCCGGGCGATCATGATCTCTATTTCCGTGTGGAAGACAACCGCCGCGAGATGGCGCACTTGAAGCATGCCCAGCTCAAGCCTATTCCGTCGATCTGGGGCCATCGTGCCGGCAATCCGATCCAGAGCCCCGCGGACGCGGCATTCATCGAATCGGCCGTCACGGCCCTGCTGGAAAGCTGAATCATGGACCAGGCCGTGGCAATTCCACTCGACCTCAGCGTTGATGCCAAACGCTTCTGGGCCACCATCGAGCGCTCCGCGCAAATCGGCGTCGGGCGTGTCGGGGGGCTGGCGCGCGTTGCGCTGACCGATGCCGACCGGCAAATGCGCGACGAGTTCTGCGCCTGGTGCCGCGCCGCCGGCTTCCGCATCACCGTCGATGCGGTCGGCAACATCTTTGCCCGCCGGGCCGGGCGTGACGACACATTGCCGCCAGTGGTGCTCGGTTCGCACCTGGATACGCAGATCAACGGCGGCCGCTACGACGGCATCGTCGGCGTGCTGGCCGCGTTCGAAGTGCTGCGCACCCTCGACGATCACGGCATCGTGACGCAAAGGCCGCTCGAAATCGCGGCCTGGATGAATGAGGAAGGCGCTCGCTTCTCGCCACCGATGGTAGGCTCCGCCGCCTTCGCCGGTGTACACACGGTCGACTGGGTATATGCCCGCCAGGCCGATGACGGCGCCACCATCGGCGACGAACTCGAGCGCATCGGCTACCTGGGCACAGCGCCGGTCGGCGGGCGCGCGCTCGACAGCTATTTCGAACTGCATATCGAGCAGGGGCCCGAACTCGACGCCCGCGAGATCCCGGTGGGCGTGGTCACCCACGGCTATACCGCGCACGGCTTCATCATCGATGTGGCCGGCGAGACCGCGCATACCGGGCCGTGGCCGATGCACAAGCGCAAGAACGCACTGGTCGGCGCCGCCATGCTGGCGGTGGCAGTCAACGACATCGGCTGGAAACACCACGCAAGCGGCGGCAAGGGCACCGCCGCGCGCATTCACGCCTGGCCCAACAAGCCGGGCATCCTCTCGGACTATGCCCAGTTCACAGGCGACGTACGACACGACGACCCGGCCACGGCCGACGCCATGCGCGCCGAGTTCATGGCCGCCATGGCCGATTGCGCCAGGCGCTCGAATTGTGAAATGAAGGTATTTGATGAGTGGCACTGGGGCGCCGACATTTTTGATGCCGGCATGGTGGCCCTGGTGCGCGACACCGCGAAAAAGTTGGGCATCCCGAGCCTGGATATCGCAAGCCAGGCCGGGCATGACGCCTATCACATGGCCAAGGTGACACCCACCGCGATGATCTTCACCCCCTGCCGCGAAGGCATCACCCACAACAACCACGAGCACACCGGCATCGAACAAACCCTGCCCGGCATCAACGTATTGCTGCACGCGGCGCTGGCGCGCGCCAACCGTGCGGGCAATCAGTAAGTGGCCGATCAGCCTGACTCGGCAGGACCCAGCCGACGGCGTGCAGGCTCAGCGCAGGCAACCGAAAACAACCCGAGCCGACACCCTCACGACCCAGGACGGAACCATGAGCACCGAAATGCCGCCACTCAAGTTCGCCATGACCAACGGCATTCGCATGGGCTACTACGAAGCCGGCCCGGTCACCGACACCCCGCCGGTGGTGCTGTGCCACGGCTGGCCGGAAATCGCATTCTCGTGGCGCCACCAGATCAAGGCACTCGCCGCCGCCGGCATCCGCGTGATCGCGCCGGACCAACGCGGCTGCGGGGCCACCCGCGGCCCCGAAGCGGTCGAAGAGTATGACCTCGAACATCTCACCGGCGACCTGGTCGGCCTGCTCGACCACCTGAACATCGAGAAAGCGATTTTCGTCGGCCACGACTGGGGCGGCTTCGTCGTCTGGCAAATGCCGCTGCGCCACCCAAGCCGCGTCGCCGGCGTGATCGGCGTCAACACCCCCCACACCCCGCGTGCACCGATCGACCCGATCCAGATATTCCGCAAACGCTTCGGTGAGCGCATGTACATCGTGCAGTTTCAAAACCAGGGCCGCGAAGCGGACGCCATCTTCGAAAGTCACGTCGAGCAAACCTTCGATTGCTTCATGCGCAAGCCCATGCCGCAACCGAAGAGCACGGCCGCAAGTGACGGACCAAGCGCCGGCATCGGCGCCGCAGCCACCTTAAATCTGGCCTTCCCGCAAATCATCGCCGCCTACGACGCGAAAATCGATCCGCGCACGCCAATCCTTTCAGCAGCGGAAAAGCAGGTGTTCATCGATACCTTCAAGCAATCAGGCTTCACCGGCGGCATCAACTGGTACCGCAACATGACCCGCAACTGGGCGCGTTCGGCCGATCTCGATCACACCGTGCGCGTGCCGGCTCTGATGATCATGGCCGAGAACGACGCGGTGCTGCCGCCCTCGGCGGCCGATGGCATGGAGAAGGTCGTGCCTGACCTGGAGAAGTATCTGGTCAGGGACAGCGGGCATTGGACGCAGCAGGAGAAGCCGGAGGAGGTTAGTGGGAAGATTGTTGAATGGCGGGGGCGGCGGTTTTGATGTTTGCGAGCTTCGCGGCAAGTGTTGAATGGGTGGTTGGCGGCGAGCCACGAAAATTTCTATAGGATCGACCCCCGTGGGGTGCTGCCATGTATTGGAATTTCAAGATCGCCAAACCATTGCCGGACTATCGCATCTATGTCGAGGTCGAGGATGGCCGCAAGGTGTTGGCCTGAAATTCCTGGTGGGAGAGTCTCTCAGGCCATAGGTGCTATGCCGCGGCCAGCATTTTCGACGCGAACGTTTTCTGTACTTCCTGCTTCGTCGCGCCCACCGCGAACAGTGCGCGCACGATCAGGTCCAGCGACACCGATGCATCCCCCGCCTCGATCTTAGCAACGCGCGACTGGCTGGACTTGATGCGCTGTGCCAGGTCGGTCTGCGAAATTTTTCGCTTGATGCGTGTCTGCCGTACTGCGTTGGTCAGTGCCAGTTTGATTTCGACGAGAGCCGCTTCTTCGTCGGTCATTTTCAGAAATTCCTTAGGTGTTCCGGCATGCCAGCCGGCGGCGCGCAGGCGTTTGAGTTTTTCCGGGGTCATGTGATCACTCCTTGTCTTTCGCGAGGGTTCGATAGTGCCGCAAGCGGCTCTTGCATAATTGGATGACGTCGTCGGGTGTTTTCGTGGTGGTCTTGGCGAATACCTCAAGGATGACAACGGCGTCGGCGTCAAGGTGATACATGATTCTCCATGTCTTGCCGGCATCAGGAATACGCAATTCGTGGCAGCCATGGCCGATGCGCGGCATGGGCCGCGAATGCGGCAGCGCGATCAGTTCGCCACGTTGCAGACGCCGCAGCATTCCACCCGCCTCCATCCGTGCCGCACTTGAAAGCGGCGGCGTCTTTAGCTCGTTTTGGAGCCAGAGAACAATTTTTTCCGGTTTGGTCACACGATCATTGTATGTCATATTGGACATATATGTGAATATCAGGAAAGGTGCCCTCAAGCATGCAGCCAGAGGCTGTCTATCCATGTTGGTTGTTGCCGTATTGACCACCGAGTCACGTTCCGGGTTGAGCGTCACCCGGCTGATCGGCGTCCAGTTGCGTGCATCGCCCGACCAGCCCCGCGCCATCCGTTCGATTGGTGGCTTTGGGCGACCTGCGAATACCTCTATAGGATTGATCCCCTTTGAGGTGCTGCCATGTATTGGAATGTCAAGATCGCCAAACCATTGCCGGACTATCGCATCTATGTCGAGGTCGAGGACGGCCGCAAGGGTGTTTTTGACCTGAGGCCCTATCTCGACCATGGCGTCTTTCGCGAACTGCGGGACCTGCAATATTTCAACCGTGTAGGTATCGTGCTGGGTGCCGTCACCTGGCCTCACGGGCAGGATATCGCTCCGGAGACTCTGCTTTCGGAGATGGTTGCCGCTGATTCGTTCGGGGCATCGGAGGACGCTGTCTAGAACTTCGCGTCGTGAGCGCTAATCGTCACCGTGCCATTGATGGTGAGGGTCACCACGTCCGTTGCGGTGCCGGCCGTCGGGGAGACGGTGAGCGGCGTGGCGTTGAACTGGTTGTAGGCGGCGATATCGAAGGCCTTCTTGGCGTCGTTCTTGAGCACCTTGGCAATGACTTCCTTCACCGGGTGCAGCGACAGGTCGCCCTGCTTCTCGGTGTAGGGCACCGAGTTGCCGTACTCGGTAATCGTCATCGTGCCCTGGGTGATGGTGTTTTGGTCTCGGGCATGGTGGTGGTTTCCGTGAGGGTGGTGCCCTGCGTGGCCACGTCGGAATAGACGTTCCAGTGGAACTCCTGCCCCTTGCCCTTGCCCTGCACCGCGGCGTCCTTCACATCGGCGAACTGCCGAAACTTCACCAGCGGCTGGACCACCACGCTTGAGCACCTTGGAGAGCGCAGGGCTCCACATGTAGCCGCCGAGGGTGAAGGTCCGCCAGACTTGTCCGGTAGACATGGCGTGTTTCTCCTAAATGGGTGTTTCAGTCGGTCAGATCTGGCCGCGTGCACGGCGCATCTGCGCGATGACGTCCGAGGTGGTCTCGGGCGTGTTTTCATCGGAGAGCGCCGTGGCCGCGATCGAGCGGCCTTGCACGGGGTCCAGGTCCTGTTTGGCTTTCAGCTTGTCGGCACGGGTGGTCGAGGCGGGTGCCGGCGCCGGACGCTCAAGAGCCGGGGCCGACCAGCCGAATTTCTCGTAGAGCGCCCGGCCGGCCGTGCGGATCGCCTCGGCCATGGGCATGCCGCCCGTGACGAGGTGGTTGATCCGCATGTCCGACAGCGTTGCGAGTTCGGGGTCGTCCACCAGCCGCGAGTAGTCGCGCTGGAAATCCCTCAATGCACCTTTGACCGCGATTTGCTGTTCCACCTTCCGCCAAGAACATCCACGGAAGGGACTGGCGCCGGCGTCGGTATCGATGGCCGGGAGAGTCCCCGCCGCAGCAGTTCTCGCGCTTTTTCCTCGTCGCCCGAAAAGAGCGCCGTGGTCAATTCCGCGGCGATGTCCGCCGCTTCGTCCTTTGGCGGCGCCGCCGCTGGCGCCGGCACTTCCGGCACCGCGCGCGAGCGCGCTTCCGCCTCGCGCAGCAGGCGCGTGGCTTCTTCCAAACGCTGGTCGGCAGCGGCGGTTTTCTGGTGCGTGCGCATCACATCCGCCAGCGGCACCAGTTCCTCGACGCCGTTGACCTTGCGCTTGACCACCACGTTGTCGAAGTTGTCGATCACGGTGGGGGCGGCGTCCTGCAACTGGCGCTGCAACTGGTCGTCGTCGGACGGAGCCGGGCGGGATGCGGCCGCCGCCTTGCCATCCGCAACCGCCTGCAGGCGTGCGCGTTCCTGCTCGGCCGCCACATCGTCGGCGTCCATGTCCTCATCGAGAACCGGCTGCGCCGGCACCTTGACGCCGGTTTCCTGCTCGAATTCGCGGATCCGGCCATCCTCGA
>JBEIFV010000238.1:0-7880 GCA_040382235.1 Burkholderiales bacterium
GCCAGTCGG
The DNA here is from genome assembly GCA_040382235.1 of Burkholderiales bacterium. Taxonomy (GTDB): domain Bacteria; phylum Pseudomonadota; class Gammaproteobacteria; order Burkholderiales; family JAEUOS01; genus JAEUOS01. Next base: position 10 of record JBEIFV010000238.1, read on the forward strand.
GCAGCTTCGTCCTGCGCCTTGCGGGCGGCTTCCTCGCGCGCCTTGCGCTCGGCCTCTTCGCGGGCCAGTCGGGCAGCCTCTTCCTGCGCCTTGCGGGCGGATTCTTCAAGCGCCTTGCGTTTGGCCTCTTCGGCCAGGCGCGCACGTTCCCGAAGCTGCGCCTCTTCCTGGGCTTTGCGGGTTGCTTCCTCGCGTGCCTTGCGTTCGGCTTCCTCGCGCGCTTTCCGGGCAGCCTCTTGCTGCGCCCTGGCGGTAGCCTCTTCAAGCGCCTTGCGCTTGGCTTCTTCGGCCAGGCGTGCGCGCTCGCGCAGCATGGCCTCCTCTTGTGCCTTACGGGCAGCGTCTTCGCGTGCCTTGCGCTCCGCAGCCTCGCGCGCCAAGGTTTCAGCCTTGCGCTTGGCTTCGAGCTCGCGCGCCTGCGTTGCCGCAGCCTCGGCGGCCTGCCGCTGCGCCGAGGTTTCCTGGACCGGGTTGTTCTTGACTACCGCGGCAAAGGCGGTGAAATCAAGATCGTCTTCGGTGACTTCCACCACCCGCATCGCCGCTGCCGCCGACCCCGGTACCACCATTATCGAGTCGGGCCCGGCCTTGGTGATGAACTCGCGAATCAGGTCGAGACTCAGAAGATGCTCGAAAATGGCACGCAGTTTCACTGGCGGCAAGCGGTTGAGCTTTTCCTCAAGTTGGCCGAGCGAAGACTTGCCATCAACCAGTATCAGAGCCTGACGCTCTTCACTGGAAAGCTTCAGGCTTTTCTTGGAGATCTCCAAGGACCCTTTGCCGGTCTTGGAAAAAATGGTCCGATTGTCCATGTTGTCCGGGAATCGAAAGCCTATGTGCGCTGCTTGGACATCGAAGTTTACGACGCTCGCGGCCCGGTCGACACCAGGAGGCATCAAGGCGACCGGTTTCGATCCAAACCTGTGAAAATCCTGAAGTGCCCGATCAAGCCGCCGGCACGGGCACCAACTTCAAATCCTGCGCCTGATGCCCGATATTGGTCTGCCCACGCCGCAAACGAAAGTGGCATTGTGACCGCAGAGCGCAGTTTCGCACACGCATGAGCAAACCTGTTGGGGCCGCAATTCCGGCAAAGTGCTCGAATTTCATGAAAGCCTTTTTCCCGTGACCCATTTTCTTCTGATCCGGCATGGCGAAACCGAATGGAATCGCGCGCAGCGCATTCAGGGGCAGAGCGAAAGCGAGCTTTCCCCCACGGGTGTGGCGCAAGCCGAGGCGCTGGCGGCGCACCTGTCGCAGGTAACTGCGGATGCCCTGGTGTGCAGCGACCTTCTCCGCACCATGCACACGGCGGCCCCATTGGCGCGGCGCCTGGGGCTTTTGGTGGAAGCGTCGCAGGCGCTGCGTGAGCGCGCGTTCGGCGTTTTCGAAGGCATGACACCGGATCAGATCGCGCGCGCACATCCGGCAGCACACGCCAACTGGCAAGCGCGCGTGCCTGACTTCGTCATTCCGGGTGGCGAAAGCCTGGTCGCCTTGCGCACGCGCGTGAAAGCCGCGCTTGAAGCAATCGCGCGGCGCGGGCACAAGCAGGTGATCGTGGTGACCCATGGCGGCGTGCTGGACACGGTGTACCGCATCGTCATGGGCATTGATGACTTGGCGCCGCGTGCCTGGGTGCTGGCCAATGCGAGCATCAATCGCATCGAGATCGATGACGGCAGCTGGCGCCTGTGCGCATGGGGCGAGCTTGCACATCTGGCAGGCGCCACGGACGATACGGTCTGAAAAAGTCGCGCCGACCACACAAGATGTAGGGGGTGGCGCGTCTCTAGCGCCTGCGGCCACCACCGCTGCTACAATCTATTGTTGTTTGCGCTTGGTTGTCGACGGCATACAAGCATCCTGCCCCGATTGCCTTCGCCCCGACCCATCCACCGAAACCTCACCCCGCCATGTTCAGTTTTTCGCACCGCCTCGAAACCGCAGACCCCGAACTTTTCGCCGCGATCGCGCTTGAGAACCGGCGCCAGGAAGATCACATCGAGTTGATCGCCTCGGAGAACTATGCGTCGCCCGCAGTGATGGCGGCCCAGGGCTCGCAAATGACCAACAAATACGCCGAAGGCTATCCCGGGCGCCGCTACTACGGCGGCTGCGAATTCGTCGACATCGCCGAAAACCTGGCGTTGGAGCGCGCGCGCAAACTGTTTGGCGCCGAGGCCGCCAACGTGCAGCCGAATTCCGGCTCGCAGGCCAACCAGGGTGTGTTTTTCGCCATGCTCGATCCGGGCGACACCATCATGGGCCTGTCGCTGGCCGAAGGCGGGCACCTGACGCACGGCATGCCGCTCAACATGAGCGGCAAATGGTTCAAGGTGGTGTCCTACGGGCTCAACGCGCAGGAAGAAATCGACTACGAGCGCATGGAGGCGCTGGCGCGTGAACACAAGCCGAAACTGATCATCGCCGGTGCGTCCGCCTATGCCTTGCGCATCGATTTCGAACGTTTCGCGCGCGTCTGCAAGGCCGTCGGCGCCTATTTCATGGTCGACATGGCGCACTACGCGGGCCTGATCGCCGCCGGGGTGTACCCGAATCCGGTGCCGCATGCGGATTTCGTCACCACCACCACCCACAAGACCCTGCGCGGCCCGCGCGGCGGCCTGATCCTGATGAAGTCGGAATACGAGAAGAAAATCAACTCGGCGATCTTCCCGGGCATCCAGGGCGGCCCGTTGATGCATGTGATCGCGGCCAAGGCGGTGGCTTTCGGCGAGGCGCTCAAACCTGAATTCAAGACCTACCAGCAACAGGTGTTGAAGAACGCCGACGCCATGGCGAAGGCGCTGATCGGCCGCGGCATGCGGGTGGTGTCGGGGCGCACCGAGTCGCATGTGTTCCTGCTTGACCTGCGCGCCAAGAAAGTCACCGGCAAGGCCGCCGAGATCGCGCTCGATCTGGCGCACATCACGGTCAACAAGAATGCGATCCCCAATGACCCGGAGAAACCGATGGTCACCTCCGGCATCCGCATCGGCAGCCCGGCCATGACCACCCGCGGTTTCGGCGAGGATGAAGCGGTAGCCGTCGCGCACCTGATTGTCGAAGTGCTCGATGCGCCGCAGGACGAAGCCAACCTCGCGCGCGTGCGCGAAAAGGTCGCTGCCCTGTGCAAGCGTTTCCCGGTTTACGGCGCGTGATGTCGAAGGCCGTGCAACGCTCAAACCCGAGATCGACCGGCTGTGCCGGCGATGTCCAACCGGCTTGCCCCGGGCAAAAGTAGATCTTTACTTTTGCCCGCACCTTATGCGCTGCCCTTTTTGCTCCAACGCCGATACCGCGGTGGTTGACAGCCGCGAGGCTGACGAAGGTGCCGTAATCCGGCGCCGGCGCCGCTGCCTGGCCTGCGACAAGCGCTTCACCACCTACGAACGGGTGGAACTGCGCATGCCGGTGCTGGTCAAGAAAAATGGTGCGCGCGTCGATTACGACCGCGAAAAGCTGCGTGCCAGCTTCAAGCTTGCCTTGCGCAAACGTGAAGTGCCGGCCGACAAGGTGGACGAGGCGATCACACGCATCGAAGAACGCCTGATCGCCATGGCTGAACGCGAGGTCGCGACCCACCGGGTGGGCGAACTGGTGATGCGTGAACTGAAAAAGCTGGACAAGATCGCCTACATCCGCTTCGCGTCCGTCTATCGCAGTTTCGACGATCCCGAGGAGTTCGAGGAGGCGGTAGCCGAGTTCAGTCCTGCACGGCGCGGGCGCAAGGCCTAGCAGCCTGTCGGACCGCCGCGACTGCGCAGGCCACACCTTGATGTTCACGCCGCTCGATCAGGCTTTCATGCGACGCGCACTCGAACTGGCCGAGCGCGGGCTCTTTACCACCACTCCCAATCCGCGCGTCGGCGCGGTGCTGGTCAAGGATGGCAAGACCATCGGCGAAGGTTCGCACATGGTCGCCGGCGAGCCGCATGCCGAGGTCAATGCGGTGCGCGACGCGCAAACGCGGGGGGGCCTTGAGGCGGCGCGCGGATCGACCCTTTATGTGACCCTGGAGCCCTGCAACCACCATGGCCGCACGCCGCCTTGCGTCGATCTGCTGCTGGAGAGCGGCGTGGCGCGGGTGGTGGCGGCGATGGAAGACCCCAATCCGAAAGTGGCAGGCCAGGGCTGCGCCCGCCTGCGCTTGGCCGGCGTCGATGTGCGGGTGGGGCTGCTCGCTGCCGAGGCGCGCGAGCTCAACATCGGCTACGTCTCGCGCATGACCCGCGGCCTGCCCTGGGTGCGGCTGAAGATCGCCGCCAGCCTCGATGGCAAGACCGCGCTTGCCAACGGCGCAAGCCAATGGATCACCGGCCCCGAGGCGCGCAGCGACGGCCATGCGTTTCGCGCGCGTGCCTGTGCGATCCTGACCGGCATCGGCACGGTGCGGGAAGACAATCCCCAGCTCAACGTGCGCGATGTGCTCACCCCGCGCCAGCCCATGAAGGTGATCGTCGACAGCCGCCTCGAGATCGCGCCGGACGCGCGCGTGCTGGGCGAGGGGCGCATCCTGATCGCCTGTGCGAGCGATGACGCAGCGGCGCGCGGCCGCCTGCAGCAGGCCGCGCAGGCGTGCGGCGCCACTCTTGAAATAATCACGTTGCCGGACGCCGCCGGCAAGGTTGACTTGCGCGAACTCGTGCGCGAGCTCGGGCGCCGCGATTTGAACGAGATTCATGTCGAATCCGGCTTCAAGCTCAACGGCTCGTTGCTGCGTGCCGGCTGTGTCGATGAACTTCTGGTGTATTTCGCAGCCAGCATCATCGGCCACACCGGGCAGGGCATGTTCAATTTGCCGGCACTGGAAACGCTCGAAGAGCGCCGCATGCTCAAGATTCATCGCGTCAGTCAGTTGGGTGATGACCTGCGTCTGATCGCCCGCATTCTGGAAACACCGAACAAGTCCGCAGGTTGAGTAAGTCCGCCCTTGCAAAATGTTGAATCGATGAGACCCTGCGTTCGCGAATCCGTGTTCCAGGGACTTGTTCAGTGTTTTTTTTAGCTGAAAAGAAAGGCAGTCCCGCATCATGTTCACAGGAATTGTCGCGGCCATCGGCCGCATCACCGAAGTCACACCATTGGGCGGCGCCGACGCTGGCGTGCGCCTGGCGATTGACGCCGCGACGCTCGGCTTGGACGACGTTGCGATCGGCGATTCGATCGCGGTTCAAGGCGCATGCATGACCGTCATGCGCATGGCCGGCAACTGCTTCGAAGTCGAGGTCTCGCGTGAAAGCCTGTCGAAGACCGCGGGTTTGTCGGCGCCGGGCGAGGTCAACCTTGAAAAATCCCTTTCCTTGTCGACCAAGCTGGGCGGGCACCTGGTGTCCGGCCATGTCGATGGTCTCGGGCGCGTCGAGAAGTTCGAGGCGATCGGCGAATCCTGGGAGCTGGTGGTGCGCGCCCCGCGGGAACTGGCGAAGTTTCTCGCCTACAAGGGCTCGGTCACCGTCAACGGGGTGAGCCTCACGGTCAATCGGGTCACCGATTGTGCCGACGGGGCGGATTTTTCCATCAACCTGATTCCGCATACCGTAGCGGTCACCACGCTCAGGCATCTGGCGCCCGGCGCCTTGGTCAATCTCGAAATTGATCTGATCGCCCGCTACGTTGAGCGCATGCTGAGCATCAAGTAAGCCCGGCTGACAGCCCATTTGAGCCAGGGCGGCGTCGCTCCCGAGCGTGCTGTGTGCGGTACCGAGTTGACAAGTGACCAGCGGTCATTTAAAGTGCGTTCTAACTGACTAAAAGTCATTTAATTGGTTTTAACCCACCCCATGGTCATCCTCCAACGCGCCGTTCAAGCTGAAGACAAAGCCGCCCGCCGTGCCGCGATCGTCGCTGCGGCCGAGGCGCTGATCGTGCGCGATCCTGAAAATTTCGCGTCGGTAGCAGACGTGGCCGAGGCCGCCGGCCTGGCCAAGGGCACGGTTTACCTCTACTTCCGCAGCAAGGAAGAAATGGTGCTGGCGGTGCATGCGCAGCATTCCGAGCGCATGTTCGAAGTGCTCGACCAGTTGCTCACCGCCCATGCCGGTCGCTCGCTGCAGGCCAGACAGGTGGTCGATGCGTTTTGCAGCTTTGCCACCGGCAACCCGCTGTTCCTGCACCTGGGTGCGGCCTGTCACTCAAGCTTTCAGCGGCATATCGACCCCGAGGTGATGTATGAGTTTCGTGCCGTCATCGCCGCTCGCCTGGCGCACTTCGGGCCCTTGATCGAGGAGCGCTTTCCGGCGCTCAAGGACGGCGCCGGGATTGCCGTGCTGCAGGCGACCTATGCCTTTGCGCTTGGCATGTGGCAACTGTGCGACCCCACGCAGAAGCGGGCCAAGGGCATCGGCCAGCGTCCGGGCCTTGAAGTGTTCGATCGTGATTTCGGCAAAGACATGCAACAGGGCTTGCTGGCACTTTGGCAGGGTTACATGCAAGGTCCGGGCTGAGGCCCGGTCAGGAGAAGCCAATGTTCAATATCCGTAGTGTTTACGTTTTCCCGCAAGCCGCGTTGCTGGCCTTGGGCGTGTTGCTCGCGGGCTGCGCCCCCAAGGTCGAGATCAGCGAAGACATCCGACCGGTGCGGGTGATGCACGCGATGGTCGGCGATGCCCAGGGCGCCACCGCCTTCGCCGCCGAGATCAAGCCACGCTACGAAGGCGACCTGTCTTTCCGCGTGGCGGGCAAGATCCTGGCGCGCAATGTCGATCTCGGTGCGCGCGTGCGCAAAGGCCAGGTGCTGGCGCGCCTCGACCCGCAGGACGCCAATCTCAACGTGGTGGCAGCGCGCGCCAACCTCGCTTCAGCCGAAAGCGATCTCGAATTCGCCCGCGCCGACCTGGCGCGCTACAAGGAACTGCGCGACAAGAACTTCGTCAGCCAAGCCGTCTACGACCAGAAGGACAACGCTTTCAAGGCGGCCACCGCGCGGCGCGATTCGGCCCACGCACAGGCCGGAGTGTCCGGCAACCTGGCCAGCTACACCACCTTGAACGCCGACGCCGACGGCGTGGTCACGGCCATCAATGCCGAGGCCGGGCAGGTGGTGAGTGCGGGGCAGCCGGTACTGCGCGTGGCGCGCCTGGGCGAAAAAGATGCGGTCCTCAATGTCGGCGAGAACCAGGTGGCGCTGATCCGCGCCAACCCGAAAGCCACCATCGGCCTGTGGGCCGCGCCGGACAAGCTCTACCAGGGGCGCGTGCGCGAGATCGCCGCCGCCGCCGATGCGGCCACCCGCACCTATCAGGTCAAGGTGGCCATCGCGGAGGCCGACGAGCAGTTGCGCTGGGGCATGTCGGCTAATGTTGGCTTCGCCGGCAGCAGCGCGCAGGCGCAGGTGATCCTGTTGCCGATGACTGCCCTCTTGCAGAGCGACGACAAGTCCGGCGCCACGCCTGCGGTGTGGGTGGTCGGTGCGGACCAGAAGGTGCAACTGCGCGCTATCACCATCGGCCGCTATGGTGAAGCGGGCGTCAGTGTGACCGGCGGCTTGAATGGCGGCGAACTGGTGGTGATCGCCGGCGTCCACAAGCTCAAGGCAGGTCAGGCGGTCAAGCCGATGGCGGCCGAAGTGCAGCCGTCCGCCACGGCCACAGCGAGCGCGGCGTCGAGCGCCGTGGCGCAGGCCGATGCGCCGGCGCTGTCGCGCAAGAACTGAAACTTTGGTACCTGGTTGAGCCAGCCACCGGATGCACACCGGCAAGTTTGCTGCCATGCCACCGAAAACGCCGCCGCAGCCATTTTCCGGGCCGGCACCGTGCCCTGATGAATCCTTCATCCTCGCGCGCTTGCCAATTGAGGGTGCGCCGATCGAACCAGCCAGACGACCCCGGGTCATGACATGCAGCCTTTCAATCTCTCAGACTGGGCAC
>JBEIFV010000239.1:0-7759 GCA_040382235.1 Burkholderiales bacterium
CGAGAGTCCGTTGCTCAAGGGCGCACCGAACCTGCAAGCGGCGACCCTGCCGGCGCCCGGCGGCGGCAAGCAGTTCGAAGTGGTCGGCATCCCCTTGCCGGAACCCGGCTTCCATGTGGTCGAACTCGAAAGCGAGCGCCTCGGCGCGGCCTTGCTGGCCAAGCCGCGGCCGATGTATGTGCGCGCCGGGGCGCTGGTCACCAACCTCGCCGTACACCTGAAAATGGGCCGCGAGGTGAGCGCGGTGTGGGTCACCAGCCTGGATGCGGGCAAGCCCGTGGCGGATGCCGCCATTCGTGTATCGGACTGCGGCGGCAACGAGGTGTGGGCCGGCAAGACCGACACGGGCGGCGTGGCGTTGATTCGCCAGGGTCTTTCGCGCGAGGGGCGCTGTGACGATCTGGCGGCGTACTTCGTATCGGCACGCAAGGGTGACGATCTTTCGTTCACCCTGTCGGACTGGCAGAACGGCATCGAACCCTGGCGTTTCAATGTCAATCAGGGCTGGGGCGGTGATGCGGGTCTGGTAGCGCACACGGTATTTGACCGCCCGCTGCTGCGTGCCGGCGAGACCGTGTCGATGAAACATTACGTGCGGCGCGAAACGCTGAACGGTTTCGCCGCGGTGGAGGTGCCGCAGGCACCATCGGGCCTGCGCATCACGCATCTGGGCAGCGGCACCGACTATGACCTGCCGCTGGCCTTCGGTGCGCGCGGCAGCGCGGCTAACAGCTGGAAGATTCCGCCGGACGCCAAGCTGGGTGAATACAGCGTGAGCTTGAGTTTTGCCGCCAATGGCAAGCGAGCCGACCAGCGCCGCATGCAGCAGACCGGCAGCTTCCGCGTTGCCGAGTTCCGCCTGCCGCTGATGCAAGGCGCGGTGACGCCGCCCAAGGAGGCGCAGGTACGGCCGACCGAGGTGCCGTTCAACCTGGCCTTGTCTTACCTGGCCGGCGGGCCGGCGCCGGGGCACGCGGTGAAGCTTTCCGCGCTGCTGCGCGAGCGCGTGGTGAGCTTCGCCGACTACGAGGAATTCTCGTTTGGCATGGCCGATCAGCGCGGTGATGGCCCGCAGGAGGTCGAGGGCGAAGCGCAGGCATCCGCCGGCAGCGGCGACAAGCTGGTGGCGGACAAGAACCAGCTGAAGCTCAACGCGGACGGCACTGCGCGCTACTTGGTCAAGGGTTTGCCCAAGATCGACCGGCCGCGCGAGTTGTTGACCGAGATGAGCTATCGCGATCCGAATGGCGAGGAGCAAACCCTGCGCGGGGTGACCACGCTGTGGCCGGCGGCGGTCCTGGCCGGCATCAAGAGTGAAAGCTGGGTGCAGGTGAAGAAAGTGGCGCGCCTGCAGGTGCTGGTGCTGGGCCTGGACGGGCGCCCCAGGGCGGATGCGCCGGTGCGGGTCAAGGGCTTGTTGAAGACCACGCTATCGACCCGCAAACGCACCGTCGGCGGCTTTTACACCTACGACAACAAGACCGAGGAAAAGGACCTGGGTGTGGTGTGCAAGGGCAAGAGCGATGCGCGCGGCCTCTTGCTGTGCGAGGCGAGCTTGAACGAGCCCGGCAATGTGCTGCTGCTGGCCGAGGCCGAAGACGCCGGCGGCAATGTGGCGGCGGCGTCGAGTTCGATCTGGGTGGCCGGCGGCGAATCCTGGTTTGGTGGCGAGAACGCCGACCGCATGGACGTGTTGCCGGAGAAGAAGCGCTACAACCCGGGTGAGACCGCGAAGTTCCAGATCCGCATGCCCTTTCGCAGCGCCACCGCCTGGGTTGCGATCGAGCGCGAAGGCGTGATCGAGACCCTGGTGCTGCCAGTCTCCGGGCGCGACCCGGTGATTTCGCTGCCGATCAAGGCGGGCTATGCGCCCAATGCGTTTATCTCGGTGCTGGCAGTGCGCGGCCGGGTGCGCGATGTGCCGTGGACCTCACTGCTGCAATGGGGCTGGCGCGCGCCGATCGAATGGTGGAACGAACGGCGCGAATGGGTCGACTTGTACAACAAGGGTCAGGCCACTGCGCTGGTGGACCTGGCGCGGCCGGCGTTCAAGTTCGGCATCGCCGAAGTACAGGTCGGCACTGCCGCCTACGAACTCAAGGTGGCGGTGAGCGCCGACAAGCCGGTGTACCAGACGCGCGAGACCGCGCGGGTCAAGGTCGCCGTCAAGGGGCCGGACGGCAAGCCGGCGCCGGCCGGCACCGAAGTAGCCCTGGCGGCGGTGGACCAGGCACTGCTTGAGCTGATGCCCAACGGCAGCTGGAACATCCTGGAGGCGATGGTCAAGCGGCGCAGTTATTTCGTCGAGACCGCCACCGCGCAAATGCAGGTGGTGGGAAGGCGCCACTATGGCAAGAAGGCGCTGGCGCCGGGCGGCGGCGGCGGGCGTGCCCCCACCCGCGAATTGTTCGACACCCTGCTGGTGTGGAAGCCGGATGTGAAACTCGACGCCAACGGCGAGGCCAGCGTCGAGGTGCCCTTGAATGACGCGCTCACCAGCTTTCGGATCGTCGCCGTGGCCGATGGCGAACCTGGCCTCTTCGGCACCGGCCAAGTCACCGTGCGTGCCACCAAGGATTTGCAGATTCTTTCGGGTCTGCCGCCGCTGGTGCGCGAAGGCGACCAGTTTCGCGCCGGTGTGACCTTGCGCAATACCACTGCACGAGCGATGAAGGTGGCGCTCAGTGCCAAGGTTGCGGGCCTGGAGGCGCAACTGCCGGCGCAGGAGGTCAATGTGGCAGCGGGCGCGGCGCAGGAAGTGTTCTGGGCGGTACAGGTGCCGGCCAATGCAACGAGCCTGGCCTGGACCATCGAGGCTGTCGAGAAGGTCTCCGGCAAGGCCGCCAGCGACGCGCTCAAATCCGCGCAGAAGGTGGTGCCGGCGGTACCGATTACGGTGCAGCAGGCGACCCTGGTTCAACTCGATCGCAGTTTCGTGCTGCCGGTGGCAGCGCCCGCCGACGCCTTGGCCGGCCGTGGCGGGCTGCGCGTGGCCCTGCAGCCTGCGCTCTCGGGCGCTCTGGACGGGGTGCGGCGCTATTTCGAGGAGTATCCATTCAGTTGCCTGGAGCAGAAGACCTCGCGCGCGATCGGCCTGCGCGATCGCGCCATGTGGCAAGGCGTTGCCAATGGCATCGTCAACTATCTCGACGGGGACGGCCTGGCGGCCTACTTTCCAGGCGCGCAAGGCAGCGATACCCTGACCGCTTATGTGCTGGCCGTCACCCACGAGGCCGGCTACGCGCTGCCCGACAACGCACGCGAACGCATGGAGGGCGCGCTGATCGCTTTTGTCGAGGGGCGCATCCAGCGCAATTTCTGGTCACCGACCAAGGATTTGGAGGCGCGCAAGCTGGCGGCCATCGAAGCCCTGTCGCGCAACGCGAAGGCCACGCCCAAGCTGCTCGAATCGATCAGCCTGCAACCCAACCTGTGGCCCACGCATGCGGTGATCGACTGGCTGGCGATTTTGCAGCGCCTGCCGGGCATCCCGAAGCGCGACGAACACCTGGCTGCGGCCGAGCAGGTGCTGCGCGGGCGCCTTTCGATGCAGGGAACAAAAATGGTGTTCTCGACCGAGCGCGAGGATCACTGGTGGTGGCTGATGGTGGGGGGTGATCTCAACGCCGCGCGCCTGATCGCCGTGGTGGCCGATCGCCCCGGCTGGCGCGAGGATCTGCCGCGCCTGGCAAGCGGCCTGGTCGCCAGGCAAGTCAAGGGCGCCTGGCAGACCACCACCGCCAACCTGTGGGGCGGGCTTGCGCTGGACAAGTTCGCGGCACGCTTCGAGTCCGAGAAGGTAAGCGGCACCAGCCGCGCCGCGATCGAGGAGAAAGGCGAAGCAAAAGCGCAGCAGGTCCTGGCTTGGGCTACGCAGCCCCAGGGCGGCACGCTGAACCTGCCGTGGCCGAGAGCGGAGGCCGGTGCCACCGGTGCGCTCAAGGCGAGCCATGAAGGCGCCGGCAAACCCTGGCTCACCATCCAGAGCCTGGCGGCAGTGCCGATCAAGGCGCCGTTGGCCGCCGGCTACCGCCTGACCAGGACGGTTGCCATGGTCGAGCAGAAGACCCGCGACGTTTATACGCGCGGCGACGTGCTGCGCATCAGGCTCGAAGTCGAGGCCTCCGCCGACATGACGTGGGTGGTAGTGGCCGACCCTATTCCCGCAGGTGCCACCATTCTGGGCGGCGGCTTGGCGCGCGACTCGAGCGTGGCACAACAGGGCGAGCGCAAGAGCGGTGAAGCCTGGCCCAGCTACGAAGAGCGCAGTTTCGAGGCGTTTCGCGCCTATTACGAATATGCGCCCAAGGGCAAGTGGTCGGTCGAATACACCGTGCGCCTGAACCAGGACGGCCTGTTTTCGCTGCCGCCCACACGGGTGGAGGCGATGTATGCGCCGGAGATGTTTGGTGTGTTGCCCAACGCGAAGCAGAAGGTGCTGCCGTGAAAACATGGGGCCGCCGGGGCGGGCTGCTGTGCGCGCTGCTGCTGGCGATGTCGGCGGCAGCGTCGGCCCTGGAGTTGCCCAGTTTCAGGCAGGTGCGGCAGGAGTGGCGTTCTTCCGAGGCCTGGTTGCTTGACCGCAACGGTCGCGAACTGCAGCGCTTGCGGATCGACGACAGCGTGCGCCGCTATGCGTGGGTGAGCGTCGATCAGGTATCGCCGGCGCTCAAGGAGGCGCTGCTGGCGTCCGAGGACCAGCGCTTCTACGAGCACGAGGGGGTGGATTGGAAGGCCGCGCTCAATGCCGCGGCGGGCAACCTTGGCAATGCGAATGTTCGTGGCGCCAGTACGCTCACCATGCAACTGGCGGGCATGCTTGATCCGGAACTCAGGCGCGACAACGCGCCGCGCAGTTTTTCGCAAAAAGTGGCTCAGGCCAGGGCCGCGCTGCTGCTCGAAAGGCGCTGGAAGAAGGACGAGATACTTGAAGCCTATTTAAACCTGGTGGGCTTTCGCGGCGAACTGCAGGGAGTCGCGGCGATGTCGCACGGCCTGTTCGGCAAGGCGCCGCACGGCCTGAACCGGCGCGAGGCGGCGATCGCGGCGGCGCTGATCCGCGGGCCCAACGCCGCGCCCCGGCGCGTCGCCGACCGCGCTTGCTGGCTGCTCACGCTGCAGCACAGTGCCGCGGGCCGCAAGCCGGCGGCGGCCGACACCTGCGACGGCCTGACCGTGGAGGTGGGTCAGGTCCTGGCGCGGGCTTATGCCGCGTTCCCGCAGGCCGATGCGGCGCCGCATGTGGCGCAGAAACTGCTGACCCGGGCCGGCCTGCGGGTCGCAAGCACGCTCGACGCGGGCGTGCAGGCCGCCGCAAGCGGCGCGTTGCGCGCGCGTTTGGCCGAGCTGCGCGGTCGCAATGTGGAAGACGGGGCGGTGGTGGTCATCGATAACGCCAGCGGCGAGGTGCTGGCCTATGTCGGCTCAAGCGGCGACTTGTCGCAGGCGCCGCAGGTGGATGGCGCGGCCGCGTCGCGCCAGGCGGGTTCGACTTTGAAGCCGTTTTTGTATGGGCTGGCAATCGAGCAAAGGCGCCTCACCGCGGCCTCGGTGCTGGACGATTCGCCGGTCGAGTTAAAGACCGATGGCGGCCTCTACATACCGCGCAATTACGCCAAGTCGTATCGCGGACCGGTGTCGCTGCGCGCCGGTCTCGCCGGTTCGCTCAACGTGCCGGCGGTGCGGGCCTTGACCATGGTGGGGACGGACCACCTGGTCGAACGCCTGCGTGCAGTGGGACTCGCGACGATCACCGAGTCGGGCGATTTCTACGGCTTTTCGCTGGCCCTGGGCAGCGCGGATGTCACGCTCGCGCAACTGAGCAATGCCTATCGAGCGCTCGCCAACGGCGGGCTGTGGTCGCCGCTGCGCTTCCAGCCCGGCCAGGCGCAGGTGCAGCCACGCCGGGTGATGGATATGAACGCCAGCTACATCGTGGCCGATATCCTGGCTGATCGCACGGCGCGCGCGGTCGCTTTCGGCCTGGCCAATGCGCTCGAGACGCCGTTCTGGACGGCGGTCAAGACCGGCACCAGCAAGGACATGCGCGACAACTGGGCGATCGGATTCTCGTCGCGCTATACCGTCGGGGTGTGGGTCGGCAATGCGGGCGGGGGCCCGATGCATGATGTGTCGGGAGTGTCGGGTGCGGCGCCGGTGTGGCGCGATGTGATGCTGCATCTGCACCGGCGAGTCAAGGGTGACGATCCGGCGCGGCCTGCGGGGGTGGTCGTGCAGCCCATGCGCTACGAACCGGCGATCGAACCGGCGCGCAGCGAGATTTTTTTGGCCGGCAGCGAGCAGGCCGTGGTGCGCCTGGCCGCGACCCGGCATGTGCAGCCGCGCATCACCGCGCCGGTGCCAGGGTCGGTCATCGCGCTTGATCCGGATATTCCGGCGCGCAACCAGCGCCTGCTGCTGGGCGCCCAGGCTGCGGCGCACGCGCGTTTTGAACTGGACGGCAAGTCGCTCGGCAGCGCCGCGCGCGGCCAGACCTGGCTGCCATGGCCGGGCCGGCACACGCTGAAGCTGGTGGGAGCGCAGGGCGAGGTGCTCGATGAGGCGAGCTTCGAGGTGCGTGGCGCGGTACCGAAGGCGGCGCCGCGTTGACGTACGCCAGGATGCGGGCGTGCGCCGACTTGGCCTACTGCGCGCCGGCCCGCAGCAAAATCTCGACCACCCGCGACTGACCGCGTGCTCGCGCATGGGCCAGCGGGGTCAGGCCTTGGGCGTCGGCCAGGTTGACCCGGGCGCCGGCGGCCACCACCATGGTCACGATCTCGACATGCGCCGACCCGCCATCGCCGAGGATCACCGCCTCCAGCAGGCAGGTCCAGCCCAGCCGGTTGACCTGGTTGATGTCGACCTTGGTCGCCAGCAGGACGCGCACGGTCTCGACATGGCCGTAGTGACAGGCCGGGGTCAGCGCGGTGCCGCCGAAGCGGTTGGTGCTCTTGAGATCGGCACCGGCGTCGAGCGTCATGCGCAGGATCTCGGTGCGGCCGCGCGCGCCGGCCAAGAGGTAGGGGCTGTCGCCGATGCCGTCCTTGGCGTTGACATTGGCGCCGGCCTGGATCAGGGCGCGCGCGGCGGCGATCTGGTTGGCCTGTACCGCGGCCAGAAGAGCGGTGCGTTCGCCGTTGCCGCGCGCTTCGAGATTGGCGCCGGCGCGCAGCAGGCGCACGATGCGTTCGGCGTCGCCCGCCGCCGCGGCCTGGATCAACTCCGCCTCGGACGCTGCGCGCGCGCCCGATGCCAGGCTGGCGCAAAGGATCAACGCGGTGAGGACGACTTTGGGTTGCATCAGGTTCTCCTGCTTGGGTGCGGGCAAGAGTATAGGGGCGGGTGGTGGCGGCTATTGCTACAGTGCGTGAAAGCAATGTCAGGGAGGTTTCATGTTTTACGGTCTTACGCAACAATCCGCGCCCGCGGTCGAAGCGGCGATCGCGACTCTGAGCGCGGCGTTCGCGCGCACCTTCGCCGCCGACATGCTGCTTACCTTCGACCGCAACCAGGGGTTTCTGGACGACCCCGATTTCATGCGGGCGTTCAATACCATCGCACAGTCACCGACGGAGAAGAGCCTGCTGTGGCGGCTGCATGTCTTCTGCTGGTGCGCGCGCAATGGCCTGCGGCGTGACGGCGACTTCGTCGAGTGCGGCGTATTCGAGGGTTTTTCGGTGGCGGTGGCGGCGCAATTGCTGGATTTTGCGCACACGCGGCGGCGCTGGTATTTGTATGACACTTTCGCAGGAATTCC
>JBEIFV010000240.1:0-7751 GCA_040382235.1 Burkholderiales bacterium
CATGGCACGCCGGACGACTGGATCGAAAAGAACCTGTATTCGCGGCACGAAAAGCTTGGCGTGACGCTGTTGCTGCTGATCGATATCGTGCTGCTTGGAGCGATTCCCGGGGCTCTGGTATGGCTTACCCAGATCGCCTGGATTCCATTTTGGGCCGCCGGCGTCATCAACGGTATCGGCCATTGGTTTGGTTATCGGAATTTCAAGGTGGCTGATGCCAGCACCAACATTGTGCCGTGGGGCATCCTGATCGGTGGCGAGGAATTGCACAACAACCATCATGCATTCGGTACGTCGGCAAAGCTTTCAAACCGCTGGTATGAGTTCGACATTGGCTGGATGTACATCCGCATCCTGGAGACCTTCGGTCTGGCGCACGTGAAGAAAATCGCCCCCACCCCCAAATTTGTGGCGGCCAAGGCGGCGGTCGACATGGAAACCCTGCATGCAGTGATCGCCAATCGCTACGACGTGATGGCGCGTTATGCGAAATCATTCAAACTGGTGTGGCGTGAAGAACTTGCCAAGCTCAAGGAGGCTTCGGACGAGCGTGCGCGGGTCGAGGCCATCAAGCGCGCCTTGCATCAGGATGCGAGCGAACTGCGTGAGACCGACAAGGCGAATCTCAAAACCGTGCTGGAAGACAATGCGGTACTGGCCAAGATTTACGCCATGCGCGAGGAACTGGTTGCGCTATGGGAGCGGTCAAGTGCCACCAGCGAGCAGTTGCTCAAGGAGCTGCAGGATTGGTGCGCGCGTGCCGAAGCAAGTGGTATCCGGGCTCTTGAGGAGTTTTCGCTGAAGCTGCGCAGTTACGCCGTGCCGCGGGGCGCATAACCTCTGCGGCAGCAACGCATAAAAAAGGCCTCGCAGAACGAGGCCTTTTTTGATGAACTGGCGCAGAAACCTACTTGATCTTGGTTTCCTTGAAAATCACGTGTTTGCGCGCCTTGGGATCAAACTTCTTGATCTCCATTTTTTCAGGCGTGGTGCGCTTGTTTTTGGTTGTAGTGTAAAAAAAGCCGGTGCCGGCAGTGGACTCAAGCTTGATCTTGTCTCTCATTTTAGAGGCTCCCTAGATTTCACGGCGTGCGCGCAGGTCCACCAGGACCGCGTCGATGCCTTTTTTGTCGATGATGCGCAATCCGGCTGACGAAACGCGCAGGCGCAGCCAGCGATTTTCGCTCTCAACAAAAAAGCGCCGGTATTGCAGGTTCGGCAGGAAGCGCCGCTTGGGCTGGTTGTTGGCGTGGGAAACGTTGTTCCCCACCATCGGGCCCTTGCCCGTTATCTGGCAAACTTTTGCCATGAATCGACTCCTGTTATTTGATATGGAAGCGGCTAGGGGGAACTACCAGGAGATTACGCCCGCGCCGGACATGATTTGCGCAACCGATCAAGTAAGCACAGTGGTTTGCGCGCAACAGGGCATTATATTCGAAAACCGCCACTCATTCAATTCCGCGTTGCGCGCATTTTCGCGCGGTCGGTTACAACCACCCGCGTTCGGCGAATGAGGTGGCCTGACGCGCCGCCACGATGATGTGATCGAGTACCTGAACATCAACCAGCGCCAAAGCCTGCTTCAGGCTTTCTGTCAGAAAGCGGTCGGCCTGGCTCGGTTCTGGCGCACCCGACGGGTGATTATGCGCAAGAATCACCGCCGCTGCGTTGTGAGCGAGCGCTCGCTTTACAACTTCCCGCGGATAGACGCTGGTTTGGGTCAGCGTGCCGTGAAAAAGTTGATCGGCCGCCAGCAGACGGTTGCGGGCATCCATGAATAGCACCATGAACACCTCGTGCTCCAGGCTTCCCAGACTCAGGCACAGATAATCCTTGACCGCCTGCGGTGAAGCCAGGCTTACGCGCGCAGCGAGGTCTTCCTTGAGCGCGCGGCGGCCCATTTCGATGACCGCCTGCAATTGGGCGAACTTTGCGTCCCCCATGCCGGAAACCGACTCGAATTGCGGGCGCTTGGCTGCGAACAGCATGTTGAGACCGCCGAACTTCTGCAACATGGAGCGGGCGAGATCCACCGCGGTCTGGCCGCGCACGCCGGTGCGCAGGAAGATTGCGAGCAATTCAGCATCGGTGAGGGCGCCCGCGCCCAAACGCAGCAGGCGCTCGCGCGGTCGTTCGCTTTCCGGCCAATCGGAAATCGGCATGCTTGCCTTACAATCGTGAACGGGATATTTGGAACGAAGCATAGCCGATGCAAGACACTGATACCTTGGTTGGACCGGGCAGTCACCTGACCCTGCGGTACCGCGTAAGCCTGCCCGATGGCACGGAAGCGGTGAGCACCTTCGGCATGAATCCCGCCACCTTGTCTCTCGGTGCGGGCCAAATGGCGGAAACCCTGGAGCGTTGCCTGATCGGCATGCGTGCCGGCGAGCGCTCCGCATTCACCCTGGAACCCGAGGCAGGATTCGGTTTGCGCAATCCGGAGCTCGTGCACAGAATCGCGCGCGCCGCCCTGCCGCGCGATCTGGAAGAGGAGGTCGGCGCCAAGGTGGCGTTTACCGACGCTGCGGGCGCGCAATTCGCCGGTACCCTGCTTGAAAAGGCGGATGCCTACGCGGTGTTCGACTTCAATCATCCGCTGGCCGGGCGCACCATCATTTTCGAGGCCGAGATCATCGGCGTGATGCAGCCGTGAAACGGGCGAACCCATGAGCGTCGAACCGGAAGTGTTGCTGGCGCAACCCCGCGGCTTCTGTGCGGGTGTCGAGCGTGCGATCGGAATCGTCGAACGGGCGCTGCAACTTCACGGAGCGCCCATCTACGTACGGCATGAGATCGTGCACAACAAGTTCGTGGTCGATGATCTGCGCGCCAAGGGGGCTGTTTTCATTGAGGACTTGGCATTGGTTCCGGCGGGCGCAACCCTGATCTTCAGCGCGCACGGCGTACCGCAGGCGGTGCGCCGCGAGGCGCAGCAGCGCGGCTTGAAGGTATTCGACGCCACTTGTCCGCTGGTCACGAAGGTGCATGTGGAGGTTCTGAAGTTGCGCAAGGAGGGGCTTGAGGTCGTGATGATCGGACACAAGGGGCATCCCGAAGCCGAGGGCACGATGGGCCAGTCGCCGCTCGGCATGCATTTGGTCGAGACCGACGAAGATGTCGCGGCACTCAGGATCGCCGATCCAGCCCGCCTGGCCTACGTCACGCAGACAACCCTTTCAGTCGATGATGCGGCCCGGATTGTCCTGTCCTTGAAGGCGCGTTTTCCGCTGATTCGCGGACCCAAGAAAGACGACATCTGTTACGCGACGCAAAATCGCCAGGATGCGGTGAAGTTCATGGCGCCCAAATGTGATCTGGTCATCGTGGTCGGTTCACCCAACAGCTCGAACTCCAACCGCCTGCGCGAAGTGGCCGAAACCGTCGGCACGGTTTCTTACATGATTGACCGCGCCGATCAATTGAGTGCGCAATGGGTTGAAGGAAAAAAGCGGGTGGGGGTGACTGCGGGCGCATCCGCGCCAGAGGTGCTGGTGCAGGAAGTGATTCAACGCTTGCGCGAACTGGGTGTGGGCAAGGTGCGACTCCTCGATGGGATCGCGGAAACCGTTACCTTCCCGCTGCCGAAGGGACTGGGACGGGACTTGTCAAAAGTGCTTCCGGGCCAGGCTCAAAGCTGACTTCGATCATTTTTTGGCTCTTCACCGGGCGGTCTGCTCGCAAGGCGGGCAAGAATCGATTGGCGAGCAGAATCGCCTTGAGCTCCAGGGCGTTGCGTTCGGACCCGCTGGATTCGACCAGTTCCACCTCGACCACACGGCCATGCTCATCGACGAACAGACGTACCAGCCACAGGCCTGACTGAAAGCCGCTCAGCGGCAGGAAGTCGAACAGATCCTGGTTAACCGGCAGGGCGGTGCGCTCGACCGCTGACGGCGGCAGATATTCGGCGGGGTCGAAACGGGCGATTTCCACTCTGGTGTCCTCGCGAGGCGCGCGGCGATCAGGCGCTGCATCGCCTGCGGATATCCTGGTTGGCAACTCCTCAGGGCCTGCGGCCGGATGCGACGGACGGCTGCGTTCTAACGGTTTGCTTGCCGGGTGCCGCGCTGCGTCGACTACGGCCGGGCGCTGCGTGTCGGCAACCGGGCGCAAAGTAACCTTGATTTTAGGGACCGCGAAAGCCCCCGGCTGCTGCGGAGACACGCCGCCGAAAGCGATCAATATCCCATGCAACGCTGCCGACACGAGCAGCCAGCGAAACAGTGCCACCCAAGGGCTCGCCGCAGCCTCCCGAGCCACCATCGCGTCCGGCACACGGGTCGTCCGGCAGCGCGCGAGGCTACCAACAGCCTTCCGGGCGTGTGGCGTCGTCAGAAGTGCCGTTGCTCTGGGTCCATTTGCGGCCGGTATTGGCCAGCGTCAAATTGCCGCATAAAGGGTCGCTGAAGGGGGCTCTCGGCGTGGCGGTCACAGTGAAGGCTTGCGGAGTCACGGTAAGGCTGATGTTGTAGGCTGCCTTGTTGGCAGTATCGCCGGAAAATCCCGGAATGCCGGCATTGGTCAATGCCGCTGCGCTATCGGCGGAGGTCGGATTGCCGCAGGCGGCGCTGGGGTAGCAGTTGTTCTGGGTGTAGTAGCGCTCCATGCGCGCGGCCGCGGCGGTCAGCGCCGCCTTGCCTTCGGTGCGCTTGCCCTTGTTTACCTGGTCGCGATAGCTGGGCACCGCGATACCGGCCAACAGGCCGATGATCGCGATGACGATCATCAGTTCGACGATCGAAAAGCCGGACTGGCGCCGGCCGGCGTTGTGTGTCGGCCGGACTTCCGGAATGGCGAATTGCATGACAAGAACCTTTCGGATGACTTGCATCAATAGAGAATCTCGCGCCACGACACCCGCCCTGGCCCGCGACCGAAACTGTACGCCCCTGTGGCAAGATTGCCGCTCGTGGTGTTCTGGTAGCCGATGTCGACACTGCCTTTCGACACCAGCGTCGGCGGCTGCGCCGAGCCGCCATCGATGCGGCGTGAACTCACCGCGACCTTGATCGCATTGCCGGAGGAATCGGTGCCGACCGTGACCATGTCCGAGGCGTTGACCTGCTGGTCGCCGGTCAAGTCGAACACCGAGGCGTCGGGGCGTGCGCCGGTGGTGATCATCAGAGTGATGTTGTCACCCGCGGTCGATCCCAGGCAGGCATTGGCCAGAGGCCACAGCGACGAGTAGAACACCACGCCGTTCCGCACAAACGGGGCAAAGATGATGCGTTCGCCCGTCACCGGGTCGGGCGCGTTGCCGTTGAACAGATCGAGGTACCAGCCACGATGGATGATGGTGTCCTTGTCATCGGTGCTGATCGCGTTAAGTTTGTCCGCCAGAGCCAGGGCGCCGTCCCATTGGGTATGAACGCCGGACGTTGGGCGCGGCGGGCCAACGCTGTAGTTGGGCTGGTGCTTGGTCGTGATGCGGCTTACCGAGCCATCCGGATTGGTGACGATCGGCGTGATTCCCGGCTGCAACAGCTGCTTCATGAGCACGCTTCGTCCGCTCACGAGCGCGCCTTGATCCCAGATGCCGTAGATGCTCTGGGTCTTGTAGGCGGGGCCGGGCGGATTGATGTCGTTGGCTTCGAGGTACTTGCCGGTGCCGAACGAAACCATGATGCCGGTGCCGGACGGATGCAGCACCGCCTCGACGCCCGAGGTGATCGGCTGCGCATTGCCAACAGCGTCGACCGCATCGAACAGCTTCAGGCGGGAACTGGCGCTCATCCAGGTGGTCGCGGCGCCGGACACATCAAACTTCCACAGGCCGCCAAGCAGGTCGCCGGCATAGATCAAGTCCACCAAGCCGTCACCGTTGATGTCCGCAGACAGGGGCGTTGCCAGGCCGTTCGGCGTGCCGATGTCACCGGTCGTGGTGGCTACCTTGAAGTAGTCGGTGCCTAGCCGCCAGGCGCCGTTGGTACCGGTAGGCCCGTCGAGAAAAATGATGAAAATGTATCCCTTGCCGGTCAAGCTGGTGCTGCAGCCAGCGGGCAGGTAGGGGTCGGCAACAGTGCCTAATCCAGAGGCGCAGGACACTTCGGCCGCATCCTGCGTCGTGCCCTGCGAATTGTTGTAACCGCCGCTGACAATCGCGGCCCACCTGCCGTTCGACATCTTGCGGATCAGCGGCGTACCGAAGGTGTAGCCGAGGTCAGGATCGTCGGCATCGGTAAACTCCCACAAAACAAGTGAGCCGGTGTTGCCGGCAAATCCTGCCGGGTCGGTCACATCGAGCGCGTAGATGCCTTGGCCGCCGCGATTGAGGCCGCCCACCAGCACTGTTTTCCAGTTGCTGCCGATATACGCATCCTCGACCACCGGCGAACCGTCAACGAAATACTCGTGGGAATAGGTGCGCGATGTCAGCTTCGAAAGATTGCGATAGACCGGGCTGGGCACATAGGCCAGCAGTTCGGTGCCGGGCGAACCGGTCAGACCGGATTCGAAACCGTGCAGCATGCCGTCGTTGGCGCCGACATAGAGCATGGGTTTGCGAGTGGCGTTGGCCGCCGCGAACGCCTTGTAGCTGGCATCGGGATAGCCGGCGGACGGCGGGCCCACGAAGTTCGGATTCGAATTGATGATGTCGCCCAGCTTGGTGGTGGGGCGCCGGCGGAAATTGGTGGCGGAAAGCCCTTCGTTGGAGGCGTCGCCGCGCAAGTAATTCAGGCGACTCTGACCCAGACCATCACCGGTATTCGTGCTGGGATTGGTATTGAGCGCGGTGATCTGCGCGGGGCTCAATTCCGAGTCAAGCGGGCTGGCCGGATTGCTTGGCCAGGCGAACGGGATGCCGCGTGGGTTGGTCGCGGCGACGCCTTTGTTGAAGGTGAAAATCTTGCGCGCGCCAGGGGTGATGGTGGCGGCATTGAGCGAGACCTGCCCGCCGTCCCAATCCTGGGTGGTGTTCGGAATGCCGGTGGTCGCATTGACGCCAAAGGCCAGAATCTTGCCGCTCCAGTCGCTCGGATTGAACACCGCCTGGTAGATGCGCGTGCTGGTGTTGAGCTTGGACGAGTTGGCAGCCACCGCGGACGCGGCAGAGGTTTGCAGGATGCTGACAAAAAGCTTGTCGAGCGCGGTTTCAAGCCCCAGCGGATTGGAAACCGAATAGTAGTTGTCCGGCACGCCATCGCTGCCCGGCGCGCCGGTGGCGTTGTTGACCACGTCCCACTCCGTGGCCAGATCGGGGATCGGGCTCAGGCCATTGTTGCCGCTATCGGTGAAGCCGCCGTACTTGGCGGCGTACCACAGCGGGTCGTTGAGTGCCTGGGCCGACCCTGTGCTGGAGATGGTATAGACGGCTGTGGTGGCAACATCGGGCGCGGTACAGTTACGGCATCCGCCGCTGGCGTTGATGACGCCGGCGGCGCCATTGAGCACGGTCCCAGCAGCGTTGGTCACAGTGATGTTGGCCGGATCCGTATAGTTGAAGTTGTAGATGCCCGAGTGGAAGTGCGGCCCGTCCTGGGTGGTGCCGCTGATAACGTAACCGAAGCCCTGCGGGTTCGCGGTCGATGCCGCGACGACGTTGGTTGTGACCAGCAGATTGGCGCCCTTGAAACGATAGTCGATCACGCCCCACACATCCTGGTCGTAGTCGCCGCCCTGCTCGCTGTCTTCCCAGTTGACGTACATGCGCCCGCGAGTGCCGTCCGGCGACTGGGAAACGATCTTGACGTCCACGATCGCGCCGGCGCCGATGTTGCCGCCCCCGCGATCAAGTCGATATACCG
>JBEIFV010000241.1:0-7708 GCA_040382235.1 Burkholderiales bacterium
GATCGTCACAGGCGTCGCCATCGGTCTTGGCCTGGCGATCCTGCGCGCCTTGCGCATTCCGTTCACCAGCTGGATGATCGTCGGTTTTGCCGACATTTTTCGCGCCCTGCCGCCGCTGGTGATCATCATCGTCCTGTACTTCGCGTTCCCCTACATCGGCTTGTCGATGAATGCGTTCACCGCGACGTGGCTGTCGCTTTCGCTGGTGCTGGCCGCCTTCGCCGAAGAGGTGTTCTGGGCCGGCATTCTTTCGGTGCACAAGGGCCAATGGGATGCGGCGTTATCGCTCGGCCTGTCGCATTGGAAGACGCTGCGCGAAGTGATTCTGCCTCAGGCGATCCGCCTGACCGTGCCGCCGCTGACCAACCGCGTGATCTCGATCACCAAGGGCACGGCCCTGGGCTCGGTGGTGGCGCTGCATGAGATCCTCAACGTCGCCTCCAGCGGCGCGTCGGAGGCCGGCAATCCGACGCCGCTCACCTTGGGCGCGATCGCCTACCTGATTCTGTTCATTCCCTTCGTGTGGTTCGGCCGCCGACTCGAGAAGCGCTTCGCATGGAAACGCTGATCCAGGTGTTTTTCAACCCGGCGATCATAGCCAAGGTTTGGCCGTTCCTGCTGCAGGGATTTGGCACCACCCTGATGCTCTCGGCGCTGGTGATCCCGCTGGGGCTGGCCGGCGGCCTGTTGCTGGCGCTGGCCTCGACCCACGCCTCGCGCTGGGTGCGCGGCGGGGCAATCGTCTATGTCGATTTCTTTCGCGCCTTTCCGCCGCTGGTGCTTCTGATTTTCATCTACTTCGGGTTTCCGTTCCTCGCAATCGACATGCCCAAGCTGGCCGCGGTCGCGCTCGGTTTCTTTCTCAACACCTCAAGCTACTACGGCGAAATCTTCCGTGCCGGCATCGAAAGCATAACTCGCGGGCAGATGGAAGCGGCCTTGTCGATGGGGCTCAAGAAGCACCAAGCCTATCGCTACATCATCGTTCCGCAGGCGGTGAAAAACGTGCTGCCTGACCTGGTGAGCAACACCCTGGAGGTGATCAAGCTGACCACGCTGGCCAGCGTGGTGGCCCTGCCCGAGTTGCTCAATAACGCGCGGCAGGCGCAGGCGCTGACCTACAACGCCACACCGATCGTACTGGCGGCGTTGATGTATCTGGCGCTGCTATGGCCGATCGTGCGGCTGATGAGCCGGCTGGAACACAAGCACCTTGCGGCGCGCTAGGCGCGCCCCACCAACTTTCCGTCCAGTCCGCCTACGCAGCCTTTCTGGCCGCGGCAGCTACGCCTGCGCTATGCGCCAGCAATTGGCCCATCGCCATTCCGACTGCCGCCTGGGTGGGGTCGATCACCGGCAAGTCCAGCACTTCTTCCAGTTTTGTCCGGTAACGCGCCATACCAGCGCAACCCATGATCACCACTTTCGCGCCATGCCTGGTCTTGAGCGTCATGCCGACTTCGCGCATGCGGGCAAAAGTGATGTCTTCCTGCGCAAGATCGACCACCCCGATCTCGATCGCCAGATCTTCGGCAAGCCTTTGCTCCAAGCCCAGCAAGCGCACTTGGCGCTTGTGGCGCGCAATCGCGCGCGACAGGATCGAGATCACGCCGAAACGATCTGCGGTCGCCGCTGCCGTCAAGTAGGCGCATTCCGCACTGCCATACACCGGGCAGCCAAGCGTCTCGCGCATGGCGTGAAATCCTGGATCGGAAAAGCAGGCCAGCACGACCGCGTCGGACGCGGCCCGCTGCGGATGCGCCTCGAAATATGCGATCAGCTTTTCGCTGATGCCATCCACATGTGCCTGCGACTCGATGCCGGGCGGCCCGCTGCGCAGCGTATCGCACTCGATCGCCGGGCCGCCGGGAAAGCGAAAGGGTTCCAGCGCCAGGCTGATGTGGTCGGTCACGGCTTGCGTGCTGTTCGGGTTGATCACGAAAATGGTCTGGGTCATGTGGTTCACCTGGGGTTTGCGCTAGGAAAACGCTGAACGAGTCCCTGGAATACGGACTATCGAACGGAAGCTCGTTTCAATTCAACTGTTGCAGAAGCAGCTTTCTTAACCTACGGACTTATTCAGTGTTTCCCTAAGTTCGGCCGGCCGCCGCCATGCGCTCGAGATAGGCGTTGGCTTCGAGGGCGAAGCGGTCGCCGGTGCGGGTGTACTGGTTTGCGAATAATCGCCCGACCGGTTGATAGTTGTCCATCTTCACACGCAAGGTCACGGGATCAATCAGCTCATCGCGCACGTGGAGATGGCGCACCTGGCCGATCAGAAGGTGGCGTGTGTCGATATCGATGCGACTGTGCAGCGTGCATTCCAGTGCCGCGGGTGCTTCGGCCAGACGTGGCGGCTTCACCTGCAGCGAAGGCTGGCAGGTGAAGCCGACCATGTCGATCTCGCTCACTGTCGCCGGGTAGTCGACCGAACAGGCGTGCATCCTTTCAGCGATGGCCTCGTCCACCAGATTGACCACGAATTCCCCCGATTCGGCGATGTTGCGCGCACTGTCTTTCATGGCGCCGGAATCGCGGTCCTCGATGCTGACGATCACGATCGGCGGCTCGTCGCCCATGACGTTGAAAAAGCTGAATGGTGCGGCGTTGACCACGCCGGTCGCGCTGATGCTGGTGATGGGCGCGATCGGCCGCGGCACCACCAGGCCCACCAGCAGCTTGTAGCGTCTGGCACGGTCGAGTTCGGCGAAGTTCCATTGCATGAAGGCATGCCCCGATTGCGGTGACCATGATTGTACTGTCGGCTCGACTCTCCGCCTCAACGCTCGATATCTCCGTATCATTGCCTGACCGGCACGCTCCGCCGTGCCGCAGCCTTGCCAAACTCCATCAGGAAAACCGCCATGCTCGCCCTGTTTTTCGAAGTCTGCCCGCGTCCCGGCATGATGCAACGCTATCTCGACATCGCAGCCTCAATGCGCCCGCTGCTTGATCAATCCGGCGGCTGCCAGTTCATCGATCGCTTCAAGAGCCTGAACCGCGTGGGCTGGCTGCTGTCCTACCAAATCTGGCGCGACGAAGCGGCCATGACCGCCTGGCGCGTGCACGGCGGGCACCACCAGGCGCAAACCGCCGGTCGTCACGAGGTGTTCGCTGACTATCGGCTGCGGGTGGCACAAGTAGTGCGCGAAGAGGCACCGGGCAAGCCCGCCTGGCAGCCGCAGCGGCTCAATACCTGGAACGATCCCGCGATCAAGCCACCGCGCTACATGGTGGTCGCCGATTCCAGCGCCAGCATCGATGCGCTTGGCAGCGCGACGGTGGAACGTTATGAAAGCCTGTACCGGCCCGGCAAGTTCGCCCAGGTGGCGAGCGTCAGCAGTGTGGCGGAAGCGCTGGACATGACCGAGGTGTGCCGAGAAGGCGGCCCGGTCGACACCTTCCGCATCTGCGAAGTGGAGCGTGACTACGGCATGTTCGAGCGCTCCGAGGCGCCGCAATACTACGCAGCCGTGGCGCGACCAGCGCTCTAGGGATCAGCTGGGCGTGTAGGACAGGCGCACGTAGATCGGCGCATACGGCTCGGCCTGGGTCATGTCGACCAGGCCTTCGCGGATCAGTTCGAGCAGAGCCAGAAAGTGCACGACAGCCACTTGCACGGACACGCTGGCGGCGAACATCTCGGTGAATTCCACAAAACGCTGGCCCGAGAGGCGCCGCAGCATCAGGCTCATGTGCTCGCGCACCGACAATTCGGCCCGGCCGATGCGATGGTGCTGGGTAAGTTTGGCACGCCGCACCACGTCCAGCCAGGCCACGCGCAAGTCCTCGGCATCAACCTTGGGCAAGGCGACGGCGAAGGTCTCTTCCAGCGCCACCTGCACCGGCCAGAATTCGCGCCCCAGTTGCGGCAGGGCATCGAGTTCCTGGGCGGCGCGCTTGATGCGCTCGTATTCGAGCAGGCGCCGCACCAGTTCAGCACGCGGATCCTCGGCCTCGCCGGTTTCTTCCGACTTGCGCACCGGCAACAACATGCGCGACTTGATTTCGATCAGCAGTGCAGCCATCAGCAGATACTCGCCCGCCAGTTCCAGGTTGGTGCCGCGAATCTGCTCGACATACACCAGGTACTGCGCAGTCACGCGCGCCATCGGGATGTCGAGAATATTGAAGTTCTGACGCCGGATCAGGTACAAGAGCAGATCCAGCGGGCCCTCGAAAGTGTCGAGAAACACTTCCAGCGCATCCGGCGGAATGTACAGATCGCGCGGCAACTCGAGCATCGGCTCACCGTACAGGCGGGCGATGCGAGCGACCTCAGGTGCGGCCGGAACTGGTTGATTGGTCACCAGGGGGGCCGCTTCCAGGCGGACTTCGTCGACAACGGCTTCTTCGCTCATCGTTCCAGCCGGGCAGGATCAAGTCTTGGTCTGATAGACGTACGGCTGCTGCGGCACATGGGCATCGGATCGCTCCTTGAGCTCCATTGTGTCCTGCGGGCGATCCCACAACAAGGCGCGTCCCTGCTTTTGCGCAGCCGCGAGCCCGGGGTTCCTGGCATGCAGTTCACGAATGAACAAGGTGATCTCTGATTCGTACATATGGTGTACCTCGCGCTTGAAACCACAATCTATAGCGTATTGTAGCGCAGTTGCCGGGCTGGGCGAATCAGCGTATCTTGGCAATCTCGGGATGTCAGCGGACTCCCGTCGGCCTGGCAATCCGCGGCCGCGACGGTGTCCCGTCCAAGCCCCGCGTACTTCGCTTGGGAGTAACTCATGGACACCACACCTGCACAATCGTTGCATGCCGTTTCGGCCGCCGCTTTGAATGCGCTGCTGGGCGGCGCGCACTCACCGTGGCTTCTGGATGTACGCAAGGCACCCGCCTACGACGCCGCCGAATTCACGCTACCCGGCGCGCTGCGCTGTGCACCGGAGCAGGTGCAGGATCAACTTGATCGACTGCGCGGCAAAAAAATTGTCACCTGCTGCGTGCATGGGCACCAGGTAAGCCAGAATGCGGCGCAGACGCTGCGCGATGCCGGGATCGACGCCCGCTTCCTGGTAGACGGTATAGAGGGCTGGCACGAGGCCGGCCTGCCGACCATGCGCAAGCTGGCCGATTTCGGGGTGCCCGCCACGCGCGCGCAGCCCAGTTGCTGGATCACCCGTGAACGCCCGAAAATTGACCGCATCGCCTGCCCCTGGCTGATCCGGCGCTTCATCGACCGGCAGGCGCGTTTCCTCTACGTTCCTGCCGACCAGGTGAGCGCGCAAGCCGAAAGCCAGGATGCGATCGCCCATGACGTGCCTGGCGTAACTTTTTCGCATCGTGGCGCCGCCTGCAGTTTCGATGCCTTCCTTGCCGATTTCGGCCTGCGTGAACCTGGTCTGGACGCGCTGGCTGCCATTGTGCGCGGCGCTGATACCGGCCAGCCCGGCTTGACGCCGCAATCCGCCGGCCTGCTGGCAATCTCACTTGGACTGTCGGCCAATTTCAGCGATGACCATGCCATGCTTGAACAAGGCATGGTGGTCTACGACGCCTTGTACGCATGGCAGAAGACGGCGGTCAATGAAATCCACAGTGCCGACCTGTTCAGGAAAAGCGCATGAGCCTGCCTAACACGACCCCGCCGGCGCCGGTCACTTTGGCGCAGGCCTTTCGCTATTGGCTGAGACTGGGCTTTATCAGCTTCGGCGGCCCGGCAGGGCAAATTGCGATCATGCATACCGACCTGGTCGAGAACAAGCGCTGGATTTCCGAAAAGCGTTTCCTGCACGCGCTCAACTACTGCATGGTGCTGCCCGGCCCCGAGGCGCAGCAGCTGGCGACCTACATCGGCTGGCTGATGCACCGCACCTGGGGCGGCATCATCGCGGGCGGCCTGTTCGTGTTGCCATCGCTTTTCATCCTGATCGCATTGTCGTGGATCTACATGGCCTATGGCAATCTGCCGGTGGTGGCAGGGATTCTGTACGGCATCAAGCCGGCGGTCACCGCGATCGTGCTGCATGCGGCCTGGCGCATCGGTTCACGCGCCCTGAAGAACGGCTGGCTGTGGGGCATTGCCGGGGCAGCTTTTGTCGCGATCTTCGCATTGAAGGTGCCGTTCCCGGTGATCGTGATCGCCGCCGGCCTGATCGGCTGGGCCGGTGGAAAATTCCTGCCCGAACGATTCGCCCTGGGCGGTGGGCATTCGGCATCGAAGAAGTCCTACGGAGCGGCACTCATTGACGATGACACGCCGACACCTGCACATGCCAGGTTCGCCTGGCCCAGACTGTGGCTGTTGGTGGCAGCAGGTCTGGTGCTGTGGGGCGGTGCGATGGCCCTGCTGCTCAATGCGAACAGCGTGCTTGCGACCATGGGCTGGTTTTTCACCAAGGCCGCGCTGCTGACCTTCGGTGGCGCGTATGCGGTGCTGCCTTACGTCTAGCAAGGCGCGGTCGAGCAGCACCAGTGGCTGACCGCAACCCAGATGATCGATGGCCTCGCCCTGGGTGAGACTACGCCCGGCCCCTTGATCATGGTGGTGGCCTTCGTCGGTTTCGTCGGCGGCTGGAGCGGCGCATTGTTCGGCCCCGGCGCACTGCCGCTGGCGGGCGCCGCCGCCGCCGGGGTGGTGACCTGGTTCACTTTCCTTCCCTCATTCCTGTTCATCCTGGCAGGCGGCCCGCTGGTGGAATCGACCCACGGCAACCTCAAGTTCACCGCACCGCTGACGGCCATCAGTGCGGCGGTGGTCGGGGTGATTCTCAATCTGGCCTTGTTCTTCGGCTATCACGTGTTCTGGCCAAAAGGGCTCGATGGCGGCACCGAATGGTTCGCGTTGCTGCTTGGAATTGCGTCGGTCATAGCCCTGTTCCGTTTGAAAGTCGGGATGATTCCATTGATCGCGGGATGTGGTGTTCTGGGCCTGGCCTATTCGCTGATACGCTGAACGTCGTTGCGTATGAGGTCCGCCAAGTCGCACAGGGTCGGGCGCGGGCCATTCGACCTGGCCTCGACGCGGCGCTCACCAAATGAAATCGCCGCCCAAGGGCGGCGATTCATCTTGCCCAAGCGCGCTCGCAGGCGCGCTTACTTTTTCGCAGCTACCGGCGCTGCTGCCGGCGCGGGAGCGGCAGGAGGCGCTGCTGCGACAACCGGAGGAGCCGGTGGTGGGGGCTGAATGCCGGCGCCTAGCACGGGCTTGAATTCCTTGCCCTCGGCTTTGGCTTTGGCGGCGTAATTGGCAGCGGCCTTGTCTTCGTACTTGGCCTGAAGTTCTGCGGCCTTCAATTTGGCCGCCGCGTCCTTTACCTTGGCTTCCTCGGCCTTGGCCGGATCAACAGGCGGCGGCGGGGGCAACTTTGCACTGGCATGTGCGGCGAAAACCGCGATGACTACGGCTGCGATTCGGGCTTTCATGCGTTTTTCTCCTTTGCTTGCGGCGCGCCGGCCGGGATTGGACCCGCGCCGGCCGCACTCGGTGTGGAACCCGCGCCGCGCTTGTGTTCGTCGTACCAGTCTTCGTGATGCTCCTTGGCCCAGGCTTCATCCACATGGCCGGTCTTCATCGCGTCGAAGGCACCCTCAACTCCTACCGTACCCATGTAGATGTGCCCCGCCGCCATGCACATCATGAGAACGGTGGCAATCACATGCACCACGTTGGCCAGTTGCATGATTGCCCGGCCCTGATCGAAATTGGGAAAGTTCAGAACCAGTCCGGAAGCACTGACGGTCACCCCCAGGACCA
>JBEIFV010000242.1:0-7586 GCA_040382235.1 Burkholderiales bacterium
CCAGATCCACAGCTGTGTCCACACCGGGCGCCGCGGTCGCGTCACTTACCAGCACGGCGATGCGGTGGCCATGCCAGAGCGCGCGCAATTGCTCCAATCCCTCGAAAAGCTCGATGGGCGCAGGTTCGAGCAACGGAAAGCCTTTGAGAAAGCCGGCCCGGTAGGCATAGATGCCCATGTGCCGGTGAATCGGCAGGCCGTTCGGGATCGCATCGACATTTTGCGCGAACGCATCGCGCGCCCAGGGTATGGTCGCCCGGCTGAAGTACATTGCAGTATTGCGCCGATCGAGCACCACCTTGACGATGTTCGGGTTGGACATGTCGGCCGCGGCCTCGAGCCGGTGGCAGGCGGTGGCCATCGCGCAGTCGTCGCGCTGCTCGAGTTCACCCGCGACCGCGCTGATCAATGCGGGCGCGATCAACGGCTCGTCGCCCTGCACGTTGACGACCAGTTGGTTATCCGCCAATCCCAGCAGCGTTGCTGCTTCGGCCAGGCGGTCGGTACCCGAAAGATGATCGGCGCGGGTCATGAGGGCCTGGTGGCCGTGGGCTTCGACCATGGCATGCACTTCGGTGTCATCGGTGGCGACCACCACCAGGCGGGCGCCACTGGCGCGTGCGCGGTCGGCGACATGCACGACCATGGGTTTGCCGGCCAAGTCGGCCAGCACCTTGTCGGGCAGGCGGGTGGAGGCACGGCGCGCCGGGATCAGCGCGACGAAAGCGGTCATTTGCCGCTTGAGGCCAGTTCGTCTTCGGTCAACTTGCGCGCTTCCTCTTCGAGCATGACCGGAATGCCGTCGCGGATCGGGTAAGCGAGGCGCGCCGCGCGCGAGATCAGTTCCTGTTTTTCGCGATCGTAAGTCAGTGCGCCCTTGGTAATCGGGCAGACCAGAATTTCAAGCAGCTTTGAGTCCACGCAGCTTCTCCAGTATCGCTTCGACGAGCCCGGGGTCGACTGCGGCGGTCACCGGCGCAACCCAGATGCGCGGGTCGTCGAAGCCTGCGCATTTTAGCGCGTCCTTTTCGGTCATCAGGATGCTGCGGGCGGTGATGCCGGCAAGGTCCGCGCGGCAGAACGGATGATGGTCGGGGAAAGGGTGTTCGGCGACCATAAGCCCGGCTGCGCGCAAGGTGTCGAAAAAGCGCGTTGGGTTGCCGATGCCGGCAACCGCGGCGACGCCTGCGCCGTGCCGGCTGGCGAACTGCGCCGCCGTGCAACTGTGTGTCGGCGTGGCAAGCTGGTACAGGTCGCCGAGTACAAGCTGCATCGAGAACCCGTTGCCGGCCATCGGGCTGGCGCCATTGGCAACGCAAACGTCGATGCTTGCCAGGCGGCTGAGCGGCTCCCGCAGAGGCCCGGCCGGCAGCAGGTGGCCGTTACCCGCGCCGCGCCGGTCGAAAACCGCGATCTCGAAGTCGCGCGCCAGGCGCAGATGCTGCAGGCCATCGTCGGCGATGATCACGTCGGTGGCGGGATAGGCCCGCAGCAAGGCGCGCGCGGCGCAGGCGCGCCGCGCAGCGACGAACACCGGGCAGCCGGCGCGACGGCGTATCAGCAGGGGTTCGTCGCCGCAATCCTCAGGCAGGCTGGTGCGCTCGACTTCGAGCACATCCGAGGACGCTCGGCCGAATCCGCGGGAGATGACGCCGGGCCGCATGCCGCGATCCCGCAGTTGCGCTACCAGATGGATCGCAAGGGGCGTCTTGCCGCCGCCGCCGACAACCAGATTGCCGACGACGATCACCGGCACCGGCATGCGCTGCTGCCTCAGCCAACCATGTCGGAATGCAGCACGGCGGACGGCGCCCGCCGCACCGAACAGCCAGGCCAGCGGCAGCAGTGGCGCGGTGCGCCAGGTGAGTCGTGGCAACCACCAGTCGGAGTCGAGGGGCAAACCCGGTCTCGCAGCGCCGGCGGGCGGGGGCTACTTGCCGGCCGCTGCCTGCGTGGTGAATGTGACCTGACCCAGCCCCGCCATTTGCGCCGCCTGCATCACGTAGATCACCGACTGGTGCGTCGCCTGGGCGTCGGCGCTGATCACGACCACCGGATCCTTCTTGCCGGCCGCCGCCGCCTTGAGCTCGGCCGACAGGCTGGCGGTATCGCGATAAGTGTGGGCCTGGCCATTGATCATGTAGCGCGCCTGGGCATTGATGCCCACGTTGATCTCGTTTGGGCGTTCAAGCTGCTTTTCCGCGTCGGCGGTAGGCAGGTTGATCTGCAGCTCGGTGTACTTGGAATAGGTGGTGGTGATCATCAGAAAAATCAGGATCACCAGCAGCACATCGATCAACGGGATGAAGTTGATCTCTGGCTCTTCGGTCGCGCGTACGCGGAATTTCATGGTCGGGACGCTCTGGGCAAGGATGTCAGGCCTTGCGGTCGCCGTGGGCGATATCCAGCAACTTGATCGCCGCCTGTTCCATCTCGACTACGAAGTGCTCGACGCGGGCACGGAAATGGCGGTAGAAAATCAGCGCTGGAACCGCGATCAAAATGCCGAAGCCGGTGTTGTAGAGAGCTACTGAAATGCCGTGGGCCAAGGCTTGCGGATTGGTGCCGGAGGGGCTTTGGCTGCCGAAGATCTCGATCATGCCGACCACCGTGCCGAACAGGCCCATCAGCGGGGCGGCGGTGGCGATGGTGCCCAAGCCGTTGAGAAACCTGCCCAGCTCATGGGCGGCGAAACTGCCCGCTTCTTCAATCGCCTCCTTCATCACATAGCGCGAACTCTTGTCGTTGCGCAGCCCGGCCGCCAACACCCGTCCGAGCGGTGAGTTCGCTTCAATCCGGGCGATGATTTCAGGCGTGATCTGGCGACCCTTGTAGAGTGTGAGGACCTCGCCCAGCAACTGGGCCGGAATGATGCGCGACTTGCGCAGCACCATCAAGCGCTCGATAATCAGGGCGACGGCGATGACCGAGGCGACAAGCAACGGATAAATCGGCCATCCTGCCTCTTTCAAAATGTCCCACACGGAAATGTCCCCCTTGATTCGTTGCCATCATCGCACCCGATTGGATGCGTCATGCATTCTGCCTGGTTCGCAGTTTAGCGGAAAGCGCTGCGCGGCAGTGGCGCCAAGGTGTCCACGAGGGCGGTGCACAAGCCTGTCGAAAACCTGTGCGAGGCATGCGCATCGCACTTGTTGCGCAAGGGATTTTTCCGCTTTGCCTGAAAATGTTTCGATGCGTCGCTTGCCATGTTGAGTCGGCCGGACGCCGGCGAGCGCGAGGCAGCAGGGAGCGCGCGCGCCATGAGTGTGACCGAACTCAATCGCGGCGTGCGTGCCCTGCTTGAGCGCGGCTATCCCCTGGTGAGCGTGCGCGGCGAGCTGTCGAACTTCACGCGAGCAGCTTCCGGGCATCTGTATTTCGTGCTCAAGGACGCAGGTGCCCAGGTGCGCTGCACCATGTGGAAAAACCGCGCCGGCGCCCTCGAATGGCAGCCGCGCGATGGCGAGGCGGTGGAAATTCGTGCCACGCTGACGCTGTTCGAAGCGCGTGGTGATTACCAGCTCAACGTGGATGGATTGGTGCGTGCCGGCGCGGGCGCCCTGTTCGAGGCCTTCTTGAAGTTGAAGGAAAAGCTGTCGCGTGAAGGATTGTTCGATGCGCAACGCAAGCGCGCGTTGCCGGCGCTGCCGAGCGCCATCGGTGTCATTACATCGACCGCTGCGGCGGCGCTGCGCGACGTACTCACCACCCTCAGGCGGCGCGCACCGATGATCGAGGTGATCGTCTACCCCACGCCGGTACAAGGCGAGGGCGCCGCACTGCGCATCGCCGCAGCCTTGGCGACCGCCAATCGGCGCGCCGAAACACAGGTACTGATCGTCTGTCGTGGCGGTGGCAGCATCGATGACCTGTGGGCATTCAATGAGGAAGTGGTGGCCCGCGCGGTGGCCGGCAGTGCCATTCCGGTGATTGCGGGGGTCGGACATGAGACCGACTTCACCATCACCGATTTTGTGGCCGATCTGCGTGCGCCGACGCCTACGGCCGCCGCCGAACTGGCGGCGCCGTCCCGCCAGGCCATGCTGGCCGAATTGGCCCGGCATGCGCGCGCCTTGTCGCGCGCGATCGAGCAGGCGATTGCGGAAAGACGCCAGCGACTGGACTGGGCTGCACGTGAATTGGTGACGCCGGGGCAGCGCCTGGCCGATCAGCGGCGGCGTCTGGCCGACCTCGGCGCGCGGTTATCGACGGCGGCTATGCGGACCAGCCGCGAAGCACGCGCGCGTCTCGATTTGGCCTTGCTCCGCTTGCGCGGCCCTGCGCTGGGTGCGCGAGCACTTCGCCTGGACGGCCTGGCGCAGCGCCATGCGCGTGGCGGACGCGCACAATGGCAGGCAGCCGCGCGGCGCCTGGCGGCCGCGCAAGTCGCCCTCGCGCATCTTGACCCGATGAAGGTTCTGGCACGCGGTTACGCGGTGGTTCGCACACCGGGTGGGCGCGCCGTGCGTGATGCGGCGGCGCTGGCCGAGGGCGACCTGCTCGAGTTGATGCTGGCGCGTGGCGCCGCATTTGTGCGCGTGGAAAAGCCCCCCTGATTGCAGGTTTGCCGCAGCGGGCCAGCCTTGCCCTACAATTCGCACCGGAGTACCTGAAAGTGTTTTCGACTATCGCCCCCGCTTTTTCTGCTACGGAGAACATGATGGAACACAAACTGCCTGAACTGCCCTATGCGCTCGACGCACTGGCACCGCACATTTCCAAGGAAACCCTGGAGTTTCACTACGGAAAGCATCACCAGACCTACATCACCAACCTCAACAATCTGATCAAGGGCACCGAGTTTGAAAACATGAGCCTGGAGGAGATCACAAAAAAATCTTCCGGCGGCGTGTTCAACAACGCAGCCCAAGTCTGGAATCACACTTTCTACTGGATGGGCCTGTCGCCGAAGGGTGGCGGCGAGCCGACCGGTGCCCTGGCCGATGCGATCAACAAGAAGTGGGGATCGTTTGCCAAGTTCAAGGAAGAGTTCACCAAGACGTCAGTCGGCACCTTCGGTTCCGGCTGGGGCTGGCTGGTGAAAAAAGCCGACGGCTCGCTCGACCTGGCTTCCACCTCGAATGCCGCCACACCGCTGACCGGCGCCGACAAGCCCTTGCTCACCTGCGACGTTTGGGAGCATGCCTACTACGTCGACTACCGCAATGCGCGGCCGAAGTATGTCGAGGCATTCTGGAACCTGGTCAACTGGGATTTCGTCGCCAAGAACTTTGCCTGAGCCCGGTCACAGTCGCCCGACCGTCCGCGGCCGGGCTGCAAAGAACGAAAAAAGCCCCGCTGTGCGGGGTTTTTTTTAGAGAGCGCTGGGGCCGGTTTCGCTGGATCGAATGCCGCTCGTTGGGTGCGTGGCCGCTACTTGCGTTTCGGCATAGAATGAATTTCGCAATCCGCCATGATTCCGCAAACCTTCATCGCCGATCTTCTCAACCGTGTCGACATCGTCGATGTGGTGGGCAAGCATGTCCAGTTGAAGAAGGGCGGCGCCAACCTGATGGGGTTGTGCCCGTTTCACAACGAAAAGTCCCCCTCGTTCACAGTCAGCCCCACCAAGCAGTTCTACCATTGCTTCGGCTGCGGGGCGCACGGTTCGGCAATCGGGTTCCTGATGGAGC
The DNA here is from genome assembly GCA_040382235.1 of Burkholderiales bacterium. Taxonomy (GTDB): domain Bacteria; phylum Pseudomonadota; class Gammaproteobacteria; order Burkholderiales; family JAEUOS01; genus JAEUOS01. The sequence goes on from JBEIFV010000242.1 coordinate 5,637, forward strand.
ATACCGGGCTCTCCTACGTCGAGGCGATCAAGGATCTCGCGCAATCGGTGGGTCTGGCGGTGCCGGAGGTGCGCGGTGGCGAAGACCACTTGCGGCGCGACGGGCCCGACGCGCAAGCGCTGGTGGCCTTGCTGGATAAAGCCAACAGTTTTTACCGTGACCGGCTCAAGACCGAACCGCTTGCGATCGATTACCTCAAGGGGCGCGGTTTGAGCGGCCGGGTCGCCAAGCATTTCGGCCTTGGTTACGCGCCGGACCAATGGAATGCGCTCGAGGCGGTCTACGGGGAGGACTATTCCGGCAAAGCATTGGGTGAAACCGGTCTGGTGATCGATGGAGAAAAGGGGCGGCGCTACGACCGCTTTCGTGGCCGCGTCACCTTCCCCATCCGCAACACCCGTGGTCAGCTGGTCGGGTTTGGCGGGCGGGTGATCGGTGCGGGGGAGCCCAAGTATCTGAACTCGCCGGAGACGCCGCTGTTTGAAAAAGGGCGTGAGTTGTATGGCCTGTACGAGGCGCGCCAGGCGATTCGCGAGGCGGGGCGCGCGCTGGTGGTCGAAGGCTATATGGATGTGGTGGCGCTGGCGCAGCATGGCGTGGCCTACGCGGTGGCCACGCTTGGCACCGCTTGTACGCCGGCACATGTACAAAAGCTGGTACGGCAAACCGCGCATGTGATCTTCTGTTTTGATGGCGACAGTGCCGGCCGCCGTGCGGCCTGGAGAGCGCTGGAGAACAGCCTGGCGCTCACCTCCGACGACAAGCTATTTTCGTTTCTGTTCCTGCCGTCCGAACACGATCCCGATTCCTACATTCGGGAGTTCGGCCGTGATGCGTTCGCCCTGCTCGAAAATGGCGCGATGCCGATGTCGCGTTTTCTGCTGGAACATCTCAAACTCGAAGTCGATCTCGATACGGCCGAGGGACGCGCTGGTCTGGTGAGCGCGGCCAAAGCGCATTTGCAGCGGGTTACCGCGCCCGGACTGCGTCTCGGGCTGGTCAAGGCGATCGCCGAAATTGTCGACATGACCCCCTCCGAGGTCGAGCGTCTGTGCGAGCTCAAGGCGCAGGCTTCGGTGCTGCGCAGCGCGCCGCGGCGCGCTGAACGCGCGACCATTACGCCACTTGACGAGCACATGCTGCGCCTCTTGGTGCGCGACGGCAGCCTGGCCCTGTTGCCCGAAGTCGCCGATCACCGCTATGCGATTCCGCCGGATTCGCCGGTTCTCGATGTGATCGATGCGATTTGCGCCGCTCCGGCGCTGCCACAAGCCGCGGCGCTGGCCGAGGCCTTCTCGGGAACGCCGGTGGAACCTCTGTTGCGCCGCGCGCTGGTCGAGGAACTTGAATTCGACAAGGATGCGGAAATTGTGCGCGCCGAATTCGGCCATGCGCTGCAAACCCTGTTGGCCCAATGGCGCAGTCGCCGCAAGCAGGAGTTGATCGCCAGAATGGCCGAAGATCCCGCCGCGCGTACCGAGTTTGCCGCCCTGTTGGCCCAGGAAAGTGACACCAGGGCGCTTCCCGCAGCCGCCTGACGGTCATTTTTGCTTCGAATAATGCTATAATTCAGGGCTTTACTCGTTTCGCCAATGCATTGTTTGAGGGTAGTTTTCGTGCCTTTTCACACGTGCACCTCCGGTTTGAGCCACTTCAACCTATTTCGAGGCACCCATGGCCAAGAAACCTGTCCCCAAAGCCGCAATCAAAAAAGCGCCCGAGCGCGCCAAAAAGATGACCAAAGCCGCGCAGCCCGCAAAAACGCCTGTCGCCAAAGCCGCGCCCAAGGCCGCCAGCAAGCCCAAGGCCAAGGTGGTGGCTGTACCGAAAAAACCTGCCAAGACGTACGTGAAAGCGCCGCTTGAACCCGCCAAGGCTGCGAAGCCTGCAAAAGCGATCAAGCCTGGCAAGGCCGCCAAACCGGCCGGCGCCGCCAAACCGGCCGGCGCC
>JBEIFV010000243.1:0-7508 GCA_040382235.1 Burkholderiales bacterium
GACCGACGCATCGCGCTGTGAAAGCCCACTCAATGTCTGAAGCAAATTTCTCGTTTTCCGCCACCAAACTGCGCGAGCTTGCCGCCGCCGGCCTGGACCATGCCAGGGCAAAAGGCGCGAGCGATGCCGAGGTCGAAGTCTCGGAAGGCTACGGATTGTCGGTGACCGCGCGCATGGGCGAAGTCGAGAATATCGAGCACAACCGCGACAAGGGGCTCAATGTCTCGGTCTACTTCGGGCAGCGCAAAGGCTATGCCAGTACCTCGGACTTCTCGCCGGCCGCAATCAGGGCGAGCGTCGAGGCGGCAATCGACATTGCCAGGTACACCGCCGCCGACGACTGCGCGGGTCTCGCCGACGCCGCCCTGATGGCGCGCTCGCCGGTTGATCCACAGCTGCTGTATCCGTGGGACATCAAGGTGCCGGAGGCGATCGAGCTGGCGAAAAGCGTGGAAGCCACCGCCTTGGGCGTAAGCCCGATGATCCGCAATTCCGAGGGCGCCAGCATCTCGGCCCAGCACTCGCAGTTCGTCTACGCCAATTCGCGCGGCTTCATGGGTGGTTACCCGTCCTCGCGCCACTACATCTCATGCTCGGTAATTGCCGCCAAGTCGGCGCGTGCGCGCAACGCCATGCAGCGCGACGACTGGTATGCCTCGATGCGCGACGCGGCCGATTTTCCCGAGGCGCGGCGCATTGGCGATTTTGCTGCGCGACGCGCGTTGGCGCGCATGGGCGCGCGGCGAATTTCCACCCGCCAGTGTCTCGTGCTGTTCGAGGCGCCGGTCGCGGTGGGCTTGATCGGTTCCCTGGTTTCCGCCGCCAGCGGTGGCAGCCTGTATCGCAAGACCTCGTTTCTGGTCGACGCCCTGGGCAAGCGGATTTTTTCACCACAGGTGCGCATCAGTGAGGATCCGTCCTTGGCCAAGGGTTTTGCAAGCGGGCCGTTCGATGATGACGGCGTTGCCACCCGCGCACGAGACGTGGTGAGCAAGGGCATTTTGCGCGGCTACTTTCTTTCCACCTATTCCGCACGCAAGCTCGGCATGCAATCGACCGGCAACGCCGGCGGTTGCCACAACATGCTGCTGCATCCGACGGTGGACGACGACTTCGCCGGCATGTTGAGGCGCCTTGGCAGCGGGCTTCTGGTCACCGACCTGATGGGGCAGGGCGTCAACTACGTCACCGGCGATTACTCGCGTGGGTCCTCCGGTTACTGGGTGGAGAATGGCGAGGTCGCTTACCCGGTGGAGGAAATAACGATTGCCGGCAACCTCAAGGACATGTTCAAGGGCATCGTCGCGGCCGGGTCGGATTTGATCACGCGCGGCAGCATGCGCGCCGGGTCGGTATTGATCGATCGCATGACCATCGCCGGCGCCTGATAGGCGTGGTGAGCACGACAAGTTTGCCCGGTGCGGTCCGGGCTGGGTCAAAAGCCTTGATACCATTACGGGTTTACCCAGCCTGTCCCAGTGCCTGCCCTTGGTTTAAGGTTCGCGGCTCCGACGCCCTTGAAACTGGCGGCGAAATGATTGCGCACGGCCGCGACAAGCCGGGATTGCGAAACCAGTAGAATCGAGATCATCCGTTTCGCCACGGAGACGGCAACGCCTGCACAGACAGATAACGGGGACGCGTAACGGCTTATGAAATATCTGCTCAAGTTTTCCGCGGCGGTCGACTGGATGAATGCCAAGCTCGCCCTCACCGCCAACGCGTGCGTGCTGCTGGCATGCCTGGTCAGTGCAGCCAACGCGATGATCCGCTATGCGTTTGACATCAGCTCCAACGCGTGGCTTGAACTGCAGTGGTACATGTTCGCCGTGGTGGTGATGTTCGGCGCCTCTTATACGCTGCAGCGCAACGAGCATGTGCGGGTTGATGTGATCTACATGAACTTGTCGGAGCGCAAGCAGCAGTGGGTCGACATTCTCGGCACTACGCTGTTCCTGCTGCCGGCTTGTGCTGTCATCGGCTGGTTTTCCTGGCCGTTTTTCATGCAGTCTTGGTCCACCAACGAGGTTTCCTCGAACGCCGGCGGGCTGATCCGCTGGCCGGTCAAGTTCATTGTTCCATTGGGGTTTGGTTTGCTATTCCTGCAGGGCCTGTCGGAGATCATCAAGCGCGTGGCCGCGCTCGAGGGCGAGAAGGTTGAACTGGTCAAATACGAAAGGCCGGATCAATGATCCCAGTCGAGTACATGCCGCCCCTGATGTTCGCGGGGCTGGTGGTTTTCATGATTTTCGGCTACGCGGTAGCTTTTTCGCTGGCGGCGGTCGGGTTGTTTTTCGGTTTCTTCGCCATCGAATGGGGCTACTTCGACGCCAACTTCCTGCAGGCGATTCCCGGCCGCATTTTCGGCAGCATCCTGTCCAACGACCTGCTGCTGGCGATTCCCCTCTTCACCTTCATGGGTACCATCCTTGAGCGCTGCGGCCTGGCCGAGGACATGCTCGAATCGATGGGGCAGTTGTTCGGCACCCTGCGCGGCGGGCTGGGCTACTCGGTCATCATCGTAGGCTTCATCCTGGGTGCGGTGACCGGCACGGTTGCGGCGCAGGTGATCGCCATGACCCTGATCTCGCTGCCGATCATGATGCGCTACAAATACAACATCCGCTATGCCACAGGCGTGCTGGCGGCATCAGGCACCATCACCCAATTGGTACCGCCTTCGCTGGTGCTGGTGGTGCTGGCGGACCAGTTGGGCAAATCGGTCGGCGACATGTACCTGGGCGCCTGGGGGCCGTCACTGCTGCAGATCGCCCTGTTCGCGCTCTATACCTTCGGCCTTTCCATTGTCAAGCCGCATTACCTGCCGGCGATTCCGCAGGAAGACCTGACCATGCGTGGCTGGGTTTTGTGGAAAAAATGCCTGGCGGGCATCGTGCCGTCCGCCGTTCTCATTTTCCTGGTGCTGGGCACCATGATGTTCGGTATCGCCACGCCGACCGAAGCCGGCGCAATGGGCGCGATCGGCGCCATCGTGCTGGCTGTGGTGCGCGACAAAAATCTGGGCAATGTTGGTTTGCGGGTGTTCCAGATCGGCGTGGTTGCCACCATCGTCGGTATCGTCGCGTACCAGATTCAGCCCAAGTCCATGCCATTCAAGATCGCTTTTGGCGTCTTGTATCTGGCAGTAGGCTACTTGTGCATTCGGGCGGCGGTGATTCCCGATTTACGCAAGCTGCTGCGGCAGGCCTACCAGGCGACCGCACGGCTGACGGCCATGGTGGCGTTCATCCTGATCGGGTCCACCTGCTTCTCGATCGTGTTCCAGGGGGTGGATGGCAATACCTGGGTGGAACACTGGCTGACCTCGCTGCCGGGCGGTGCCTGGGGCTTCCTTTTGATCGTCAACCTGTTCGTATTTTTCCTGGCGTTCTTCCTGGATTTCTTCGAGATCGCCTTCATCATCATCCCGATGCTGGCGCCGGTGGCGCAAAAGGTGTTGGCGCCGGTGGTCGGCGAAAGCGCCGCGCTGATCTGGTTCGGCGTGATCCTGTGCGTCAACATGCAGACCTCGTTCATGCATCCGCCTTTCGGGTTTGCCCTGTTTTATCTGCGCGGCGTGGCGCCTAAAGAAGTCAAGAGTTCGGACATCTACTGGGGCGCGGTGCCGTGGGTGATCCTGCAGCTGATCATGGTGGCCCTGGTGGTGGCGATGCCCAAGATGGTCACCATCTTCCTAGACAAGGATCTCAATATCGATCTGGACAAGGTGAAGATAGAACTTCCGGTCGAACCCGGTTCGGGCGACCCCGCCAAAGATCAGGAGGATGCGCAGAAAGACCAGGACAAGGCCGCGAGCGACATCCAGAAGGCCCTGGGCGGTACAGACGAGAGCAAGGACGCGGCGCCGGCTGCACAAAGTGAGGCAGACAAGGCGATGGGCGAGATCGAGAAGGCGCTCAAGGCCGAGAGCGAGAAAAAATAGGGACGGGCGGCTGCGCGAGCAGCTGTTCCGCAAGCGTACAGCAGCCAGGAAAAGCCCTCGTGACGGAGGGCTTTTCCATGCCAGAATTGCCGCCATGTCCCCGTGGTTGCAGCTCTCGGCGGTCGGTCCACGCATGTAAACAGCCTTCAGCACTCGCATCGCTGCCCGGCAGCGAGACGAAAAAAAGCCCCGCGCAGCGGGGCTTTTTCAATACTTCAGGCGAAGCGAGACTCAACCCTTCTTGGCGGCGCCTTTGGGTGCAGCCGTACCGGCCGAGCCCAGCGAACCCATGAAGCGGTCGAAGGAACCTTCGGCCACATTGAACCAGAGTGCCTGATCTTCGCGGTACTTGGCCCAGGGCTCGTACATCTTCTTGAACTCGGGGAATTTCCCGGCCCACTCTTCATACTGCTCGTTGGAGGCCTTGTAGGCTGCCTGCATCACGTCGCGCGGGAACACGCGCAACTGGGCACCGCCTGCTACCAGCTTGCGCAGGGCCAGCGGGTTCAGGTGGTCGTACTTGGCCATGGTCATCACGTTGGCTTCATGGCAGGCGGTGGTGAAGGCGTGCTGGTAATCCTTGGGCAGGCTGGCCCATGCCTTGTCGTTGACGATGAAATGGCCCATGGAATTGCATTCCCACCAGCCCGGCGCGTAGTAGTACTTGGCGACCTTGTTGAAGCCAAGCTTTTCGTCATCATGCGGACCCACCCATTCGGCGGCGTCGATAGTGCCCTTTTCCAGAGCCGGATAAATGTCGCCACCGGCGATCTGCTGCGGCGTTGCGCCCATGCGCGCCAGAATCACGCCGCCCGGACCGCCGATGCGCATTTTGAGGTTCTTGATGTCGGCCAGTGACTTGATTTCCTTGCGATACCAGCCGCCCATCTGGCAGCCGGTGTTGTAGCCGGGGAAGCCGACGCAGTTGTAGTTTTTCAAAAACGCCGCGTAGAGCTGCTCGCCCCCGCCGTAGTACCACCACGCATTCTGCTGGCGCGTGGTCAGGCCGAACGGCAGGCAACTGGCAAAACCAAATGCCGGGTCCTTGCCGAAGTAATAATACAGCGCGGTCTGCCCGACTTCCACGGTGGCATTTTGCACCGCGTCAAGCACCTGCAGACCCGGCACGATCTCGCCGGCTGCGAAAGTGCGCAGTTGGAATTTGTTGTTGGTCAGCTCCGCGACCCGCTTGGCGACCTGCTCATTGGCGCCAAAAAGTGTGTCCAGACTCTTTGGGAAGCTTGAGGTCATGCGCCACTTGAACTCCTGCCCCTGCGCGAATGCCGGCGCCGTGCCTGCCGCCAGTACACCTGCAATACCGCCATGTTTGATGAAATCCCGACGTTGCATTTATATTGTCTCCTCTAACGTGATTTGGTCGGCGGATTGCGTCTCGACCATGGCTTACTATATCCAACTACGCCCACTCTGGCAATGTCCGCGGGTGCCTTATGGTGTTAGGGTTTCCGAGCGTATGCGGCCGGCGTGCAAATCGCAACAAGCCGGCAATGAGTGCGAAAAGCTGGTAATTTACGAGCCATGCAGGAAGAAGCAAACATGACCGGTCTGCGCTTCGGAAGGTATCGTGCCATCCGTGAGATCGGCCGCGGCGCCACCTCGTGCGTCTACCTGGCGGAGGACGACGGCGACGTCCCGGGCGAAGATGCCTTCGGTGCCTCCGAGTGGAGCCAGAGCGCGGGCAAGCCCAAGCAGGTGGCGATCAAGATGGTCGATTTCACCGACGATCGCAGCAAGCTGTCGCGCCGGTTTCGCAAACTGTTCGCCACCGAGGCCGCAGTCACCGCGCAGTTCGATCATCCGAATATCGCGCGAGTGTATGACTGGAAGGTCGAGGAAAAGCGCGCCTATCTGGTGATGGAACTGGTCGAAGGCACCGGCCTTGACCAATTCGTGACCATGGACAGGCTGCTGCCCATGCATCGCGTGGTGGGCATCATCTTCAAGATGGCGATGGCACTGGATTACGCGCATCGGCGCGGCATCGTGCACCGCGATATCAAGACTGCCAATGTCATGCTGACCAAGGAAGACGAGGTCAAGCTGATGGATTTCGGCCTGGCGCTCAACATTCGCAAGAACGTCAACATCGATTCGACCTTCATCAACGGACTGGGCTCGCCTTCCTGCATGAGCCCGGAGCAGATCAAGGGCTATACCCTGAATCACCAGACCGACCTGTACTCGCTGGCCGTGATGTTCTACCAGATGCTGACCGGCCGGCTGCCGTTCCGGGGCCCCAATACCGCCGCCCTGGTCTACAAGATCATCAATACCGAAGCGGTGCCGGTGACGCAACTGAACCCGGACATTCCGGAATTGACCAACAAGGTCATCACGCGCGCCCTCGAGAAGGACTTGTACTCACGTTATCGCCTTGGGGCCGACATGGCCAAGGATTTGTCGGCGGTACGCTTCCAGATTCTCGAAGAGACCGCGGTCGTTCCCAACGAAGCGCGTTGGAAAGCGGTGCGCGGGCTGCCCTTGCTGGGCAAGCTCGATGATGTCGACGTGTGGGAACTGCTGCGCCTGTCGGCGTGGCGCGAGTTGCCGCCGGCCACCGTGATCATGCGCGACGGTGAAGCCGGCAAGTCGTTCGGCTTCATTCTGGAAGGCGAGGTCGAGGTCGAAAAGGGTGATCGCGCATTGGCGAAGTTGGGACGTGGCGAAATGATCGGCGAGGTGGCCTTTCTGCAAAGCGAGGGGGGGACCCGCACGGCGTCGATCACTACCTTGACTCAGGTGACTTATCTTGAAATCAATCCGGCGGCATTCGCCTTTGCGACCGAGGAACTGGTCGCGGAAATCAGGCGGGTCGCGGTCGATGCCATGATTGATCGCATGCGGACGGTCAATCGGGTAGCCAGGCATTACTCGCCGGTGGCGGTGCATCCGACGGCGCTCCCCGAAGGGGAAGTTGAAGTGCCGGCCATCGTGGCGGCGGCGCCCGTGCAAGCGCCCGGATGGAGTGTATTTTCCAAATCGGTTCGAATCGTGCCGGCTGATGTTGTTCCACAGCCAGTGGCCGCGCCGAGCGCCGCTGTTTCCCGTTCCGTGCCGCCACCCGCGGCGTTGTGGCCGCCGGCGCCGGCGGCTGTACCGGCGTCAAGGGCTGAGCCGGTGCTGACAGCGCTTGGTTCGACCATTGTGGTGCAGCCACTACCGCCGGCGGCAGCCGCGGTGCTGGCGCAAATGGCATTGACGCAGCAATCGAGGGGCAAGCAAGCCGCCGCTCCGCAGCCATTCGAGTTGGGACCGGAGGCGACCGGCGATGCGTTGCAGCCACTATCTGTTTCGGAGTTGCCAGCCGATGCGGTCTTGACTACCGAGCTTGGTGCGCACTTCGACGGCGCGCGGCAAATGCCCACCACTGAAATGGCCGGCGGATTCCAGCATCGCGCAGCCGGTATTGCAACCACGGAGATGAGCGCGCGCTTTGACTCTCCTGGCGCAATGGCTACCACCGAGATGGCGGCCGATTTCAGCCGCCTGCCGGCGCACGAGGAACCACAGGTGCTGGCACCTGATTTCGATATTCATGCCCGCA
>JBEIFV010000244.1:0-7479 GCA_040382235.1 Burkholderiales bacterium
CCGCCGACTCCCACCCACCAACTACCCCCCCCCCCCCCGCCCCCCCCCACGGGGCGGTACGCCCTGAGCGGCAACCGAAAAGGGCAGCACCCGTAATCGCGCCGCCCCCGGCGCCAACGCCGCCGGGGGCGTCGCAAACGTCCCGCCTACGCTCCCGGTATCAGCCGCGTCACCGACACCGTCGGCCCGAAGCTTGGCAACGAGCACGAATGTTTCCCGGTGCCGCCCGCGACCAGCACCAGAATGTCCTTCGGGCTGGGCACCACAGGCACCAGCTTGTCGGCCGGCCCTTCGCTGTATTCCGGCGGCCAGTCGCGCATGCCGTACATGCCACCGGCCATCAGCTCGTCGCGCCGGCGGCTGATGGTGCGATACAGGAACTCCTGCACCTGCTTGCGCGACCAGCCGGTGCTTGCCACGCTCGAGGCATGCTCGGGACCGAGGATGAGCATCAACTCCTTTTGGCCGTGCCAGGCCAGGAACCATGTGTTGTGGCCCATCTCGCGCAGCGTGTCGGCGGCTACCCGCAGGATGCCTTCGGGGTCGCCGTGCTCGTGGTCGTTGATGTTGTGCGGCGGTTCGCTGCCGTACACCGTGACCGCGCTGGCATCGGCGGCGAAGCCGCGATCGGTGATGAACGAGCCCCAGGGCGAGGCCTCGATGTTCTCGGCGATGCAGAAGCTGAACTTGCTGGGCGCACCCTGGGTGGAGCGGTCGACGTCGCCCGGCAGGGCGCCGCCGACGTTCCACAGGATCAGCCGGATCGCGCGACCGATCACCGCGTTGGCCAGCGAATTCGGTCCGAAAGCACCGGCGCCGGAATTCATGCCGAGTTGCTTGGCGATCGGCCCGTGCACGATCAGAAGCGGCGCCACCGGGTGGGTGGTGGCCTGGATCGCCGCCAGGTTGAATTGCGGCTCCAGCATCGCCTCCACCGCCGCGATCAGCACCGGCATGTGTTGCGGCCGGCAGCCGGCCATCACCGCGTTGACCGCGATCTGCTCGACGGTGGCCACACCGCCGCGCGGCGGAATGATGCCGACAAAATCCTCGCCGCGGCGGCGTGACCCGGCAACCATTTTGGCAACCGCCTCGGGCACCGGGGCGATCACCGGGAAGCCGTCGCTCCAGCGGCGCTCGGCGTACCAGCCCTGCAGCTCGGCAGGGTCGCCCGGCGCGGTGATGCGCTGCGCGGTGGCGGTGCGCGGCGGCGCCACCGGCGGCACCTCCATCGCCAGCGCCTCGGTCAAGCTGGCATACATGCTGTTGGCGCGCTCGGCCACCTGCGCTTCGTCAAGCCCGCCCAGCGGATGCTTGAACTGCGCGATGCGCGGCTTGGGCACGCCCAGGCTGCGGCCGTCGTACAGCGCCTTGGCATAGAAGGCTGACGAAGTCAGCACAATGGCGGGAACGCCGCGGCGTTCCATTTCAACGAGGTCGTGGACACTCCACGACGAACAGGAGCCTCAGTCGGCCGAGCCGGTCAGCACCAGGTCGGCCGAGCGCGCGATGCGGTCCAGCAATTCCGGCACCGCGCCGACGGCGGCGTTTTCCTTATGGAAGTGCTCGATGCTCGCCAGGCCGAATTCGGCCTTCAGCTTCTCGGCCGACAGCATGGCCAGCAGCTTGAAATTGGGTTTCACGTTGTCGAGGATCGCCAGGCGCTTGCCTGCCAGCGGCGGCACCGCGTTGAGTTGCAATGGCGCGAGCTTCTGCACCTGGCCTTCGGGTTCGAGCACTTCGATCATGTTCATGATGCCTCCTGTTGGATTTGACGACTGCGAAGCAATGATATTCCCCTGCAGCGGGCCTAGCAAGGGATGAGGTGCGCCGCAGAATCGCCCGTGCGCCTGCAGCGAGGTTACTTCAGCGATACACCAAGCCCGGCAGCCAAAGCGAAAACGCCGGCACATAGGTGGTGAGCATCAACACGCCCAACATCAGCAAGATCATCGGCCAGATGGCGCGTGCCACCGCGGCCAGCGACAGGCCGGAGATCGCCATGCCGACAAACAGGCAATAGCCGATCGGCGGCGCCGCCATGCCGATGGCGACATTGGTGACGATGATCGCGCCGAAGTGGATCGGATCGATCCCGAATTTAGTGGCCAAGGCGATGAAAAGCGGCCCCAGGATCACCATCACCGCGATCTCGTCCATCACCGAACAGATCACGAACAGGAACAGGTTGACCACCAGCAGCATGATCCAGCGCTCGGAGATGCTCGCCGACAGCCAGGTCGCCAGCTTGAGCGCGAGTTGTTCCTGCGCCACCAGCCAGCCAAAGCCGGCAGACGCGGCGATGATGAACATCACCATCGCGGTGATGCGCATGGCGCGCAGCACCAGGTCGGGCAAGTTGGACAAGCGCAGCTTCTTCTCGATGAACATGCCGACCAGGAGGCTGTAGACGCAGGAAACGATCGCCGCTTCGGTCGGCGTGAACACCCCGCCGTAAATGCCGCCCAGCACCAATACCGGCGCTGCCAGCGCCCACACGCCTTGGCGCAGAGCGGTGCCGATTTCAGCTGCGGAGGCGCGCGGCTCGCGTGGAATGTGGCGCCGCCTGGCGTGCATCCAGGTAATCACCATCAGGCCAAAGGCCAACAGCAGGCCCGGACCGACCCCTGCCATAAACAGGCGTGCAATGGATTGCTCCGCGATCACGCCCCAGATCACAGCGGCGATCGAAGGCGGAATCAGCGGGCCCAGCACGCCGGCGCTGACCGCCAACGCGGTAGCGAAGCCGCGGTCATAGCCCTTGGCCACCATGGCCGGAATCATGATGGTGCCGATCGCCGCCGTGGTCGCCGGCGCCGAGCCGGAAATCGCCGCGAAGATACAGGCCGAAACCACAGTCACATGCCCCATGCCACCAGGCAGATGCCGCACCAGCACGTCGGCCACACGGATCAGCTTTTGGGAGAGTCCGCCGGCCGACATGATTTCGCCGGCCAGCATGAAAAACGGGATCGCCAAGAGGCTGAACGACTGCGTGGAAGCGGTCAGGAATTGCGCCAGCAGTATCGACTCGATATCGGCCACCAACAGCACCGCCGCAGTGATCAACAACAGTGCGATGGCGAACGGGAATCCGGCAATCAGCAGCAAAGCGAATCCGGCCGACAGTAACCAGGCGGTGGCGGACATCTCAGTTGCCCTGTTCTTCGTCCGGCGGAATGCGTCCTTCGAGCATCGCCTCCAGCGCAAACAAGGCGATCAACACGCCACACACCAGTGCCGCGGCATGCAGCAGTTCATTCGGATAAGCGATTGCTGCCGAGGTAGTGCCGCGGGTTTCGGCGAAATAGCGCCAGCCCGACCAGGCGAGGAAGCCACCGGATGCGGCGGTTGCGAGACTGATCGCCTGCTCCGCGCGCAGGCGCGCACCCGCAGGCAAGCGCCGAATCAGGAGAGCCATGCGCACATGGAAGCCCTCCTTGACGCCGAGCGCGGACATCAACAGCACCGACCACGTGGTCAGCGCCAGCGCCAGTTCCTCGCTCCAGCTAAGCGCGATGTTGAGCGCGTAACGCAGCAGGATCTGCCCGCTCAACACGGCCAGCATGACGAGCACCATCACCACCACCAGCGCCTTGACGACGCTGGCAGCCGCATTGTTGAAGCGAGCCAGTGCACGCATCTCAGCTACGGCGCACCGGCAAGCTAGCGCAGCCGGCAGGGTGCGCGGACCACGTTGCCACTACTTGACGGCGAGCATTGCTTCGTTCAACACGTCCGCACCGATCGTGGGCTTGAACTTCTCGTACATCGGCTTGACGGCGTTGCGGAAAGGCGTGTTGTCGGCGATCGAGTTGATCTTCATACCCTTCTTTTCCAGGCCCGCCAGCAGCATCTTGCCATTGGCGGCGGCGGCGATGCGCTGCGGACCGAGCGCCGACTTGCCGGCTTCACGCACCACGTCCTGCAGATCCTTGGGCAACTTGTCGAAGGATTTTTTCGATACCAGGAGCGCGATCATCGAATAGGTATGGTTGGTCAGCGAAAGAAACTTGGTGACCTCGTTGACCTTGAGCGAGTCAATCGGCCCGATTGGCAGCTCCAGCCCGTCGATGGTGCCTTGCTGTACCGCGGTGTAGGTTTCGCCCCAGGCCATCGGCACGGCGTTGCCGCCGAGCGAGGTGAACATGTCGATATAAACCGGATTCTGCATGACGCGATACTTCACGCCCTTGATGTCCTCCGGGCGATTCACCGGCCGCACGTTGTTGATCATGTGACGAAAGCCCCCTTCCATATAGGCCAGCGAAACAACGCCCTTGGCCTCCAGTTTCTTGGCCAGCATTTGCCCCATCTTGCCGTCCAGCGCCTTGTGCGCCTGCGCCTCGTTCCGATAGAGGAAAGGCAGATCGTTGACCAGGAAGGCCGGCTCGACCTGCGCCACCACCGCGTTGGTAATGACCGCGGCGTCGACGGTGCCGAAGCGCAGACCTTCCAGCAAGGGCTTCTCGTCGCCCAACTGGCGATTGGGGAACAACTGCACCTCGATGCGTCCACCGGATTGACGTTCGACTGTCTGCTTGAAAAAGATCGCGCCGGCGGCGTACGGGTCCTGCGGGTTTTCGGGGGTCACCCAGCCCAATTTGAAGGTGAATTTTTGCTGTGCCACCGCGCCGCCCGCGAACGTGAGGACGAGTGCCGCACCCAGCGTGGCCAGCAAACCGCTTCTACGACTAGTCATGATGTCTCCTGTCTTTTGTCTGAGGTAAACCCTGCATCACCAACCACATCCAGACGCCCCGGTTGCGGCGAACATGAACTCGCAAGCATTGCACGCCATCTCCGCAGATGCCGCAAGGCAGGTGCGAGTCTCCCGCCTGCGATCCTGCCTGTGCCAAACCGGACGCATTGAATCAGCGCCTGATCGTGCATCAGCCTGCTGCAACCCGTGCGCAACCCTGCTCACCTTACCACCAGTCCGCTTGCCGGTCCATGCAAGCTGCGCTTTGCACCGCGGCTATTGTCGCGCGATCCCCGCATCGGCGATCACCTTGCGGTACTTTGCGATCTCGGAGGCCAGATGGCGCGCCAGTTCCTCAGGCGTTGAAAGCGTGGTCTCGAAGCCCAGGTCGGACATTCGCGTGGCGACGTCCGGCAAGCGCAGGATGCGGGCATTCTCGGCATTGAGGAAGCCCACGATTTCCATGGGCGTGCCGGCCGGCACAAAAGACGCGAACCAATTGCCGATGTCGAATCCCGGCAGGCCGGATTCCGCCAGTGTGGGTACGTCGGGCAACAGGCGGGCGCGGCGACCGGTGGTGAGGGCAATGCCCCGTAGTTTGCCCGCTTTGAGGTGCGGTATCGCCGTGCTCATCACGACGATACCGAACTGTGGTTCCTGCCCCGCCAGCAGGGCAGCAACTTGCGGCGCACCGCCCTTGTAAGGCACATGCACGATGTCGGTACCGGTGGCCTGCTTGAACATTTCGCCGGCCAGGTGCGCGGCGGAGCCATCGCCCACGCTCAAATACGACAGGCCGCCCGGCTTGCTTTTGGCGGTATCGATCAGTTCCTTGACAGAACGAATGTTCAGCGTGGGATGGGTCGTCACAACCAAAGGCGACAAGGCGAGTTGCCCGACCGGATCGAAGTCTTTCTCGGCGTCATAGCCGAGCTTGCGCATCAGGCTAGGGTTGACCGACATGTCACCGCTGGTGCCCAGGAACATCGTGTGACCGTCGGGCGCGGAACGGGCGACGTATTCCGCCGCGATCGAACCGCCGCCGCCGGGCCGGTTGTCAACCACCACCGGCTTGCCCCAGGCCTCGCTCATTTTCTGCGCCATCAGGCGTGCCAGCAGATCGGTCGATCCCCCTGCCGGGAAAGGCACAACGATACGCGCCTGCTTGGAAGGATAGCCCGCCGGCTGGGCGCCAGCGAGGGAGGCGCCACCCAGAAGGAACGCGAGCATGAGGCATGAAAGCAGGAATCTGGACATGGCTACTTCCTTTTCAGTGGCTGCGATACGGGTCTGGCGCGTGCGCGCGGCCTGCGTACGGGCGGCAGTACGGCATCGTTGTGTTGACCAAGCATGGGCGGCGGCAGACGCAAGGCGCCGGGCGTGGCAGACATGCGGATTGGAATACCCGGCATCTGTACCTTGCCGCAGGCCGGATGCATGAGGCTCGCCAACATGCCGGCCTCTTGCAGGTAGCCATCCTTGACCACCTCGTCGATGCTGTTGACCGGTCCAGCGGGAACGTCTGCCGCCAGCAGCCGCTTGATCCAGTGATCGCGAGTGCGCTCTCCGAAGCGCGCGACGATCAAGCCAATGAGCGCTTCGCGGTTGGCGATGCGCTTGGCGTTATCCGCGAAGCGCGCATCGTCACACCACGCCGGGCGCCCGATTGCCTTGCAGAATGCGGCCCAGAACTTGTTGTTCGGCACGGTGACGTTGAGATAGCGCCCGTCACTGGCCATGAAGGTGCCATAGGGCACGATTTGCGAGTGCAGGTCGGCGGGCGCGCGGCGCACCGGTACGCTGCCGGTATTGAGATAAATCGCCGCCAGCTGCCCGAGGATGGCGAACGCGCCGTCCATCAGGGACACGTCCACTTTCTGTCCGCGCCCGGTCGAATTGCGCGCGATCACCGCCATCAGGATGCCTAAAGCGGCGTTGGTCCCGGCCGTCAGGTCGACCAGGTTCACGCCAGGACGCAGCGGTGCACGTCCCGGTTCGCCGGTCACGCTCTGCAGGCCGCAGATGCCGGAAACGAGCAGGTCGTAGCCCGGGCGGGTTCCGTAGCTGGTCCCCGCATCGAATGCCGACACCGAACAGTAGATCAGGCGCGGATTGCCGCGCCGCAGTGCGGCGTATCCGAGACCCAGGCGATCCATGACGCCGGGACGGAAGTTCTCCACCACCACGTCCGCCTCGCGCACCATCTCGCGCACCTTGGCAATCGCCGCGGCCTCCTTCAGATCGAGCGTCACGCTGCGCTTGTTGCGGTTGACGCTCAGGAAGAAAACGCTTTCCTCTCCCATGAACGGCGGCCCGAGAGCGCGCAGTTCGTCGCCGCCATGCGGCTCCTCGATCTTGATGATGTCGGCGCCGAAGTCGCCGAGCAGCATGGTGCAATAAGGGCCGGCCACCACCCGCGTGAAATCGAGCACGCGAATGCCGGCCAGGGGCCCGCGATTGACGGTCTTGCGCGTCATGCCGCCGCGCCCGAGGTAAGCGCGGCCACGATGGCAGCAAAAGCTTCCGACCCGCGAAGGCGCGCCTCTTCAGGCGGCAACGAGGCGAAAGGAAACGGAATGTCCACGATCGGCAGTCCGGGGATGCCGAGCATCGACGCCTGCTTCATGCCGGCATTTCTGAACCCGGCGGTACAAAGGGTGACTGTCGCAATGCCCTTGCGTTCCAGTTCCCACATGTCGTGCACACTGCACGACACACAAGACCCTCAATCGCCGATGGCGGTGACGACGGCGTCGCAATCCTCGAGCGCGGCCAGC
>JBEIFV010000245.1:0-7424 GCA_040382235.1 Burkholderiales bacterium
GTCCAGCCGCGACAACCGCGACAACGGGCAGGACATTGTGGTGGCCACCGGGCGCAGCGTGATTGCCGGCGACAGCGTGGCCTTGCAGGCCGGCGATGACCTTTTGCTGGATGGCACGGTCAGCGCCGGCGGTCGCCTGTTCCTGCATGTGGACTATCACAGCGCCGATAGCGGCGGTGGCATCGCAACGGTGGGTGCCGGCGTCGCCGGCGACCGCCCGCAATTGACCGGCGAGGAAGACGACGACACGCTCGACCTCGGTTTGCAGGCACTCAACTGGGTGGTCACAGGCGAGGGGGGCGAGGACACGATGACCGGCGGTGCCGGCGACGATGACCTGTATGGCGGCGCCGGGGTGGATGTGATCAGCGGTGGCGGTGGCGACGACCTGATCGTGGCAGGTGACGGTGCCGGCGGCATCCTGCGTGGCGGTGGCGGCAACGATCGCATTTTCGGCTCGGATAACGGTCGCGACGCTGTGGTCGGCGGCTTGCCGGCGCTGGGCGACACGATCTTCGGCGACAGTGGCAATGACGTGATCTGGGGCTTGGGCGGTGCGGACGTGATCGACGCCGGTAGTGGCGATGACTGGGTCGATGCAGGCTTCGGCGACGACACCGCCTACGGCATGGGCGGCAGTGACACCCTGTACGGCAACCGCGGGCGCGACCTGATGTACGGCCATGCGCCGGCCGCCGGCCCCACCTCGGAGCAATTCCCGGACGACAATGCCAGCGACCGGCTATACGGCGAATCAGGCGACGACACCCTGTTCGGCAACGGTGGCGACGACTGGCTGGACGGCGGCTTTGGTGCCGATACCCTGACAGGCGACGCCGGCAACGACGAAATGTTCGCCGGTTTCGGCACTGGCGGGGTGATGCGCGGTGGCGACGGCGACGACCGCATGACAGGGGCGGACGATGGCGCCGACCTGATCGAGGGCGGCGCCGGGCGCGACTGGCTGTATGGTCTTGCCGGCAACGACACCCTGCGCGGCGATGCCGGTGATGACCTGATCGAGGGCGGCGCCGGTGACGATCTGCAGGAAGGCGGTGCCGGTGACGACCAGCTGGTCGGCGGCGCGCAGCATGACATCCTGTACGGCTTCGCAATCGACGCCGCGGGCGATGACCGGGGCGTCGATTGGCTGTACGGCGATTTCGGCAGCAACCTGGGCGAGGCCGGCAGCGGCAACGACCAGTTGTTCGGCCAGGGCGGCAACGACATCCTGTTCGGCGAGGGCGGCGACGACCTGATCGAAGCCGTCGCTGGCATGGCGGTCGCCGAGGCCGGCGGCGGTGTGTCGAACATGGTCAATTTCGGCAATGCCGGCGACAGCGCCAGCTTTGGCGGCTTCAGCGCGACTGCCGCACCTTTGGCCGTCATGGACCCGCTCACCAACCTGCGCGCTGCCGGCAGCCTGCCGCCCGGGATTGATCAGGGCGGGCGCTGGGCCGACCTGGGCGGCAGCGCCAGCGGGCGCGGCGTTTCCGGCGATGTCGGCCTGTCGCAAAACCCGACGCTGGCCGCCGGCACGCTGGGCCAGGTGGTGGCATGGTCCGACAGTCGGGCCGGCAACTTCGAGATCTACGTCGCACGCCATGATGGCAGCGGCTGGCAGGGCCTGGGTGGCAGCGATGCGCAGGGCGGTGTCAGCAATTCTTCTACCGCATCGACGCGCCCTTCGCTGGTGCTGGGTAGCGACGGGCAACCGATCGTTTCGTGGACCGAGACGCGCGCCGACGGTTCGCGTGAAATCCGCGTGGCGCGCTTCGATGCGCTCGCCAGTGTATGGGTCGCATTGGGCGATTCGCTCACCCCGGGCGGTATTTCCGATACAGGCCATGCGCTCGAATCGCGCATTGCCATGAGCAACTACGGGCCGCTGGTGGCCTGGACTGACGATGCCGGCGGGCAGGCGCGCATTTTCGTCAGCGTGTTCCAGGGCGGACAGTGGGTGGCGCTAGGGGCGCAGGCCGCGGTCAACGGCGGCGGCGTGGTCGGCACGCCCGATGATGTGCGCGACCTGGCGTTGGTGGCCAGTGGCGATCAGGTGGCGGTCGGCTGGTCGGCGCTTGACCTCGGCGGCGTGCGTCAGGTGTACTTCACGGAGTATTCGGTTTCTCCGACCGCGCCTGCCAATCTGGGGACCTGGGCCGGGCGTGCCGGCTCGCACACCTTGTCCGGCGTCAGCGGCAACGCGGCCATCGCGGCCGTGCTGGAGGCGGCGCCGGGCTATCACGCACAGCCCACGCTGGCCTACCTGGACAGCGGCTTGTTTGTCGCCTGGCAGGCGTTTTCCGACCAGGGCGCGGCGATCATCGCCACCCAGTACAGCGGCAATGGCGCACCGCTGGTGCGCGACCTGTTCGCCGCCTCGACCCGGCCGGCGCAGCCGCAATTGGCCGTCGGCGGCGATGTACTGCAACTGGCGTGGGTCAACACACCGCTGGAAAACGGCCCGGACACGCTGTTCGCGCGCGCCTGGAACGGCAGCCATTTCATCGAGCAGATCGGCGGCGATGCGCGCGTGACCGGCCTGTCCCTGACCACCGACCATGCGCAGGATCTGGCGCTGGCGGTCGATGGCAGCGGCCGTCCGGTGATCGCCTGGCAGGAGACGCAGGCGGGCAACCCGGAAATTCTGCTGCGTGCCACCCAGTCTTCCTTTGGCATCACGCGCATCGCCAACGGCGAGCCCGGCCAGACCGTGCAGGCGCTGCTCGATGCCAACGACCTGGGCGCCGGCGACATCATCGTGGTGCAGGGCGCGCAGGCCGGCTTCACGGTCGCCGCCCAGGATTCCGGTGTGCTGATCGTGGGCGCCCCGGGCTCCACCATCACCGGCAATGTGGTGGTGCAAGCGGGGGCGGAGGGTGTGACCCTGCAGCGCCTTACCGTCAACGGGTCAGTTACGCTGGCTGAGCGCAGCGTGATCACCGAATCAACTCTCCAGGGAGGGTTGTCGATCAATGGCGGCAGCGGCGGCCAGGTGGTGCATTCGAGCATCAGCGGCGGTGTGGTCGCGGGTGCCGGTGCCAGTGGCTGGTTGTTGCGTTTCAACCAGATTGCCGGTAGCGTGGCCTTGCGCATCGACGCAGGCAGCGCCTGGAGCGTGCGTGACAACCAGCTCATCGGCGATTCCGCGGGTTTGCGCATCGCGCAGGCCGCGAACGGCGTGATTGCCGACAACCTGGTCAGCGCGCGCACGGTCGCGCTCGACATCTTGGCGGCATTTGGCGGCGCGATCGAGCGCAACGACTTTCAGGACGCGGTGACCGGCGTCAACTACGGGGTCGCGGTCAACCTGTCGGCCAATCGCATCCACGGCAATACCATTGGCGTGGCTTCGAGCATTGACAATCCGGCGCAGGCTTTGGGCTTCTTCAATCCGGCAGCGCGGCCCAACGAGATCTACGGCAACGTGACTGGCGTGTTGCTGACCAACGCGCGCGTGCAGAACCAGCATGTGCACGACAACCAGGTGGGCATCAGCGGCTCCGGGCGCATCGGCGGCGACACCCTCGATTTCGCCAATGACATCGCAGCCAACACCACCGGTGTATCGGCGTTCAGTGGCCTGATCCAGTTCAACCGCCTGTCGGCCAACGGCACGGCGATTGCCGCCACCTCGGAACAGCGCATCCTGCACAACCTGTTTTATCGCAACACCGGCTTCGGCGTGTTGGTCGATGGCCGCAACGATGTGCGTATTTTCAACAACACGTTTTATGCGCCGCAAGGCGACAACTTGCGGGTGCAGGGTGGTTCGTCGGAAGTCGAGGTGCAGAACAACCTGATGTGGGCGATGGAAGGCTACGACATTTACGTCGCCAACGACAGCCGCTTCAACTTCCACAGCGACTACAACAATCTGTTCACCTCCGGTTCCGGCAAGGTCGGCTTCTGGGCCAAGGACTTCTTCGACATTCTCGACTGGCAGGCCGATCTTGCCCGCTTCGACCTGCATTCGATCGGTGCCACGGTGGTCAATCCGGGTTGGGCCGAGCCGCGCTTCGTGAGCCCGCTCGCCAATGATTTCCGCGTGTTGCAGCCGGTAGCGCTGCAGCGCTTCAGTTCACCCGGCGTCGATGGCGGCAATGCGCTGGTGGATAACGGGACACCGCCTTCCTATGTGAACCTGCTGGCCAATCCGGGTTTTGAAGGCTCGCTTGCCGGGTGGGAAACCAATGTGGGCGCGGCGCTGCGCAGCGCGACACCGGTGGCTTACGAAGGCAATGCTTATTTCTTCGCCGGCAGCGTCGAAGGCGGTTTTGCGCGCCAGACCTTTACCCTGGCGCAGTTGGGTCTCTCCGCCCTGGAAGCCGACAGCCAGGATGTGGAAATGCTGTTCGGCGGCAGGGTACGCATGGCCGCCGAAGCGCCGGCCGATCGCGGCGAGGTGCAGCTGATTTTCCGTGACGCAGCCGGCGATGTGCTGGCCACCGCCGTCGCCCGTGCCAGCGGCACGACCAATCGCTGGGAACTGGTCGGCCAGCGTGCCGACGTGCCCGTTGGCACGCGCAGCGTTGAATTTGTCTACAAGACCAACCGCGATGGCGGCGGAAATGCCGACGGCTATTTCGATCACGCCTTCCTCTACAAGGTGAGCGAAGGCATGGCGCCGGATCTGGGCGCCTATGGCCATGACAGTGTCGATTTGGCCGTCGCCGGCACGCCGCGCATCGACCTGCGCTCCCCGGATCTCTACATGGACTGGGAGCGCTTCAAGCCGATCAACATCCGCTGGGAGACCTTCGGCAATACCGACGATTCGCCGGTACGCATCGACCTCTATCGCGATGGCGCCGATGGCCCGCAGTGGGTGGCCAATATTGTCGCGGCCACGCCGGATTCGGGGCAGTTCACCTGGATTCCGGGCAACAGCGGCGTCGATTTCGGCACCTACGGCCTGCGCGTGCAGGTGTCGTTGGTGGACAAGCCAATCGTGTTCGACCGCAGTCAGGAGCCGTTCACCGTGCCGGAGGATGGCCTCGATTACTGGGTGGATGACGCCAGCAACTTGGGCGACGAGACCACGCCTGACGCGATTGGCGACAACCGCAACACCGGCAAGCGCGCCGATGCGCCCAAGCCCAACCCGGTCAACCTGTTCCGCGTCTACGACCTGCAGGCCGGCGCCAACCTGTATGTGGATACCGGCAACTACGGGCTGATCGACCCGATCGCGCTCTCGGGGTCCGTGAGTCGCGGGCTGGGCATCGACGAAGGCTTCTTCATGACCGGGCCGACCGGGGAAGGCCGGTTCGCGACCCTGTTCCCGATCGTGGCTAACGAAAAGCAGTGGGCGCTGATCGACTTGTCGGATACCGATTTTGTCTCCATCAGCCATCTGCGCCTGGTCGATGCGCAGCGCGGCATCCTGGTTGGCGGCGGGTCCGAGAGTGTCGATCTCGACTACATCGAAGCGTCGGGCCACAGCCAGGAAGGGATTCGCGCCGATGTGTCGTCCGCGCTCGCCACCTGGTCGCATCTTGACCTGCGCAACAACGCCAGTACCGGCTTGTATGTCGTCGGGCCGCTGGGCGGGTTGGAGGACGTCACCAGTGTGGGCAACCAGGGCTACGGCTTGTTCGCGCAAAGCGCGCTGGGATCCTTAAGCGCCAGCGAGTTCATCGGCAATCAGTCCGGGGGTGCCTACCTGTACTACACCGGCGCCACGCGGGTGCAGGGCAGCCTGTTCCAGGGAAATCTCGGTACCGGCCTCAACTTCTACGCGGGAGGCAGCGCCCAGGCCTTGGTCGGCAGCACCGATCTTGCCGCAGGGCAGGGCAACCGTTTCATCGGCAACACCGGCTACGGCATCTTCGCCAGCAGCAACGTGCTTGTGGCCGGCAACCTGGCCAGTGGCAACAGCGAGACCGGCATCTACGTATCGTCCGGCGAAGCGCAGCGCAACGTCTCGTACAACAACCGGCGCGGCATCGAGATTCAAAGCGGCACGGCGAGCGAGAATCGCGCCTATGCCAATGCCCTTGAAGGCATCTACGCCGGCTCCAGCACTGTCACCGGCAACACCATCTACAGCAACGCCACCGGCCTGAATCTTTACTACAACGGCATTGCGCGCAGCAACCTGATCTATGCCAACAGCACGCAGGGCGTGCTGATGCAGAGCGGCAACGCCGCGCAGTTCATCGGCAATACCGTGTATCAGCCGAGCGGCAATGCCATCAGCATTACCGGCAATGCCGACAACGCGCTGCTCCTGAACAACATACTGTGGTCATTGACCGGCTCGGCGATCGTGGTGGCGGCCGACTCGCAGGATGGCTTCATCTCCGACTTCAACATTTTCCAGGGCGCGGTCGGCATCTGGCAAGGCGCCAACCGCAACAGCCTGGCACTGTGGCGCAACGCGGCGTTCACCGACGCCAACAGTCATTACACCGATCCGCTGTTCGTCGATATCGATGGCGCCGACGCGATCCTGGGCTATGCCAACCCGCTGGTCGACGGACGCGACGACGACTTCCATTTGCAGAGCGTGCATGGCAGCTTCCACGGCGGCTCGCTGGCGCCGGTTACGGGCAGCGCCGGCTTGCCGGTGCTGCAAGCCGGCGTGCTTACGCCCGATAACGCCACCTCGCCGGCGATTGACAGCGGCGCGCTCGGCCAGCCATTCGCCAATGAACCCGCGCCCAACGGCAACTATGTGAACATCGGCGCCGACGGCAATACCAGCCTCGCCTCGTTGAGCCCGGCGCAGTACCTGCGGGTGATGAACCCCAATGGCGGCGAGACCATAACGCAAGGCGAAACCACCAAGCTGCGCTGGCGTTCCGCCGGCTTCACCGGCAACGTCAAGCTCGAGGCCAGCACCAACGGCAGCCTCTGGACCAACATCGCGGCCAGCGAAGCCAATGACGGCGAATTCGACTGGCTGGTGACCGATACGCAGTTCCCGGCGGGCAGCTATACCCTGCGCGTTTCCTCGCTCGACCAACCGGCGGTGACCGACCTGTCGGACGCGCCATTCAATGTCGCCGGCACCATTGCCATCTACTATGTCAACGACGCTTCGCGCACGGGCGACGAGTATGCGACCGCGATTGGCGACGACAGCAATGACGGGCGCTCGGCGGACAAGCCGATGGCTTCGCTGCAGGCGCTGCTCAATGCCTACGACTTGAAGCCCGGTGACTTGGTGCTGGTCGATGCCGGTGTCTATACGCTCACCACCAACCTGGCGATCGCGGCGCAGGATGCCGGGGTCACCATTCGCGGTGCGGTCAATGGCGCGACCGTGCTTGATCGTGCCAACACCAGCGGCGGGCAATACGTGGTGCAACTGGCGGGCGTCACCGATGTGACCCTGCAGAACCTCACGCTCACCGGCGGGCAATACGGCCTCTACGTCAACGACCATTCCGGCAGCCACCGTTTCAAGCTTATCGACA
>JBEIFV010000246.1:0-7343 GCA_040382235.1 Burkholderiales bacterium
CGGCACCTGCAAGATGGGTCCGGCCGGCGACCCGCTGGCGGTGGTCGATGCCGGCCTGCGCGTACACGGCATCGACGGCTTGCGCGTTGCCGATGCCTCGATCATGCCGGACATCATTGGCGGCAATACCAGCGCGCCTTCCATGATGATCGGCGAGCGGGCGGCGGAATTCATGCTGGCCGGGCGGGCTCCCGGATAGCGTGATTGCAAAGGCGCGCCGGTCAGAGTTGGGATCGCTTGCCGCTGTTCCGCGCAGAAAATGCTGCACAACTGAGGAAGCGTAATTGAAGACCATCGTACTGGTGTTGTCCCTGGTCATCGTGGTGCTGTGCTACTGGTTGTGGACGCCTGACCGCGACCGCGCCGCGATGGAGGCCAGGTATGCGAATACGCCCGACGATTTCATCGGGGTCGCAGGTATTCGACTGCATGTGCGGGACAGCGGTCCCAAATCCGCACCAGCAGTGATATTGCTGCATGGCTTCGGTTCCAGCCTGCACACCTGGGAAGACTGGGCGAAACCCTTGTCACGCGACATGCGCGTCATCCGTTTCGATTTGCCCGGTTCCGGCCTCACCGGCCCGGACCCGAAGGGCGACTACACCGATGCCCGTGCCCTCGAAATCCTGAATGCCTTGATGGACAAGCTGGGGGTCGCGCGGGCGAGCCTGGTGGGCAACTCCATCGGCGGGCGCATCGCCTGGACCTTCGCGGCGAAGTATCCGGCACGCACTGACAAGCTGGTGCTGGTCGCACCCGACGGCTTCGCCAGCCCGGGCTTCGAGTATGGCAAGGCCCCCGAAGTGCCGTCCTTCCTTGCGGCGATGCGCTACGTGCTGCCGCGCGCCGTCATGCGCATGAACCTCAAGCCGGCCTACGCCGACCCGGCGCGCCTCACCGATGCGGTGGTCGACCGCTACCATGAACTCATGCTTCTGACTGGCGTGCGCGAGGCCATGCTGGTGCGCATGCGGCAAACCGTGCTGCAGCCGCCAGAGCCATTGCTCACGCTGATTGAAGCACCGGTGCTGTTGCTGTGGGGCGAGAAGGACCGGATGATTCCGGCGGCCAACGCGCAGGACTACGTGAAGGTGCTGAAAAAGAGCACGGTCGTCATCCTTCCCGGGCTGGCGCATGTGCCGCAGGAGGAGGATGCGGAGCGTTCGCTGGCGCCGGTGCTGGCTTTTCTGAAGTGAGCTTGTGGCGGATGCCGCGATGACCACTGCGCGCACAAGCGGACGCTGACACCCTCGGCACCAAAAGCAAGGTCACTCGAGAGCGCGCAGGCACGGGATATACCGGGCATGCCCAGGTCGAGCGGGATGCTCCCGTCGCGTTCAAGCGCCGAATGCGCCGCTTCTCCTGGCTTCGGCCAGGGTGTCTGCGCCAATCCCGAGAACCTTCCTCAACACCGTCTCGGTGTGCTCTCCGGCCTGCGGCACCGGCGAGCGCAAATCCGCTTTCGAGCCGGACAGGCGGTACGGCGGATTCACCCCGGTGAATTCGCCCACCGCGTCGCGCACTTTCACGAAGGTGCCGCGCGCGAGCAGCTGTTCGTCGGTGAGCGCATCGGCGGGTTCGTTGTAGCGGGCGCTCGGCACGCCGCCGGCGTCGAATGCCGCGAGGCAGTCGGCGACGGTGCGCACCTTTGACCATGCCTCGACGGTATTCATCAGGTCGCGCCAGTTGCGGCTGCGCATGGCGATGGTGGCGAAGCGCTCGTCGGCCTTGAGTTCCGGTCGGCCGATGGCTTCGCACAGGGAAAGGAAGTTGCGGTGCGTGATCGGCGTGACGATCAGGTCACCGTCGCTGGCGCGGATCGGGCCGTAGGTAAAGCGGGCGGCAGCCGGCGGCAGTTGCGCGGCCTGTAATTCGTAGACCAGCAGGTTCAACATGCAGTCGGTCAGGGCCACGTCGACCCGCTGGCCCAGGCCGGTCTGCGAGCGCTGCAGCAGCGCGCTCTGGATGCCCGACATGGCATAGATTCCGCCCAGGATGTCGGCAATGAACACCGCGCCGGGCGCGGGCTGGTCGCGGTCGCCGGCATAGTGCATCAGGGCGCGGTCAAAGCCGCTGGAGGCATGCACGATGGGGGCGTAGGCGGGTTGGTCCGCCTTCGGGCCGGTTTGCCCGTGGCCGGAGATGGAGCAGTAAACCAGGCGCGGATTGATCGCGGCGAGCGTTTCGTAATCCAGGCCCAGGCGGGCCATCACCCCGGGGCGAAAGTTCTCCAGCACGACGTCAGCCTTTTCGACCATCTGCTTCACCAGCGCCATGGCATGCGGGGTCTTCATGTCGAGCACAACGCTTTTCTTGCCGGCGTTGAGCTGGCCGAAATAGGTGCTGTGGCCTTGCCGCAGGGGGGCACGCTGGCGCATGTCCTCGCCACCCGGCGGCTCGATCTTGATCACCTCGGCGCCAAGGTCGGCCAGCAGCCGGCCGGCGTAGGGCCCGGCGATCATGCTGGTGAAATCAAGCACGCGGATGCCGGCCAGCGCATCGGTCTGTGGCGTTGCGGTCATGTGCGTGCCCTTGAAGCCTTGATGATTGTCGAGGCCGGCATGTTACGCGTGCGTGCAGGGCGGGGTGTCGTCCGGGCGCGTGCGCCGGGAAGCGGCTCCTTGAGCAGGCGGTGCACCGACTCGAGGTGGCTTCGCATCAACTTGCAGGCGGCTGCGGCGTCACGCGCGCGCAGTGCGGCCACGAACTCGCGGCGCTTTTCAACCAGGCGCGGCTGCGGGTTGCCGCCGGAGGCCACCCGGGCGTAGACGAACTTCATCAGGATCTCGGTGAGCGAAGCCACCATCATCGACAGCACGTCATTGCGGGTGGCGGCCGCCAGCAGGCTGTAAAACTCGCGCGAACATTCCACGCGGTTCAGGAAATCGCCGTTCCGGGTGACCTGTTCGGTGCGGTCGATGTTGGCGGCAAGCGCGTCGAAATCCGCCGTGGCAGCGCGTGCGCATGCCAGGCGCACTACCAGGTCCTGGATATGTAGGCGCGCCTCGGTGAGCTCGTCGACGGTGATCGAGCCCAGCGAGAACATGTCCTGCACCACCTGGTTCATGCGCCCGGCGTCGCCCTCACGGATGAAGGCGCCGCCCTTGACGCCTTTTTGCAGGCGGATGATGCCTGCGATCTCCAGGCTGCGCAGTGCCTCGCGCAGGGCATTGCGCCCGACGCCAAGTTGCTGCGCCAGTTCACGCTCGGCCGGCAGCTTGTCGCCCGGCTTGAGCCTGCCTTCGGCCACCTGCTCGCGAATGCGGTGGCAGATTTCCTCGAACGCGCGCCGGGTCTGGATCGGCTCGAAATGAACGACGCTCGCGGAG
The DNA here is from genome assembly GCA_040382235.1 of Burkholderiales bacterium. GTDB lineage: Bacteria > Pseudomonadota > Gammaproteobacteria > Burkholderiales > JAEUOS01 > JAEUOS01. The sequence goes on from JBEIFV010000246.1 coordinate 3,330, forward strand.
TCTTCGGCCATGGCGTGCGGCTACCGAAGGTCAGCGCCCGGTGTACACGGGCTTGCGCTTCTCGACGAAGGCGCGCACCGCTTCCTTGTGGTCCTCGGTCTGGAAGGTCACCATCTCGAGCGCATAGGAGGTGTCCAGGATCAGGTTGAGTTGCGCCTTCAACTGCTTGTTGACCGAAAGCTTGGTCCAGCGGATCGCCCAGGTGGGGCCGTTGGCCAGTTCTTCCGCGATCTCGCGTGCCTTGCTGTACACCTCATCCTGCGGCACGGCATGATTGACCAGGCCCATGCGGGCGGCGTCCTCGCCCTTGATGAGCGTGCCGCGCATGAGGAACTCCTTGGCGCGATTCGGGCCTACCAGCAGCGGCCAGATCACCGCGCCGCCATCACCCGCCACCAGGCCGATCTTCACATGCGGGTCGGCGATGCGTGCCCCTTCAGCGGCCACGGTGATGTCGCAGAACAGGGCGACGGTGGCGCCCAGGCCGATACAGTCGCCATTGATGGCGCAGACGATCGGCTGGGCGCAATCGAGGATGTTCTGCACGATGCGCATACCCCCGGAAGGCTCGATCATCTCGCCCTCCTCGAACACGTCGCCGCCGGGGCGCTCCAGCATGCCCTTGACGTTGCCGCCTACCGAAAAGTACTTGCCCGAGCCCTGCAGCAGGATGGCATTCACGTCGCGATCGCGTGCCAGGTCGGCCCAGATGTCCTGCAGCTCGACATGAAACTGGTGCGCTATGCGGTTGCCCGTTTCGGGCTGGTTGAGCGTGACAATCGCGAGCTTGCCTTCCTTCTCGATCTTCAGGCACTCATAGCGTGAATAGTCGACTGCGGATTTTGCGGACATGATGGCTTGACAGTGGATGGGCAGGCATTTATGCTAAATGGTCCTACCATTAATTGCAAGTGCCAAAACCGCGCGCCACCACCAGGCGGCTCGCGGCCACCACCGGACTGATCCATGAACTTCACCGAAGAGCAACTCGCCTTCCGCGAAAGCATCCGCCGCATGGTCGAGAAGCACATCGTGCCGATCGCAGCCGAGATCGACGAAACCGACCGCTTTCCCGACGAACTGCTGCCCATCATGGGCGACATGGGCCTGATGCAGCTGTGGGTGCCGGAACAGTACGGCGGCCCCAACGGCAACCTGACCCTGATGTGCATGGCGCGCGAGGAGATTTCGCGCGTGTCACCGGCCTGCGGCTCGCTGGCGGGCTTGAACACCATGTTCATCATGCCCTTGTTGCACTTCGGCTCGGAGGAGCAAAGGCAACGCTTCCTGCCGATCATCGCCAAAGGGGGCGTGCCGACGGCGATCGCCATTTCGGAGCCGCAGGCCGGGTCGGACGTGAGCGCCATGAGCACGCGCGCGGTGAAGGACGGCGACTCGTACGTGATCAACGGTCGCAAGCAGTGGTGCAGCTATGGCGTGGTGGCCGATTTCATCGTTCTCATGGCCCGTACCAGCGGCGATTCCGGCGCCGACGGAATATCCGCCTTCATCCTCGAACCAAAGAAGATGAAGGGCATCACTTTCGGCAGGCATGAGCGCAAGATGGGCTGGCGCGGCGCACCCAATACGCCGATCTTTCTCGATGATGTGCGGGTGCCGGCCGAGAACCTGGTGGGTGAGGAGGGCAAGGGCTTTCGCGCTTCCATGCGCGCGCTGGACCTGAATCGCCCCACCATCGGCGCCCAATCGGTGGGTTTGGCGCAGGGGGCGCTGGATGCCTCGGTGGCCTATGCGAAAGAACGCAAGCAGTTCAAGCGGTCCATCGGCGAATTCCAGGGCGTGCAGTTCATGCTGGCCGACATGGTGATGAACATCGAGGCGGCGCGCGCCCTGGTGTACGAATGCGCGCGCGCCGGGGACGCCGGCGACTGGAAACGCCTCAACGTGCTGGCCAGCATGGCCAAGTGCTTCGCCAGCGACATGGCGATGAAGGTCACCACCGACGCGGTGCAGGTGTTCGGCGGCTATGGATACACGCGCGACTATCCGGTCGAGCGCATGATGCGCGACGCCAAGCTGGCACAGATTTTCGAGGGCACCAACCAGATTCAGCGCATGGTGATTGCGCGCGATTTGCTCAAATAACGGAGATGAACATGAAACACCTGCTTCCCCTGCTGCTGGCCGCGGCCCTGGCCGCGCCCGCCACGCTGATGGCCCAGGGCTTCCCCAACAAGCCGATCCGCATCGTGGTGCCCTATCCGGCCGGCGGCACCACCGACCTGATGGCGCGCGCGCTGCAGGAACCGGTGCAGAAGATACTGGGCCAGCCGCTGGTTGTCGAAAACAAGCCCGGCGCCTCCGGCATCGTCGCCGCACGCGAAGTGGCGCGCTCGACGCCGGACGGACACACGCTGCTGTTCATCAACAGCGGTATCGTCGCGGTGACGCCCTATGTGGTGAAGGACGCCGGCTTCGACGGCGTCAAGGATTTTTCGCCGGTGGCACTGGTCTCCACCGCGCCGTTGATGTTGGTGGTCAACCCGGTGGTGCCCGCCACTGATCTGAAGGGGTTCATCGAGTACGTGAAGCAGCAGCCCAATCCGGTGGAATTCGCCTCGGCGGGTACCGGCTCCTTCGGCCACCTGGCAAGCGAACTGTTCGCCCGCACGGCGGGCCTGAAGATGACCCATATTCCCTACAAGGGACAGGCGCCCACCACCAATGCGATTGTCGCCGGCGAGGTGAAGATGCTCATCACCACCGCCTCGGCCGCCATGAACGGCTTCATCGCCAACGGCAAGTTGAAGCTGCTGGGGGTGACCTCGCCCGAGCCTTCGCCACTGGCGCCGGGTGCGCCCCCGGTGGCCTCGGTATTGCCGGGTTACGCAGCCGAAACCTGGTTCGGCTTCATCGCCGCGGCCAATACGCCAGCCGATGTGGTGGGCAAGCTCAACGATGCGATCAACCGCTCGCTCGACACGCCGGAGATGCAGAAGCGTTTCGCCGGCTTTGGCGTGCAGGCCAAGACCGCCACCCCCAGGCGGGTGGGCGACATGATCGCCGAGGATGTGGCGCGCTGGGCGCCGGTGATCCGTGACAACAACATCCGCGCCGATTGAGTGCGCACAGTCGTGAGCACATGAGCGGGGGGTCCCAGGCAGGCGCGGAAGAGCGCGCGCTTCTGCGCGATTCGGTACGCGGCTTCATGGGCCAGCACTGGCCCGTCGCCGACGCTGTTGCCGCGCATGCGGACCCGACCGCCCTGGCCGCGATCTGGCGTGGCCTGGCGGGGCAGGGGCTCACCGTGCTGGGCGCCGATGCCGAAATGGGCGGCATGGCCGAGGTTCTGGTGGTCATGGAAGAACTCGGGCGCGCAGCCTGCCCGGTGCCGTTGCAGGACACCGTGCTGGCCAATCTGGCGTTCGGCCAGTCCGCCGATCCCCAGGCAAACGCGTTTCTCGCGACCCTGCACTCAGGCGACGCCAGGCTGGCATGGGCATTTGGCGCGGCCGATGGCGATGCGAACGCCGGTACTGTCGCGCTGCGCGGCACGCATGCCGATGGCGTGTTGCGCTTCGTCGATGGCGGGTCGGCCGCAACCCATTTGCTGACCTCAGGGCCCGAAGACGGAGTGATGGCCCTGCTTTCCTGCGCCGGGCCGGCTTGCGTGGCCGCACCCGCACGCGCCATGGGCATGGCCGGGCAGGCCGAGCTGTCCTTCTCAGGTGCGCAGGCGCTGCGTCTGCCGCTGGCGGCAAGCCTGCAACTCGATCTGCACCGATTGCGCCGTCTGTGCCTGCTTGCGCGCGCACACGGCGCTGCGCGTCGCGCGTTCGAGATGGCGGTCGACTATGCGCAGGAACGGCAGCAGTTCGGCAAGCCGATCGGCAGCTTCCAGGCGGTGCAGCACAAGCTGGCCAATTGCCTCATCAGCCTTGAAGGCGTGCGCCTCACGCTGCACATCGCGGATGAGCATTACGACCGTGTCTCTGCAGACTGGCCTTTTTTCACTTCCGCGGCCATCGCCTTCGGCGTCCCGGCTTTGCGCCA
>JBEIFV010000247.1:0-7335 GCA_040382235.1 Burkholderiales bacterium
CGCGTCGTCCAATTCAATCGCACTTGCTACCCGCATCGCCATCTCCAAAATCAACCTGATGCTTCTTTGACTCGGCGAGGCGACGTTGGTTCCCGTAATTGTGAAGCACTACACTAGCAGCCGGTCGGGACACGGCAGCCGCCACCAGATGCGGCTGCCAGGCGCGGGCCGGCCTTGATCGAACAAGGCGGTGCAGCCTGCGAGGCGCGCCGGTGCGGGCACCGGTTCCGGAACTTCCCTGCGAAGGGAAATGGCGCCTAATGCGCCCCCTGTTTCCAAGATGGCATGGAGGCCCGGATTGCTAACTTATGCCTCCATGAAGACCGGCTCGCAGTCGCCGGCGCTGTAGCCCCTGGGCTGGTGGCGTCGCGGCCAGGCGGGCGCGGCTTCCCGACGCTTTCACTTTCACGGGCCAAAGCATGTTCGTCATCATCGGTTATGTCGTGTCGCTCGGCTGCATCTTCGGGGTGTACATCGTCCACGGCGGCAACATGCAGGTGATCCTGAAAGCCCTGCCGTTCGAGACCATCACCATCGTCGGTGCCGCCCTGGGCGCATTCATCGCCACCAACCAGATGAAGGTCATCAAGGCCTCGGTCAAGGGCCTTGGGAACTGCTTCAAGGGCAGCAAGTACACCAAGGCACGTTTCATGGAGTTGCTGGCCCTGATGTTCGAGATCCTGCAGAAAGTACGCAAGGACGGGTTGATGTCGATCGAGAAGGATGTCGAAGACCCGCACAACTCGCCCCTGTTCCAGAAGTATCCGACCGTCGGCTCCGACCATCACGTCACCGAATTCGTGACCGACTATCTGCGCATGATGGTATCGGGCAATCTGAACGCGCACGAAATCGAATCCCTGATGGACAGCGAAATCGAAACTCATCACCAGGAGGCGCATGCGCCGGCCGCCGCCATCACGCGTCTGGCGGGTGGTTTGCCGGCGTTCGGCATCGTCGCGGCCGTGCTGGGCGTGGTCAACACCATGGGTTCGGTCGGTCAGCCGCCGGCGATCCTGGGCGGCATGATCGGCTCTGCGCTGGTCGGCACCTTCCTGGGAATTTTGCTTGCCTACGGCATCGTCGAACCACTGGCCGGCCTGATGGAGCAGAAAATCGAGGAAGCCGGCAAGGAATTGCAGTGCATCAAGACCGTCCTGTTGGCGAGCATGCAGGGATACGCACCGCAGATAGCCATCGAATTCGGACGCAAGGTGCTGTTCTCGACCGAACGTCCCAACTTCACCGAGTTGGAATCGCACGTCAAGAGCAAGAAATAGCTGTTGATGCGCAACGATCAGGCGACCTGGGGATAAGGAAACATGGCGGGCGACGCGAAGAAACTGCAGCCGATCATCGTCAAGCGGATCAATAAGGCCGGCCACTCCGCCCACGGCGGCGCCTGGAAGATCGCCTATGCCGATTTCGTGACCGCCATGATGGCGTTCTTCCTGTTGATGTGGCTGCTGGGCTCGACGGCCCAGGGCGATCTCGAGGGCATTGCCGATTACTTCAATTCGCCGCTCAAGGTCGCGATGGCGGGAGGTTCGGGCAGCGGCGACAGTTCCAGCATTCTCAAGGGCGGTGGACAGGACCTGACACGCCAGACCGGCCAGGTAAAGAATGGCGATGCCGCGCCAGAGAGAAAATCCTTCAACCTGCAGGCGGCCAAGGCGGAGGCGAAGCGGATCGAGCGTGCCCGGCTGGAGGAAATCAAGCTCAAGGTCGACGCCATGCTGTCGGCCAACGGGGTGCTGGCGCAATTCAGGGAGCAGGTGCGCCTGGACATCACCGCCGAAGGCCTGCGCATCCAGATTGTGGACGAACAAAATCGACCGATGTTCGATTCCGGTCGTGCGGTGCTCAAGGATCACACGCGCATCATCATGCGCGAGATCGGCCGCGCCTTGGGCGAGGTCGAGAACAGGATCGGCATCTCCGGCCATACCGACGCTGCGCCGTTTCCCGGCAGCGAGCGCGGCTATGGCAACTGGGACTTGTCGGCCGATCGTGCCAACGCGGCGCGACGCGAACTGATTGCCGCAGGCCTGGCCGAGAAGAAAATACTGCGCGTGGTAGGCCTCGCCTCGTCCGTGCCGCTCAAACCCGTTGATCCGCTGGACGCCAGCAACCGACGCATCAGCATCATGGTGCTCAATCGGGAAGCCGAGGAAGCCATCACCAAGGAAGGGCCCGCGCTCGAAGTCGGCAGCGTCGCCGCGGCCGGGGAAGCGCTGGCGCCCGCGACCATGGCAACGCAGCCCCCGAAGCCCGTGCCGGTCGAACCGGCGGCGCCGGCCACACCCGGATCAACTTCTCTGTTGCGGGCTCCGATTCGCTGAATCGCGGCCCTAAGAGCGTCTGATACCCGGACCTCTTCTGTCAACCAACTTCAAGAAAGCGGACATCCCGATCGGCGCCAGCGAATTCAAACTGATGAACATGATCGACCAGAAAGCCAGGCCCGCCGGCTCGAACAAGACGGAATTGCTGCTGTCTTCACTGGGAGGGCGCGAGCACTTCGGGATCAACAATTTCAAGGTGCGCGAAGTGTGCGAAACCACCGCGATCACCAAGACGCCGAACATGCCCGCCGGGGTCTAGCAGCCTGCCGGATTTGGGAATCGCCGTCTGCAAACCGGCCGCAGCGGTCCATTTTTCACCGCCTTCTCGAGCAGTCGAGCGCCAGTACGCAACTGGCGCACAACGTCGAGGGCATCGCCCGCATGTCGGAGGAAAATGCGGTGGCTATCGAGGCCATGTCCGGTCAGGCCGGGCAGCTCGAAGCGCTCGCGCAATCGCTGCAAGGCAGCATTGGTCGCTTTGGCATCAGGGCCGCCTGAAGCGCATGGGCCATTGGGCGCAAGTGCCGCCTGCAGACGCCGCGGGCGCTTGTGGCTCCCAAGCTTGCCTGCATCAACGGCATGACCTGTGAGAAGGTCGCCCGGAGCGGCGTTGCTTCCCCGACTCATGGCGGACGGCCCTGGGCGCTGGTAATCCGCGTCCGGCACAGCGCGGGGCGGCATCTTTCTTTGTTGTTTGGTGCGCAAACGGGTGCGCTTCGGCTTTCTTGTGCGGGCCGAACTTTGCCCAACCCGAAAGATTCAACGGTGCATTGCAACGTGACCCGCTAAAGCGGGCGCCTCGAGGCGCCTTCCCTTGCGCGCGCGGGCGCAACCTTTCGCTTCGGCTTCGAAGCCGGCCGAAGCAGCCGACAGGCAAGTCAGGCCCTGAACGGGCAAGCACGCAGCACCGGTCGCTGTGGTGTGCCGCCGTTTGGCAGAAGGTCTCATGCGACCCGGTGACTGCGTGCACGCCGGCTTGGCCGCCGCGCGATCAACGACAGCAAATCATAATCGACCTCCAGCAATTCGATTTCCTCGACCGCGAAAGCCTCATCGACCGCGGCGCTTGAATCGGCGTTGTCTGAAGCGGCGGACCAGGCTTCCCCGGCCACCACATCGCAATCCACGGTTGCGCCGGCAAAACCGGCTGCTGCGAAGCGTCCCATTGATGTCCCCTTGAATCAGCCGACGGCCGGTGATTGCAGCCTCGCAGTGCGAGGCTTTCGCGCCGCGACCGGTAGCGCTGGTTCGGCTTGGCAGGCCTTGCAGACAATTCTTGACCAAGCACGCGCAGCGCAGGTCTTGAACAAACCTGCTTTTTCAGGCCTCTTTGGCGCATCTCCGGACCTTGCCACCTTGAATAATTGAGCCGTTATCCGACGACCGCGAGGCGCCGCCCATGGCGGAACAGCAAGACACCGAACGCGAACTACCTGCGTCGCAAAAGCGGCTCGATGAAGCACGCGAAAAAGGCCAGACGCCGCGCTCGCGTGAGCTCACCACCGCTGCTTTGCTGCTGGCCGGTGCCGCTACGCTGGCCGCCACCGGCCCCTACATCGCCCAGCAGTCGCTTGCGTTCCTGCGCGGTGCCCTGACCCTCACGCGTTCCAGTGCCTTCGATCCAGCCATCGCTCTGGAGCAGGCCGGACAACTTGCCTGGCAGGGGTTCGTGCCGGCCTTGCCGGTTCTGGCGGTGTTGTTCTGCGCTGCCTTGTTCGCGCCGCTGGCCATTGGTGGATGGTTGTTCAGTACCGAGCCCCTGGTGCCGGATTTCAATCGACTCAATCCCCTGACGGGACTGGCGCGCCTGGTGTCAGTGGATAGCCTGGCCGAATTGGGCAAGGCAATCGCGAAAGTGCTGCTGATCGGCGGCGTGGTCGGCTGGCAGCTGTGGCGCGACCAGGAAGCCTTCATCCTGCCGCTCAACCAGTCGCCAGGCGCGGCCGCGGCCTTTGCCGGCCACCTGATCACGCGCGACTTCGTCTGGATGGCGGCAATCCTGATCCTGATCGCCATGGCGGATGTGCCGCTGCAGCTGTGGCAGCATGCCAAGCAACTGCGGATGTCGACGGACGAGGTCAAGCGCGAGTCGAAAGAGTCGGAGGGCGACCCGCAGATCAAGGGCAAGCTGCGGGCACGCCAGCGTGAGGCGGCGCGGCGCCGCATGATGGCGGCGGTGCCCACGGCCGATGTGGTGGTCACCAATCCGACCCACTATGCGGTGGCCCTGTCCTACCAGGGCGCGAGCATGCGTGCGCCACGGGTGGTGGCCAAGGGCACCGACGAGGTTGCCGCGCGCATTCGCGCGCTGGCTGAAGAGCATGGTGTACCGATGCTGGAAGCGCCGCCGCTGGCGCGCGCCCTCTACAAGCATGCGGAGCTCGAAGCCGAGATTCCGGCCGCGCTCTACAACGCGGTGGCGCAGGTGCTGGCCTGGGTATTCCAGTTGAAGGCGATGCGTAGCGGGCCGATGCCGGTTGCACCCAGCGCGATCGCGGTGCCGCCCGAACTCGACCCGGCCCATGAAGGAGTTCTCGCATGAGCATCCGTGCCAGGCTGCCCGAAGGTAGCGCGCGTCGTCCCCAGGCGCACATCTCGTGCAGCCGCAAGAGGGCGGTTACATGAGCACCTTCACGCTTCCCGCCGGCGGCTGGCGCGCCATTCCGCTACGCGGCCTGGCCGCGCCCTTGTTCATCGTGGTGGTGCTGGCCACGATGATCCTGCCGCTGCCGCCGTTCCTGCTGGATCTGCTGTTCACCTTCAATATCGCGCTCGCGCTGATCGTTCTCCTGGCTTCGGTGTATGCCAACCGGCCGATGGATTTCGCCGCTTTTCCAACCGTGCTTCTTTTGACCACGCTGTTGCGCCTGTCGCTCAACGTCGCGTCAACGCGGGTGGTGCTGCTCAATGGCCACACCGGTCCGGATGCCGCCGGCAAGGTGATCGAGGCCTTCGGGCACTTCCTGGTGGGCGGCAATTTCGCCGTCGGCATCGTGGTGTTCCTGATTCTGGTGGTGATCAACTTTGTCGTGATCACCAAGGGCGCCGGGCGCATCGCAGAAGTCGCCGCCCGCTTCACCCTGGATGCGATGCCGGGCAAGCAGATGGCGATTGATGCCGACATGAATGCCGGCCTCATCACCGAAGTCGAAGCCCGCACCCGACGCACCGAGATCGCCCGCGAAGCCGATTTCTACGGCGCCATGGACGGCGCCTCGAAGTTCGTGCGCGGCGACGCCATTGCCGGCATGCTGATTCTGGTGATCAACATCGTGGGCGGCCTGGCGATCGGCCTGTTGCAGCATGACCTGAGCCTGGCAACCGCCACCAACAACTATGTGTTGCTGGCCATCGGCGACGGCCTGGTGGCGCAGATTCCGGCACTGGTGATCTCGGTGGCCGCAGGCCTGGTGGTGAGCCGTGTCGGTGCCGAGGAAAACGTCAAGGAAGACATCGGCACCCAGGTGGTGCGGCAACTGGTACGCAACCCCCAGACCATGATGGTCACCGGCGGCGTGCTGCTGATCCTGGGCCTGATTCCCGGCATGCCGCACTTTGTGTTCATCCTCTTCGGTGGCGGTGCCGCGTGGGCGGGCTGGTGGCAAACCCAGGCCGCTGCGCGTGCCGTGCGCGCTGCGGCCGCGGCGGCGCCGGTGACCGCACCCGACTCCGGCGAGGCCAGCTGGGAAGATCTGGCGCCGGTCGATGTGCTGGGCCTGGAAGTCGGTTATCGGCTGATTCCCCTGGTCGACCGCGATCAGGATGGCGACCTGCTCAAGCGCATCAAGGCGATCCGCAAAAAATTCGCCCAGGAAGTCGGATTCCTGCCGCCGCAGGTGCACATTCGCGACAACCTCGAATTGAAACCCAACGGCTATCGCATCAGCTTAAAGGGCGTGGTGATCGGCGAGGGCGAGGTATTCGCCGGCATGTACATGGCCATCAACCCGGGCAACGCGGTGGGCCAGCTGCCCGGGACAGCCGCGCTTGACCCGGCCTTCGGCCTGCCCGCCACCTGGATCGAAGGTGCATTCCGCGACCAGGCGCTGTCCACCGGGTTCACCGTGGTCGACGCCGGCACGGTGGTGGCGACCCACTTGAATCACCTGATGCAGTCGCATGCCGGGCCCTTGCTCGGGCGCAGCGAGACCCAGGCCTTGATCGAGCATTTCGGCAAACAGGTGCCCAAGCTGATCGACGACCTGGTGCCCAAGCTGATTCCCTTGTCAACGTTCACCCGGGTCCTGCAGGCCTTGCTGGAGGAAGGCGTGCACATCCGCGATCTGCGCACCATCGTCGAGACCCTGACCGAGCATGCGGCAAAGAATACCGACGCCGCCGAACTGACCGCCCAGGTACGCATTGCGCTGGGACGCGCCATCATCCAGATGCTGTTCGGCCCGGCCACCAATATCGAAATGCTGGTGCTGGAACCCGATCTCGAGCGCCTTCTGACCCAGGCCAGCAACAGCAGCACCAGCGCCGGCGAACCCCTGGGCCTTGAACCGGGCCTGGCCGAGAACCTGTTGCGCGACTTGACCGCCAGCGCGCAGCGCCTGGAAAACCTGGGCCAGCCACCCACCCTTCTGGTACCCGATCGCCTGCGGCCCAGCCTGGCTCGCATGGCGCGGCGCGCCATGCCGCGATTGAAGGTGATCGCGCACGCCGAAATTCCCGAGGCCTGCACGATTCGCGTCGCCGGCGTCGTCGGCGCACGTAGCGCGCTGCCGGTCTGACCTTCCCACAAGCATCCTGATTCGCAGATAGTTGCCATGCAGACGAGGCCCTTGCCATGTTGATGAAAAAGTTTCTCGGCGCCACCGCGCGCGAAGCCATGCAGAAAATGAAGGCCGAGATGGGGACCGATGCCCTGGTCATCTCGAACCGCAAGACCGCCGCCGGGGTGGAGATCCTGGCGATGGTCGAGTCGGCGCACGAGATACCGGAAGGGGCTGCCGCACCGCTGGCAACGCCGCCGGCAGCCAGCGCC
>JBEIFV010000248.1:0-7333 GCA_040382235.1 Burkholderiales bacterium
GCGCTGCATACTTCGATTAAGCTCGCGCCCGCAGGATTTGCCACAGCGGCCGGCCCGCCCCGACAGAATGAGAAATCTCTTGAACTAAGAATTGCAACTCAGCATGCGTGACGGCGTCGCACAAGTCACTATCAACCGCCCACAAGCACGCAACGCCCTCACCTTCGCGATGTACGAAGGCCTGGCGCGTATCGCCACCGATATCGCGGACGACCCGGCTGTTGCGGTGATGGTGATTCGCGGCGCCGGTGACAAGGCGTTCGCCGCCGGTACCGACATCGCGCAGTTTCTCGATTTTGAAAGCGGCGAAGACGGCATCGCCTACGAGGAACGCCTCGGTCAGGCCATGGCAGTGATCGAGCGCTGCCCGAAACCGGTGATCGCCGCGATCGACGGCGCCTGTACCGGCGGCGGCGCCGCGATCGCCGCGGTGTGCGACCTGCGGGTGGCCACGCGCGGCTCGCGCATCGGCTTTCCGATCGCGCGCACACTCGGCAACTGCCTGTCGATCTCGAATGTTGCGCGCATGGCGGCGCTCATCGGCCCGTCGAGGGTGGCTGATCTGATATTCACCGGTCGCCTGGTGGCGGCCGAGGAAGCCTGTGCGATCGGCTTCATTACCGAAGTGGTCGACGACGGCACAGCCTTGACTGCACGCATCGATGAACTGGCGCAGACAGTAGCCGGTATGGCGCCACTGACCTTGCGTGCAACCAAGGAACAACTGCGCCGCCTGCGCGAAGCCATGACCGCCAACGCGGAATCCGACGATCTGGTGCGCATGTGCTTTGGCAGCGCCGACTTCAAGAACGGCGTGGCCGCCTTCGTCGCGCGGCGGGCGCCGCAGTGGCAGGGGCGCTAGCGTTGCAATCGGCGTCGGCGCATTCCCAACGGCCGGGAGACATAACGCCAAGGGGTAAACTGGCCCGAAATCCCGGCGTACAGTCCAACTGAAATGCTTATTTCCAAAGACGATTTGCACGCCGGGTTGCTCCGCCTGGGCGAGATCGCTTACGCTGCGGGGAGGCTGATCGAGATTTCGATTTATGGTGGCGCCGCGCTTGGATTGGTGTGGAACTTGCGCGAATTCACCCGTGATGTGGACGCGGTCATCCATGGTGACGCGACATACCTCCGTCAGGCCGCACAAGCTGTGGCGAATGAACGCGGATGGCCGGAAGACTGGCTGAATGATGGTGTGAAGGGTTTTCTGTCTTCCAGCCCATCGCTCGATTTTTGGCGCGATTTTCCGTCGATTGAAAAGCCCGGAATCCGTGTCTTCATTCCCAGCCCCGAGTACCTGTTCGCGATGAAGGCTATGGCCATGCGAATCGGCGACCCCACGACCGCACGTGACATTGATGACCTGCGCGCACTTGGCGCCATGATCGGAATCAAGAACCCGGAGCAAGCGATCGCCTTGGTCGAGCGGTACTATCCGGCGGGTCGAATTACTCCAAAAACACAGTTTGGACTCCAGGAGCTTTTTGATGCAGGCACTTCGTAGCCGCCGGCCGCGCACGCTGCCCGAAGCGATCCTTCTATGCAGTGAATTCGGGTATGCGTTCGGCGATGCCATCGCTGAATTTCTTGACGATTTCTATGCGCATCCGACACCTGGAGCACTGTCGGCGGAACCCGCACCCACGGGCAACGCGCTGAACGACGCGTACCTGGCGGCAATCGCGGAACATTTAGCCACACAGCGCGACTGGATCGCTCCAGATTGGGTGCATCAACCGGCGCGCTTCCTCAAAACACCATTTTTCGCCGGCGGCATGGAGGGCATGAAAGCCGTCCTGCTGCGCGAAAGTCCGGTGGCATTCCGCAGGCGGCAGATTTTTGTTTCAGAGAACGCGCTGACGCGCGCTTGACCGACACGCACTAGAACAGGAGTGCGATCTCACCTTGCAAACCCTCTTTGAGCATTAAAGTAGATCCACAACACTGGTTCGTATCCTGAAATACGATCCGCTACGATCGGGAGCGTCGCCAGGCATTTCGACACCTATCTACTCGCCGCCAGGGCTCGTGACGCCCACCGCCGCGAACGGCGACCCAAAATCTACTTCTTCTCTTCAGGCTTTTCCACCTTGAGCAGATCGGCACGCTTTTTCATCACCGCTTCGAGCTTGGCCTTGGCGATCATCACGTTGAAGGGGGCCAGCGCCTTTTCACGCGCGACCCGATCAACAAAAGCCTTGGCATCATCGGCCGAAGCCTTTTCGCGCTTGACCTTGTCTTCAGGCTTTTCAGCGGCCGGCACCGGATAAGGAGCGCGGCTGGGCGTGCCCTCGACGCTGACCTGGACCACATGGTTTTCCTTTTCCAGGCGGCCGATCTTAAGCCGGTATTCGAGGCCTTCGAAGGTTGAAATCGTCACTTGCGAGCCCTGGTCGAAGCCGGTGTCGGCCCCTTCGGCCAGGTCGACAAGCTCCAGTTTGGCCAGCGAATACCCGACCGAACTGGCGCGGCTCTGATCGAGCTCGCCGCCTGATCCTTCCAGCGTCCACGCCGCATCCGGCTTTTCACGTGCTATTGCAAAGCCGCCATCGGCGTGCTTCGCGGTAATCGCCTTGACGTTCTCGATGGAAAATCCTTCGCGCGCGATCCATTCAACCGCCTTTGCCGTGGCCTGCTTTAGGGGGTCGGATACGATGATCACGCGCGTCGCATCACCCGGCAGCATGACAAAGCGGCCGTCGCCCTGGGCCTTGCTGGCGTCGCCTTCCGGCGCGGTCTTGAAGTACTTCTTGCCTACGAGCAGTTCAGCGAGAATTCTGCCGTCCTGCGCCTTGAAACTGACCAGCGTCGCTGCGCCCTCGCCCTTGCCCGGCACGCCCAACTGCAGGCGCGCGCGTTCGCTCTCACCAACCGGCTCGGATTGCCCTGTCTTGAGTTCTAGGGTCTTGACGACCAGTTCGCCCACCCGATCGAGATCGGCGGGGAACCCATTGCGCTCGACGATCACCCACAGTCCGCCCTTCTTTTCCAGGTTCAGGCTGGCTTGCGGCTCGGTGATGGTGATGCGCGCAACATCCGCGGCCTTGAGCTGGGGAAACAAGGGCTGACCCAGTGCGCTGGCGTTGGACGATGATTGTCCTTCGCCGCGCAGCAGGTAGAGCGACGCCGCGCCGGCCAATACCGCCAGCGCAATCAGGATTGCAAGCAGGCGACTGGTCATGCTGCCGCTCCCGCAACGGCAGGCGCCGCACGACGCACCGCACGACGCCGTGTGCGCAGCGCCAGGCCAATGCCGAACAGGGTCACCAGGAGCGGCACGGCCGCGATGTTGACTACCTTGGTCCAGAATTGCAGGGCCTCGGCATCCTGACGCAGATCCTTGCGCAAATCCTTCAACTCACGTCGGGTTTGCAGAATGCGCTTCTTGAAGCGGTCCAGCTCGCCCTGCTGCTCGGCTGTGAGGATCTGCGCCGACTTGGCGTCGCCGGAAGGCTTTTGCAGCTTCTGCATTTTCTCGGTGGTCTGCTGCATGTCGTCTTCCATCGCCTTGATCTTGCCGAAGTACTGCTTCTGCGCTTCGGTCTCCATCTCGCGCACCACCGTGAGCGGCCGGAAGATCGAGGTACGCGAACGCAACGTAGACAAATCGTCGCCGGCGGAACCTTGCTCGAGAAGGCCCTGCGCGAATGCAAGATTGCCGTTGGACGGCACCACCACGCGCTGGCCGAAGATGGTCTGGATTTCAACGGCAGCACCGTCCGCCAGCATGTCGGCGTCGGCTACCAGGACAACCGAATTCTCCGCGGTAGCTTCTTTCAATTGTGCTGCCGGCGCGGCCGGCTTTTCGTCCTTGGACGGAGGCCCTGCCGGCGCACCTTCCGGAAACGCGGTCTTGAACTTGCCGCCGATGCGTACCGCCAGCGGCAGGCTCTTGTTGGAGGGCACGAAGCCTTTCATCGCGGTGTCGCCCGACAAGGTGGCCACGATGCTGTCGACGAACATGTTGTTGGGTGTGGACTTCATCAGTTCGGAGACTGTCAAACCCGCCACAGGCTTGATATCGAATGCACCGGAAAAGGCCAGCAACAGGGTCTCGATCTGGCTGGTGGCGATATCGTCACGATTGAGCGCGGTGCGGTTCAGGGTAAGGATGGTGGGCGTCAAGCGCTGCCCGGCGCCCGAAGCGTAGCCAACATCGGCCAGTACTTTGCCGCCTTCGATGCCCACGCCCCAGGCCTTGAACAGGCGCGGCAACGAGGATTGGCCGGGCTGGCCGGCGGCCATTGGCATCATCGGATTGGGTTGCTGGTCGAAATGCATGTGCGGGTCGACAAAGGCGATCAGCTTGCCGCCGCGCAAAACGAACTGGTCGAGCGCGTACTCGGTGCGCTCGGAGATGTCACGCGGATGAATCAGGAGCAAGGTCTTGATCGCGGGGTCGATGGTCTCGCTGTTGAAAGGCACGGTCTTGACATCGAAATCGCGCTTGATTTCGCCCGCCAGAACCCAAGGCTCGCTGGGTTGGCGCGTCATCATGTTGAACGGTGCGCCCATCACGGGCAGGGCACTCATCACCCCGATCACCGGGCGCGTGGTGCTGGCCACCCGCGCGATGGCACGGATCAGGTCGTATTCGAGCAGGCGTTCGCGCTGCGGGTTGATGCCGCCGATCGCTTCCTTGCGATCCAGGCGCGATGCGGTCAGGCCCAGGTAGAACTGCTCGCCGGAACCCAGGGTCTGCGCTTCGATGCCGTCGAGTTGCGCGGCCTCCTCTTCGTCGGAATCCGGCTTCGGGTTGTATTTCTCGATCACAAGGTTGGCACCGGCGACGGCCTTGAACTCGCGCAGCAGGTCATCGACACGCTGCGCGAAGCTCTTGAGCTGCACCGGCATCGCGTTGTCGCCCTGCGAGATGTACAGGCGCACCTTGACCGGCGCCTCAAGCTTGGAGAGGATCTTGCGCGTGCCTTCGGACAGGGTGTACAGCTTGCCGTCGGTCAAGTCGACGCGCACCGCGGCGCGCGAGGCCAGGAAGTTGAAGGCGATCAGAAGCAAAGCCAACGCCATGAGGCCGACGATGGAATACAGCGCAGTGGAGGATGAGTTTTTCATGGACGCGGCAAGCTAGGCACGACGATTGCGGATGACGAGGGCGGTAGCGAACAAGGCGAACCCGATCACTGACAGGAAGAACAGCAGATCGCGCGAGTCGATGACGCCTTTCTGGAAGCCGTCGAAGTGGGTCATCACCGAGAACGCCGCGACGGTCTCGATCACCGCCGGGCTGGCCCAGCGGGTCAGAAGATCGGTCACCGGATTGAAGCCGGCCAGAATCAGGAACAGGCACACCACCACCGCAAGAATGAAGGCCACCACCTGGTTGCGCGTGAGCGCGGAAGTCATGCCGGCAATCGCCAGGTAGGCGCCAGCCAGGAAAAAACTGCCGAGGTAGCCGGCGGCGATCTGGCCGTTGTCGGGGTCGCCCAGCCAGTTGACGGTCAGCACCACCGGAAAGGTCAGCGCCAGGCCGATCGCCAGGAACAGCCAGGAAGAAAGAAACTTGCCGACGATCGCCTCCCACGGGTTGATCGGCATGGTCAGCAGGAATTCGATGGTGCCGGAACGCCGCTCTTCGGACCAAAGCCGCATGCCGATCGCCGGCACCAGCACCAGATAAAGCCAGGGATGCCAGGCGAAAAACGCCGCCAGGCTGGCTTCGCCACGCTCGAAAAAATTGCCGACGGTAAAAGTGAAAAAGCCGGTCAGCAGGAGGAAGATCACCAGAAACACATAGGCCACGGGCGAACTGAAATAGGAAACGGTCTCGCGCTTGGTGATGGACAGCACGGACGCCAGGGAACGATTGCTCATTTTTTTACCGTATCGGGCAGGGTGAGTTTGCGGAACACTTCATCGAGTTGACCTTCCTCGGTGCGCAATTGCAGCACGCGCCAGTGTTGTCGCTCGGCCAATTCGATCACCGCGCGCGTCAGGCTGGCGGCGCTGCGGTCGCGCGGAAACACCCGCACCGCCACACCGGCACTGGCCACCGCCGCGTCGCAGCGCAGCGCCTCGGGCAGGGCTGCGAGTTGCTCCCCCAATACTGTCGCATCGACACCGTCGACAGCGAGGGTCACCGCACCGGCTACTTCCGATATCGCCTTGAGTTCAGCAGGCGTGCCATTGGCGACGATGCGGCCGCGATCGATGATGATGGCACGGCTGCATGCCGCATCGACCTCTTCGAGAATGTGGGTAGAGAACAGCACGGCCTTGGTCTTGCCGATTTCGCGGATCAGCGTGCGCACCTGGTGCTTCTGGTTGGGGTCAAGGCCGTCGGTCGGCTCGTCCAACACCAGCACATCCGGATCATGAATCAGCGCCTGGGCCAGGCAGGTGCGATGCCGATAGCCCTTGGACAGGGTGTCGATCGACTGGTACAGCACGTTTTCGAGAAAGCACAGGTCGACCACGCGCGCAAGTGCGCGCTTGCGCGCCTCGCCGGTGATGCCGCGCAGCTCGGCGGCGAACATCAGGAAGCCATGCACGCTCATGTCGCCATAGCAGGCCGCGCTCTCCGGCAAATAGCCGATCAGCCGTTTGGCAGCGAGAGGGTCGCCAACCACGTAATGGCCACCGACGCTGACCCGGCCTGCGGTGGGTGGCAAAAACCCGGTGATCATGCGCATGGTGGTGGACTTGCCGGCGCCGTTCGGCCCCAGGAGCCCCAGCACCTCGCCGCGCTCGACCGTGAACGACAGGTTATCGACCACTGTATTGCGGCCAAAGCTCTTGCTCAGATTTTCGATTCTTATCATTGATCAGCCAACAGTGTTTGTGTCGATGGCCCGCGGCCAGACAATTGTCGCAACCGCGTTCGGCCCCCATGCCGCAATGCACAGCCGCATTGCAACCCCCGATTTTATTTCCAGCTTGGCGCAAGGCTCGCCCACCAAAAACGAGCGAGACAGGATTTGGGGCCGCATCGTACATGTTTCAAGGCCCGGGCGGCAAAAAGACCTGCCGGGAATACCCTGATGGCCGACCGCCCGGCCTCTAAGACGCCGGCGCCAGGCGCTTGTGGGCCATGAGCGCCATCAAACGCCGGTCGCGCCAGGCCGAGCGCGCTTCGAGCCGGTCGTGCGGCAAGACCGCGCGGCGCTCCGCCTCGATGCGCGCCAGCGTCGCAGCGTCCCAGGCGAAGGGCGCATGCACAGCCGCCACGTCGCGATAGGTGTGGCCGTAGCGCGACGCGTAGTCGGCCACCCCGCCGGGCGCATTCAGGTCGATGGTTTCGAACGGCCCCATGAAGCTCCAGCGCAGCGCCAGCCCTTCCTTCAACACCTTGTCGATATCCTCCGCCGAGGCA
>JBEIFV010000249.1:0-7309 GCA_040382235.1 Burkholderiales bacterium
GAGCATTTTATCCGCTGCCTGGGCGCAGGCGCGCAGCGGACCGGATGTCGCATCGCAACAACAGTCCCGGGCCCGAGTACAGGCCTGATCCCCAAGTCTTATATAAGACTTGGTTGATCGACGCGGCGAGTTCATTTATAATTCTTGGGCTTTGCTTTTCAAGCCGGAGCCAAGGCCCGCAGCCTGGTTCCGTATGTCGCAGCCGTCGGGCAAAACCGTGATCTGGACGCCTCTGAAAATCGTCGGCTTGCAGGTCATGGCAAGCCTCGTGTGTGCTGGATCGTGGTGGGGCATCAGGGGCTACGATGCTGCCATTGCGGCAATTTTTGGTGGTGCTGTCTGCTTCGTGCCCGGAGCATGGTTCGCGTTGCGGCTGGCGCGTGCCGGATCGGCGCAGGACGTTTATGTGTTCGCCTTTTTCCTGGGCGAAGGCATAAAGGTCTTGTTGTCGGTCGCGATGTTCGTGCTGGTTGCGGTCGTGTTGCCCGATGCGGACTGGTTGGCGCTTTTGACCACCTACATCGCGGTGCTGCAGGTGTACTTGTTTGGCTTGTATCTGACCGCCCGCTAGAGGCATTTGCACGGCGGGATTGCGATTTTCGGGTTGGTGTTTTTCAATATTTGCGGATCAATCATGGCAGCCGGCGCAAACCCTCCTACCTCCTCCGAGTACATCGTTCATCACCTGCAGCATCTGCAGAGTGTCAAGCAGGGCTTCATCATCGACATGAGCGTGATCAACTGGGACACCCTGTTCTGGTCGATCGCGATGGGCGTGGTCACCCTGGGCATTCTGATCGCCGCGGCTTCGCGCGCCAGTTCCGGCGTGCCCGGGCGCTTCCAGGCGGCCGTCGAAATGTTGGTCGAGATGGTCGAATCGCAGTCCAAGGGCATCATTCCGCATGGCGACCGCAGCTTCATCGCCCCGCTGGCGCTGACAGTATTCGTCTGGGTGTTTTTCATGAACGCCCTCGACTTTCTGCCGGTCGACCTGCCGCACTACGCGTTCGAATGGACCGGTCTCGCCAAGTACATCCATTACCATCGAATCGTCCCGACTGCCGACCTGAACGGCACCATCGGCATGTCGCTGGGTGTCCTGATCCTGATGCTCTATTACAACGTCAAGATCAAGGGCGTTGGCGGCTTTGTGCACGAGCTCTTCTGCGCCCCGTTCGGCGCGCATCCGGCGCTGTGGATCCCGAACTTCGCGCTCAACATGATCGAATTCGCGGCCAAGACCGTGTCCTTGGGCATGCGGCTGTTCGGCAACATGTTTGCGGGCGAACTCATCTTCCTGCTCATCGCGCTGCTCGGCGCCACCGGTGTGTGGTGGCTGTTCGGCATGCATATCATCGCCGGCACCATCTGGGCGATCTTCCACATCCTGATCGTTGTCCTGCAGGCCTTCATTTTCATGATGCTGACCCTGGTTTATCTCGGTCAGGCGCACGAAGGGCATTGATTGCAAGGGTTTAGTCAGCAGTTTTTCATTTCAACCATCCGTCAAACGCAAAAGAAGGAGTCATCATGACTAACGTTGGTCTCGTAGCACTGGCCGCTGGCCTCATCATTGGCATGGGCGCAATCGGCGCATGTATCGGCATCGGCATCATGGGCGGCAAGTACATCGAAGCATCGGCGCGCCAGCCCGAGCTGATGGACAAGCTGCAGACCAAGATGTTTCTGCTGGCCGGCCTGATCGACGCCGCGTTCCTGATCGGCGTCGGTATCGCGATGATGTTCGCCTTCGCCAACCCGTTCAAAGGTTGATCGGTCTCCCTGAACATCCATTAGGGGGTTCCAGATGAATCTCAATGCAACATTCATCGCTCAGCTGATCGTGTTTTTCGTGCTGGCGTGGGTCACCATGACCTACGTCTGGCCGCCGATCATGAAGGCCCTGGATGAGCGCGCCAAAAAGATCGCCGACGGCCTGGCCGCCGCCGATCGTGGCAAGCTCGAACTGGCCGAAGCGAATAAACGGGTCGAAGCCGAACTGGTCAAGTCGCGTGCCGACAATCAGGCACGCCTGGCGGACGCCGAGAAGCAGGCTGCCGAGTTGATCGACGCGGCCAAAAAGACGGCCGAAGCGGAGAAGGCGCGCATTCTGGCCCAGGCCAAGGTCGAGGCCGCACAGGAAGTGCAGCGTGCCAAGGACGCCTTGCGCAACGCCGTCGCCGAACTGGCTGTCAAGGGTGCCGAACAGATTCTCAGGCGTGAAGTCAACGCCCAGGCGCATGCCGACCTGCTTGGCCAGCTCAAAGCGCAACTGTAGGCAAAGGAACCACCATGGCCGAACTATCCACCATCGCCAGGCCCTATGCCGAAGCCGCGTTCCGGGTCGCCAGGAATGGCGACCTCAACGCCTGGAATGTGCTGGTGGCCGAAATGGCGATGGTTGCCGACACGGCCGAAATGCGCGCGCTGGTGCTTGATCCGAACCTGACCCCGGAGAAGATTTACGGGGTTTTCAGCGGGGTCCTGAAGGCACCGCTTGGGGCAGAGGCGCAGAATTTTCTGCGCCTTTTGATCGAGAACGACCGCGTAATCGCCTTGCCGGAGATCGCCACGCAGTTCGCGCTTTTGAAGAACCGGCTGGAAGGTGCGGCCGAGGCTGAAATTGCCTCCGCCTTTCCCTTGTCCGATGCGCAGGTAAGCGACCTGGTCGACGGCCTGAAGAAGAAGTTCGGCGGCATCACGCTCAAGGCGCATGTGAAGATCGAACCGGAACTGATCGGCGGCGTGCGTGTCACCGTCGGCGACGAAGTGTTCGATACCTCGGTGCGCGCCCAGCTGGAACACATGCGCACCACCCTGACGGCCGCCTGAAGCGCCGGCAAGTCCAGATACGAATCCCAGGAGTCACTGTCATGCAACTCAATCCATCCGAAATCAGCGAGCTGTTGAAGGGCCGCATCGCCGGCCTGGGCGCCGCTGCCGACGTTCGCACCCAGGGCACCGTTGTCTCGGTGACCGACGGTATCTGCCGCGTGCACGGCTTGTCCTCGGCGATGCAGGGCGAGATGCTCGAATTTCCGGGCAACACCTTCGGCCTGGCGCTCAACCTCGAGCGCGATTCGGTGGGTGCCGTGGTGCTGGGTGCCTACGAGCACATCACCGAAGGCGATACGGTCAAGGCGACCGGGCGTATTCTCGACGTGCCGGTCGGCCCCGAGTTGCTCGGCCGCGTGGTCAATGCCCTGGGTGATCCGATCGACGGCAAGGGTCCGGTCGCTGCCAAAGAGCGCGACGTGATCGAAAAAGTGGCGCCGGGCGTGATGTGGCGCAAATCGGTCGACCAGCCGGTGCAGACCGGCCTGAAGTCGATCGATGCGATGGTGCCGGTCGGCCGCGGCCAGCGCGAGCTGATCATCGGCGAGCGTCAAACCGGCAAGACCGCGGTAGCGGTCGACACCATCATCAACCAGAAGGGCAAGGACCTGATCTGCATCTACGTTGCAGTCGGTCAAAAAGCCTCGACGGTGGTCAACGTGGTGCGCAAGCTTGAAGAGCACGGCGCGCTGGGTTACACCATCGTGGTCGCCGCCACGGCTTCCGAGTCCGCGGCCATGCAGTTCATCGCGCCCTACTCCGGTTGCACCATGGGCGAATATTTCCGCGATCGCGGCCAGGATGCGCTGATCATTTATGACGATCTGACCCGCCAGGCCTGGGCCTATCGGCAGATCTCGCTGCTGTTGCGCCGCCCGCCCGGCCGTGAAGCCTATCCCGGCGACGTGTTCTATCTGCATAGCCGTCTGCTCGAGCGCGCTGCGCGCGTCTCGGTTGAATGGGTCGAGCGTTTCACCAAGGGTGAAGTCAAGGGCAAGACCGGGTCGCTGACCGCGCTGCCGATCATTGAAACCCAGGCTGGTGACGTGTCGGCTTTCGTGCCGACCAACGTGATCTCGATCACCGACGGCCAGATCTTCCTTGAAACCGATTTGTTCAACGCCGGTATCCGCCCGGCCATCAACGCCGGTGTGTCGGTTTCACGAGTCGGTGGCGCTGCGCAGACCAAGATCATGAAGCGCAAGGACACTGGTGCCGGTGTGCGTCTGGCGCTTGCCCAGTATCGCGAGCTGGCGGCTTTCGCGCAGTTCGCCTCCGACCTGGACGAGGCCACCCGCAAGCAGCTTGAGCGTGGCCGCATG
The DNA here is from genome assembly GCA_040382235.1 of Burkholderiales bacterium. Classification (GTDB taxonomy): domain Bacteria; phylum Pseudomonadota; class Gammaproteobacteria; order Burkholderiales; family JAEUOS01; genus JAEUOS01. The sequence goes on from JBEIFV010000249.1 coordinate 4,158, forward strand.
GTGACTGAGCTGATGAAGCAGACGCAGTACGCGCCGATGGAAGTGTGGGAAATGGCGCTGACCCTGTTTGCGGTCAACAACAACTACATGGAAGATGTCGAGGTCAAGAACGCCCTGTCGTTCGAGAAGAGCCTGCGTGAGTATGTGAAGTCCAAGCATGCGGGGCTGGTGGCTTCGATTGCCAAGGCGGCGAATCTTTCGGCCGATGACGAAAAAGCCTTGCACGCCGCGGTGGCGGAGTTCAAGAAGAGCGGTACGTACTAGCCGGCAAAAGTACAAACCTACTTTTGCCGGTCTTATCCGACAAAAAATCACCGGCGGAGCCGGCTGATTTTTTGTCACTAAGAGCGACGAAAAACCGATCCGCGCGGGGAAAGTGGCCTAAAGGAACGCCCTCATGGCAGGCAGCAAGGAAATCAGAACCAAGATCAAGAGCGTGCAAAACACGCGCAAGATCACCAAGGCGATGGAAATGGTCGCGGCCTCGAAGATGCGCCGTGCGCAGGAGCGCATGCGTGCTGCGCGTCCTTATGGTGACAAGGTGCGCAACATCGCGGCCCATATGTCGCAGGCTAACCCTGAGTATCGTCATCCCTTCTTGATCAAGCGTGAGCAGGTTCGGAATGCTGGTGTGATTCTGGTGACCACCGATAAAGGTTTGTGCGGTGGGTTGAATACGAACATCCTGCGGCTTACCACCAACAAGCTGAAGGAGCTGGAAGCTGCCGGGGCCAAGATTGAAGCTACCGCGATCGGCAACAAGGGCTTCGGCTTTCTGAATCGCATTGGCGCCAAGGTGGTGTCGCACGCCATCCTGATCGGCGACAAGCCGCATCTGGACAAGCTCATCGGCCCGGTCAAGGTACAGCTTGACGCCTATGCCGAGGGCAGGCTCGACGTTGTGTACCTGGCCTACACCCGCTTCATCAACACCATGAAGCAGGAGCCGGTGATCGAACAGTTGCTGCCGCTCACCTCCGACAAGTTCGCGCAGAGCGATACAGAGAAAGCGGCCTACGGCTGGGATTACATCTACGAGCCGGATCCGAAGTCGGTGGTCGACGAGTTGCTGGTGCGCTACGTTGAGGCGATCGTGTATCAGGCAGTCACCGAGAACATGTCTTCGGAGCAGTCGGCGCGCATGGTGGCGATGAAGTCGGCATCCGACAACGCCAAGAAGGTCATCGACGATCTGCAGCTTACCTACAACAAGGCGCGGCAGGCGGCGATCACCAAGGAATTGTCCGAAATCGTCAGCGGTGCGGCAGCTGTTTGATCCGACAAAAGTAAAAACCTACTTTTGTCGGGCTTGGTTTGCATGCAATCGCCGGCGGAGCCGGACAATTGCATGACGTAAGAGCTACGAAAATGCGGGTGCTGTTGGTTAGCCTGTCATTTTTTGAGCCGGGATCGAATTCATTGAGTTGAGAGGTGTTTTCATGAGTCAAGGTTCAATCGTTCAGTGCATCGGCGCGGTGGTCGATATCCAGTTTCCGCGCGATGCCATGCCGCGTGTGTATGAAGCGTTGCGGCTGATGCCCACTGATACCAACAAGCTGGTCGAGCAGGGGCTGACGTTCGAGGTCGAGCAGCAGCTCGGCGACGGCGTGGTACGCACCATCGCCATGGGTTCAACCGACGGCCTGCAGCGCGGTATGGGAGTGTCCGGTACCGGCGCACCGATCCAGGTGCCGGTCGGCGCCGGAACGCTCGGTCGCGTGATGGACGTGCTCGGTCGCCCGATCGACGAGCGTGGTCCGATCCAGAGCGAAGAGCGGCGTTCGATTCACCAGCCATCGCCCAAGTTCGAAGAGCTTTCGCCTTCGGTCGAGTTGCTCGAAACCGGCATCAAGGTGATCGACTTGATCTGCCCGTTCGCCAAGGGCGGCAAGATCGGCCTGTTCGGCGGCGCGGGTGTGGGCAAGACCGTCAACATGCTGGAACTGATCAACAACATCGCCAAGGCGCGCAGCGGCTTGTCGGTATTTGCCGGTGTGGGCGAGCGCACCCGTGAAGGCAACGACTTCTATCACGAGATGTCGGAAGCCAACGTGATCGTGCAGGAAGACCTGTCGAAGTCGAAAGTCGCGATGGTGTTCGGCCAGATGAACGAGCCGCCGGGCAACCGCCTGCGCGTGGCCTTGTCGGGCCTGACCATGGCCGAGAAATTCCGCGACGAAGGCAAGGACATCCTGTTCTTTGTCGACAACATCTATCGCTACACCCTGGCCGGTACCGAAGTGTCGGCGCTCTTGGGCCGCATGCCTTCCGCAGTGGGCTACCAGCCGACCCTGGCCGAAGAGATGGGCAAGCTTCAGGAACGCATCACCTCCACCAAGGTTGGCTCGATCACCTCGATCCAGGCGGTGTATGTGCCGGCGGACGATTTGACCGACCCGTCGCCGGCGACCACCTTCGCCCACCTTGACGCCACCGTGGTGCTGTCGCGCGACATCGCTTCGCTGGGCATCTACCCCGCCGTCGATCCGCTCGATTCCACGTCGCGCCAGGTCGATCCCAACACCATCGGCGAAGAGCATTACAGCGTGACGCGCCGGGTGCAGGCAACCCTGCAGCGCTACAAGGAATTGCGCGACATCATCGCCATCCTGGGGATGGACGAACTGGCGCCCGATGACAAACTGGCGGTTGCACGTGCGCGCAAGATCCAGCGTTTCCTGTCGCAACCCTTCCATGTGGCCGAGGTGTTCACCGGTTCGCCCGGCAAGTACGTAACGCTTGCCGAGACCATCCGCGGCTTCAAGATGATTGTCGACGGCGAGTGCGACGCCCTGCCCGAGCAGGCGTTCTACATGGTCGGCACGATTGACGAGGCGATCGAGAAGGCCAAAACGCTCAACTAGGCGGAAAAAAGTACACACCTACTTTTTCCCGGACTGAATAGGCCGACAAAAGTAAACCCCTACTTTTGCCGGGGCTGTCGCGCACGAAATCGCCGGCATAGCCGGACGATTTCGAGACTCAAGAGATATGAAGAATCATTCCGCAGGCGAGGTAACCAAGTGTCCACCATCCATGTAGACGTCGTCAGCGCCGAAGAGTCGATCTTCTCCGGTGACGCGACATTCGTCGCGCTGCCGGGCGAGGCGGGCGAGCTCGGGATCTATCCCAAGCGCACGCCGTTGATCACC
>JBEIFV010000250.1:0-7264 GCA_040382235.1 Burkholderiales bacterium
GCCGCCGCAGATCAGGCAGCGGCGGCGCTTGGGGGCCGGTTCATGAGAAATTTTGGATGTGTCGGACATTTCAAAGCCGGAGTTTACGGCAAACCTCGTTTGGGCTGTGGGGCTGCCGGAGGCGCGGTCGAGGGTGTCTTTGCCAGGCATGCGGCCTCCGGCGCACCGGTCAAACACGGGAAAGAGGCCGCCTGACGTGGCTTACAGACGCTTTGCGCGCCCCGGCTTGGCGGTATCCTTGGTCTTTTGCGATTCGACAAACAGCCGGAGCGCTGCCTGTGGCTATTCAGTGGGCACGCAAATTGTTGAAAAAGAGTGCTCCGGAGGCGACTTTGGCGGTATGGGCCGATCGATTCGGTGCCGCACCTACCGCGGTCGAGGTTGCACCAGTGCCTTGTTGTGTCAGTGCCCCCAACCCCGGAGATGCCGCATGCCAGCACCCGATGCCATACCTGCCATACCTGCCATACCTGCCATACCTGCCATACCTGCCATACCTGCCATACCTGCCGTACCTGCCGTACCTGCCGCATCCATCGCGCCGCGCATCCTGATCGTCGACGATTCACGCATCGTGCGCGCGACCATCGCACGCCACATCAAGCCGCGGTTTTCGCACAGCGAGGCGATTGACGGCGAGGAAGGCTGGGCCCAGCTGGGAGCCGATGCGTCGATTCGCGCGGTAATTTCCGACCTGGGCATGCCCAAACTGGACGGTTTCGGCCTGCTGCAAAGGATTCGCTCCAGCGCGGATGGGCGTATTCGCGGCCTGCCGGTGATCATCATTTCCGGTGACGACGAAGCAGCGCAGATGCGGCGCGCCGCCAAGCTGGGCGCCACCGATTTCATCACCAAAGGCATCGGCGCGGTCGAGCTGGTGGCGCGGCTGGAGAACCTGACCGCGCTGTCCGAGGCGCGCGCGCAACTCGACAGCGTGCGCATGGCGGTGGCGCAAAACTCCGCCACCGATATCCTGACCGAACTTTGCACGACGGCCCTGCTGATCAAGCGGGGTGCATCAATGTTCGCCTATGCGCGGCGCCATCGCATACCGCTGTCAGTGGTGCGCGTCGGGATTGACGATTTCGCGAAATTGCGCGCGCGTGTCGGCGACACCGCGGCCGACCAGATTCTGGTGGCGATAGCGCGACTGCTGACCTCGCGCCTGCGTAAGGAAGACGTTGTCGCGCGCACCGATGCCGCCGAGTTTGCGATCGCCGCACCCTCGGCCAGCGCGGCGGCGGCGGCCAAGTTCGCACGCCGCTTAGTTGAGGATATCCGCGGTGCGCGCATCACCTGGCAGGGCAAGAGCGTCAAGCTCGGCGCCGCCGTCGGCATCGCCGACAGCACGCTTGAGCCGGCAGAGAGCTTCGCCGATGTGTTCGCTGCGGCCGGCCGCCGCCTCGAGCGCGCGCGCGCGCAGAGTGGCGCCCGCGTGGTCGCCGAAGACCTGGTGGCCAGGATGGTGGTGCCGCAGGTGCCTTCGGTGGAAGAGGCGCTGGCGTTGCTGGCCACCGGTCGCGGCGCCGAGTTGCTGCTGTTTGCCTCCGAATTGGCGCTGCGAATTTACCCCTTGGTCAAATTCTGCGATGATCAGTTCAGCGTGGCCGAACGCAGCAGGATCGAGATGGCGGCCACCCAGAAGCTTGCGACCCTCAAACCCGACTGAGTTTTCCGGGCACGGGGTTGGCGGGCGCCACCCACCGGGAGATAAAACGATGTCTTTTGCAGAGTTTCATGCCCGCTCGCTCGACGACCGCGCCGGCTTCTGGAGCGAGCAGGCGCAGCTGATCGATTGGCAAACGGCACCGGCGCAGACGCTCGACTACTCGCGCCCGCCGTTCGCCAAATGGTTCGTCGGCGGGCGCACCAACCTGTGCCACAACGCGGTCGATCGTTGGCTCACCCACGATGACGGCGCCCTGGCAGACCAGCCGGCGCTGATTTACGTGTCTACCGAGACCGGTGCCCAGCGCACCTACAGCTTTCGCCAGCTGCATGCCTGTGTCAACCAGACCGCGGCGATGCTTAAGGCGCTCGGTGTCGGGCGCGGCGACCGCGTGCTGATCTACATGCCGATGATCGCCGAGGCTGCCTTCACCATGCTGGCCTGCGTGCGCATCGGTGCGATTCATTCGGTGGTGTTCGGCGGCTTCGCCGCGCATTCGCTGGCCAACCGCATCGAGGATGCCAGTCCGAAACTGATCGTCTCGGCCGATGCCGGCTCGCGCGCCGGCAAGGTGGTGCCCTACAAGGAACTGCTCGACGAAGCGATCCGCCTCTCATCCCACAAGCCGGCACGGGTATTGATGGTCGACCGCAAGCTGGCTGCGATGGCGCTGGTCGAGGGCCGCGATGCGGACTGGGCCGCCCTCGCCGGCATGCATGCCGGAGCACAGGTGCCCTGCGAGTGGCTGGAATCGAGCGAGCCCTCTTACATTCTCTACACCAGCGGCACCACCGGCCGGCCCAAGGGCGTGCAGCGCGATACCGGCGGCTACGCGGTAGCCCTGGCCGCTTCGATGCGCCACATTTACTGCGGCAAGCCGGGCGAGGTGTATTTTTCCACCTCCGACATCGGCTGGGTGGTGGGCCATTCCTATATCGTTTACGGGCCGCTCCTGGCAGGCATGGCGACCATCATGTATGAAGGCACGCCGCTGCGCCCGGATGCCGGCATCCTGTGGAAGATCGTCCAGGACTACAAGGTGGCGGTGATGTTCTCGGCGCCGACGGCGATTCGCGTGCTCAAGAAGCAGGACCCCGCCTATCTGGCGAAATACGATTTGTCTTCCTTGAAGGCTCTGTGGCTGGCCGGCGAGCCGCTCGACGAGCCGACTTCGCGCTGGATCGCCGACAGCCTCAAGCGGCCGGTGGTCGACAACTACTGGCAGACCGAAACCGGCTGGCCGATTCTCACCTATCCGTTGGGGCTTGAGGATCGGCCACGCAAGTTCGGCAGCCCCGGCTATCCGATGTATGGCTACGATGTGCGCCTGTTGCACGAAACCACCGGTGCCGAAGTTGCGGTGGGCGAGAAGGGCGTGGTGGCGATCGTGCCGCCGCTGCCGCCGGGCTGCATGACCACCGTTTGGGGTGACGACGAACGCTACGTCGATACCTATTTCAAGAGCGTGCCGGGGCGGCTGGTGTATTCGACCTTCGACTGGGGCATTCGCGATGCGGATGGCTGCCACTTCATTCTCGGCCGCACCGACGACGTGATCAATGTCGCCGGGCATCGCCTGGGCACGCGCGAGATCGAGGAAGCGATTTCCGCGCACGCGGCGATCGCTGAAATCGCGGTGGTCGGCATTGCGGACTCCCTGAAGGGCCAGGTGCCGGTCGGCTTCGCGGTGGTCAAGGATGCGGCGACGATTGTCACCCTTGCCGCGCGTCTGCAGCTGGAGGGCGAAATAATGAAGACGGTCGATACCCAGTTGGGTGCCATCGCCCGTCCCAGCCGCGTGTATTTCGTGACTCTGCTGCCGAAGACGCGTTCGGGCAAGGTGCTCAGGCGCTCGATCCAGGCGATTTGCGAGGGCCGCGATCCGGGCGACCTGACCACCATCGAGGATCCGGCGGCTCTGGCCCAATTGCGGCAGGCGATGCTGCCTGGCTGACGTGCATGGCGTTGGCGTCACCCCGAACCATGAAACCTGTCATGCCCGCGCAGGCGGGCATCGAGCGCGACGCGCTTCCGGGCTCGCATTGGCCCGGGTGCGACATACCGTTGGTTTTACCTTGCGCGGCGGTTGCTGGCGTCCGGGCGCCCGGTTAAGTTGACGAGCAGTGATTCAGGCGTCGAACCAGCGGCCGGGACCGGGTGGCGCAGGTCGCTGGCTGCAATCTATGCGATGCCCAGTTCCTGTTGTTCCAGGATGCGCAGCTTCTGGGTCGAGAAGCGTCGCGCGTCGACGCGGTCCAGCGAGTCGCTGAGCGCTTCCGGATGGCGGGCCTCGATCCAGGCGTGAAAGCGCGCGGCGGTGGCGGTGAATTCGCTGTGTTTGGACAGACGCATCGCCGCCAGCAGCAGGTTCCAGATCCACACTTTGGGTCCCTTGATGGTGCGAGGCAGCAGCGAAGCGATGACCGCATCGTAGTTTTCGAGCGTCATGCAGTAGTTGAGGTAACCGGCCAGCGAGGTGTCGTCGAGTTCGGTGGTGGTGACGAAGGCCACTTCGATGGCTGCGGCCGCGCGCCGCAGTTGCTGTGCCTGCTCGCTGGCCGAGCATGGCAGGGCGTCATCGATGAGGTGCGCCTGAGGCACGGCCGCCGTGGTCGCACCGGCCATGACTTGCGCAGCCTTTTCGTAGGCGGCGGCGCGGGCGAAGGCACGCGCGCGTTCGGAAAGATCGAGCAGCGGGCTGTGGTCGGGCAGGTCGTCGGCCACGCTGTCGATTTCGTCTGCCAGGCGCGGCAGTGCCTCTGCGGGGAAGCGAATGCGCGCCAATTCGCGATCGATGGTCTGGTTGAGTGCGCCCAAAAACGGTAGCGTGCGGGCGCGCATGGCGTCGCGCAACACGTAGCGCAGATCCAGGCGCAGCCCGGCACGCACCGCCTCGGGCACCGGATACAGCATTTCCCCCAGGCTCATGGGCGCTGCCTGCATGGCTGTCGTACCCTTGCGCGGGTTGGTTTGCGTAAGCTGCTGCAAGTGCCTCTCCTGATTTCTCAAATGGTGTCGGCGTACGTTTGCCGGTGGCGGGCAGGGGTTGGCGCCCGGCTCGCTTTGGCCGGCTGCTGGCGCCCGCCTCGTGCATGCGAACCCATGTGCTCAAGGGTGACTAACGGCCAAGGCCGCGCCAAACTTGAGGACGCGCGAATGGCTATCATCATTGCCCCGCGAGTCCGACGAATTGGATCCATGCCGTGCAAACCAAACCCATGCTGTCCATGCAGGACATCAAGATCATTGCCACGGCCTGTGAACAGGAGGCCCAGGCCAATCGATGGAGTGTCACCATCGCCATCGTCGACGATGGCGGCCACCTGCTCTGGTTGCAGCGCCTCGATGGCGCGGCGCCGTCGAGCGCCGAGATCGGTCCGGCCAAGGCGCGCCTGGCGGCGCTGGGCCGCCGTGAGACCCGCATCTACGAGGAGATGATCAATGGCGGCCGGGTCTCGTTCCTCTCCGGTCTGGCGCAGGCGGGGCTGCGCGGCGCCGGGCTCGAGGGCGGAGTGCCGATCACGGTCGATGGCCAGTGCGTGGGTGCGGTCGGCGTCTCGGGCGTGAAGTCGGCCGAGGATGTGCAGATCGCGCAAGCCGGAATCAAGGCGCTCCTGGGTTGAGTGTGGGCGCTGCAACCGTGCCGCGATACAGGCGGTGGCCGGAGGCCGAGTACTTGCGTTCGAAGAGTGTCAGCGGCACATCAGCAACGAAAGTTTCCGGGCACGCCGCCAGACCTGTCAGAAGCTTCACCGCCAGGGCGAATTCCTCGATATAGACCTGCCAGTTGCTGCGGCACTCGATGTGTCCGCCCAGCGCCAGCACGGTCGGGAAGATCGGGTGGGCGGGCCAGCGGCGCATCACATGGCGCGGCTTGGGCCAGGGGTTGGGATACAGCAGGTACTGCGCATGCGGTGTGATGTGCTCGCCTGCCAGCAAGGTCCAGAAATCGACGGCGTCGGCACGCAGAAACAGTGCGTTCGCGGGTTGCTCCGCGCGAGCGCCGGCGCGCGCAAGGCGCACGGCCGACTGGTCGATGCCGACCACCAGCCGCTGCGGCGCCGCGCGCGCCAGTGCGCAGGTACTTTCGCCGGTGCCGCAGCCGACGTCCAGAATCGGCGCGGCGCGCCGGTCCCAGTCCTTGAGGAAGCGCTCGAAGGCCGCCAGGCTGAAGGGCGCCGGCGGTTTGCGAAACGCGTGGGCGCGATGCTTGGCCACCAGGTGCGCGAGCAGGCGGTGGGGTCCGGTCTGCGGGCTGGCAACCGGGCGCGATGCGGCGAAGGAGGGGGGCGTGTTCATCGGGCGCGGGCGGGCGTGCACATTATGCAGCCGCAACGCGCCGGGGGCGCCGCATTGCCTGCGCGCCGCTTGCCAATTGGTGTGGCTCGTGTATCATCCCCGTGAGTTAAGTAAGTACTTAATAAAACATTGCTCGCCGCCAAGATAGTCGGTGCCAGCATGATCACTATCAAGAGAATCTCTGCCTTGATCGCATCCTTGGCACGCTGCCAGTTGCGTGAGCAGTGCAACATGCGCCATGCTTCTGCATGCACGGATTTTCGAGCATTCCAGGACCATTCATTGAAGAGGGAAAGATACGATGGCTGCTGTACTGAATTTTCCGCAGGTGGGTAACCCGGCTCCCGGCGACGTCGATCCGCAGGAGACCCAGGAATGGCTGGAAGCGCTGGAAGCGATTCTGCAGCGCGAAGGCCCGCAGCGCGCCCATTTCATCCTCGAAGCCTTGGTCGACAAGGCGCGGCGTAGCGGCGCCTACCTGCCCTACAGCGCCAACACTGCCTACATCAACACCATCCCGACCCATCTCGAAGCCAAGAGCCCTGGCGATCATGCCCTGGAAGAGCGGATTCGCTCGATCACGCGCTGGAACGCGATGGTCACGGTGGCCAAGACCAACAAGGGTGATGGTGACCTGGGCGGCCACATCGCCAGTTTCGCCTCGGTCGGCACGCTGTTCGGAATCGGCTTCAACCATTTCTGGCATGCGCCTACGCCCGAGCATGGCGGCGATCTGATCTATTTCCAGGGCCACAGCGCGCCCGGGGTCTATGCGCGTGCCTATCTGGAAGGGCGCCTGACCGAGGCTCAGCTGCTCAATTTCCGCCGCGAGGTCGATGGCAAGGGCATCTCCTCCTATCCGCATCCGTGGCTGATGCCGGCGTTCTGGCAATTTCCCACTGTCTCGATGGGCCTGGGGCCGCTGCAGGCGATTTACCAGGCGCGTTTCCTCAAGTATCTGCATGCGCGCGGCCTGGCCGACACCAGCCGCCGCAAGGTGTGGGTATTTTGCGGCGATGGCGAAATGGATGAGCCCGAATCGCTGGGTGCGATCGGCCTGGCGGTACGTGAAAAGCTCGACAACCTGATCTTCATCGTCAACTGCAACCTGCAGCGCCTTGACGGGCCGGTGCGCGGCAACGGCAAGATCATCCAGGAACTGGAAGCCGATTTCCGTGGTACCGGCTGGAACGTGATCAAGCTGATCTGGGGTTCCTACTGGGACCCGCTGTTCGCGCGCGACACCGACGGCGAGCTCCAGCGCATCATGCAGGAGACGGTCGACGGCGAGTACCA
>JBEIFV010000251.1:0-7246 GCA_040382235.1 Burkholderiales bacterium
GCCCGCCAGGGCGATGCGCAATCCGTCGATCCCTTTGGCAAGGGTCGCGGACGCCGGCTCCACCGCCGAGGCCGATTGCGCCGGGTCGCCACGGTCGATGCATTGCAAAGCGTCGTACACCGCGGCCAGGTCCAGCGCGCTGCGTGCAAAGGGCCCGACATGATCAAAACTGCCGGTGAAAGGATACGACCCCTTGCGCGAAAGGCGCCCATAGGTGGGTTTGATACCGAAAATTCCACACAAGGAGGATGGCACGCGGATCGAGCCGTTGGTATCGGTACCCAGTGTCAATGGCACCATTCCCGCGGCCACCGCCGCTGCCGAGCCGCCCGACGACCCGCCGGCGATGCGTGAGAGGTCGTGCGGATTGCAGGTCGGGCCGTAGTGGGTGTTTTCGGTGGTGAAACCGAATGCGTATTCGTCCATGTTGAGCGCACCCAGCAGCACCGCACCGGATGCCCGCATCTGCGTCACCAGCGTGCAATCCGCAGTGGCAAGCGGCAGATCCCGGTTGATCCTGGAACCGGCCAGTGTGGTGACGCCCTCGATATCGAACAGGTTCTTGACCGCGTACGGCACGCCAGCCAGTGGCGGCAGGGGCTTGCCGGCGGCACGCGCGGCATCGACGGCCGCCGCCTCGGCCAACGCGCGCTCGCCAGTGACTTGGGTAAATGCATTGATGCGCCCATCGAGCGCGGCGATGCGTGACAAGGCCGCCTGCGCAAGCGCTACCGCCGACACAGCGCCCGACTTGACTTGGGCAGCCGCCGCAAGCGCGCCCAGCGCATGCAATCCGTTCATGGCCGCCACACCGGTCCGGGTTCGTCGGTCGGCCCCAACTCAAAAGCGTTCACCGCGGCCGCAACCCCCGCCAAACGTTCGAAATTCACCAATACGCCCGGCATATGCTCAGGCGCGATCGGCAACTCCAAAGCCGCCGCCGCCGCCACGATGTAGGCCTGCATCTCGTCCCTGGTCATAAGCCCATCCGATCAATAGAAAACGACTCAACGCAAAACGACACCCCACAAGGCGAACAGCCCGGGCACCGCGGCAAACAATACGGCCCGCAAGCGCGCCAAAACACCCGGCCCGCTCACCACCCCCCGTCCGCATTGAGGGTCGCGGCAAAGCCGCGCACCCTCGAATGCGGACAGATATTGCGGCACGTTTACGTCCGCAATATCAGCTCTTCGAGATTTGACGGTAGTCCGGCTCCAGGTGAAACCAGTACATGTACCCCTGCACATTTTTCTGCATGGCCACGTCCTGCAGCGGCTGAAACAGCGGAATGCGCGGCACTTCCTCATAGGCCAGTTTCAGCATGGCCTTGACCTCGCCGTCATAAATCGCCTTGCTCTCCGCGAACCTGGCATTGGTGATCAGTTTGTCCAGCACCGGGTTCTTGTAGCTCATGGTGTTGAACACCGCATCCTGGCTGTGGTAGCACCAGAAGAAGAAGTATTCGGGATAGTTGAGCCATCCGCCGAAGCGGTTGATGATCAGCGGCATGTCCTTCTTGAGCAACTGCGCGCGCCAGTTGGCACCAGGCACCTTGTTGATGGTGGTCTTGATGCCGATCGCGGCCAGGCTTTCCTGCACCAGGATGGCCATCGGCTCGGATATGGTGCCATTGCCCAGGTCGAAGGAAAGCGTGGTCTCGAACCCGTTCTCGAAACCGGCCTCCTTGAGCAAGGCCTTGGCACGGTTGATATCGGTCTTGTAGCCGGTCGGCTGCGGCCAGGCGGTGGTCTTGACGTCGTTCGAGGCCGCGCCGTACATCTTGGCACCACGCCCGTAGAGCGCCGACTCGTACAACTTGTCGTAGGGCACCGCATAGGCAATGGCCTGGCGCACCTTGGCGTTGTTGAATGGCGGCCTGGAGGTGAGCATGCCCAGGTACCAGATCGAATTCTCGATCGGCAATGAGCTGACCTTGACGTTACCGCCCTCCTTGGCCACTTCCGAAAAATCCTTGGGTGGCAGGCTGTAGGTCATGTCGATGTCGCCCTTGACCAGGAGCGCGCGGCGGTTGCCGGCGTTGGGCACATCGCGCTGGATCACCCGCTTCAACTGCGGCAGCGGCCCGTTCTTCCAGTCATCATTGCGCACATAGATGATTTCCTGGCCCGGCTTCCACGACTCCACCTTGAAGGCGCCGCCGCCGGCCACGTTGCTCTTGGTCCAGTTGAGACCCCAGGGATCCTGCGCGTTCGCGTTTTTCTTGACCAGTTCGGAATTGAAGATCGAGGGCACCGGCACCGCGATGTCGTTCATGGTCATCTTGTCGCGGCGCACGAAATCAACACGAAAGGTCTGGTCGTCGACCACCACAAACTGCTTGGGGTCCTCCAGCGATCCGGCCTTCATCTGAAAAGTAGGAAATCCGCCCACCGTCACCGCACGGTCAAACGACCATTTCACGTCCTTGGCGGTCACCGGCGTGCCGTCATGAAACTTGGCATTCTTGCGCAACTTGAAGGTGACCGAGTTGCCGTCGGCGGCGATTTTCCAGGATTCCGCCAACTCGGGCTCAAGCTTGGTGTAGTCGTACATGACCTGTCCGTCAGGCAGCTTTTTCCTGCCGAAAGTCATCAGGCGGTCGTAGCACATCCACGATACCGCGTAGCTGGGCCGATTCGCGCCCAAGGTGTGAATGTCGAGCGAGTTGGGCCCGAATTCGTTGGCCACCACCAGCACGTCCTTGGCCCGGGCCTGCGCCACGGCGGCACCGCTCCAGAGCGCCGGGGCGGCGACGCCGGCCGCGCCGAGCGCGCCGGTTTGCAGAAAACTGCGTCTTTGCATGAAAGCTCCTTGGTCAGTACTGCAGGGATCAAAAGTCAGGCACGACTGGCGACAAAGGCGCGCCAGCCGCCAAATGCGGAAACATCCTGCGCACCACGCAGCGCGTAGGGCTCGCAGATGAAGCCCTTGACCCGGCTGCCGTCGGCCAGTTCGAGCGAGCCGATACCCAAAGGCGCCGGAATTTCGTCAACAAAGCTGCCGAACTGCTGCGTGGGCATGTCCCACAGCTCGAGTGCGATCGCCACGCCATCGCTGTCCACACGCAGCAGGCCCGGCTTGGGCGGGCTGGTATCGGGCAAGGCGTACAGACGGTATGAAGCGGCCGTGTGCGCGGCCCCGACCAGGCGCGCGCCACGGCTGGTCAATTGATGGTTGAGCGGCATGCCCGACAAATGTGCCCCTACCACCGCCACCCGTTGCATCCCGGGTGCCGGCGCGGCCCTTGCCGACGGTTCGGTCGGCGCCGGCGGTGCCAGACCGGTCGCACCCAAAGGCAGGGCCGTACTGCGCTGCCAATCGGCCCCCAAGGCACACAAGGCCGGCTCGGCCCAGGCTGGCGCGATGAAGGTCACGCCGAACGGCAGGCCGTCGGCACGCATCGATGACGGCAGCGCAATGGCGCTCCAGTCGAGCAGGTTGACGAAATTGGTATAGGTGCCCAGGTGCGCGTTGCGCTTGAAGGGGTCGGCATTGACTTCCGCGATGGTGTAGATGGTGGGGCTGGTCGGCACCAGCAAGGCATCGATTCCCGACCACAGCGGCGCGATCGCGCGCCGCAATTCTTCGAGCCGGTAAATCGCCTTGAAGGTATCCACCGCCGAATAGCGGGTGGCCTCACCGATCACCGTTCGTACGGTCGCATCGATCACTTCGGGGCGCAGGCGCATGAGTGCATCGAGTGCGGCATGGCGTTCAGCCACCCACGGCCCCTGGTACAACAGGGCCGCCACCTCGAACATGGGCTTGAAGTCGACCTCGGTGATGGCGGCCCCCAGCGCCCGAGCCCGCTCAAGCGCCAGGTCGAACGCGTGCGCCTGCAGCGCATCGCCGAAGAATTCGGGTTGGCGCGGCACGCCCAGCCGCAAGGCGGGCGAGAAGCGCGTCAGCGCCGGTGCTGCTGGCCGCGAATAGGCGTCCTCCACGTCGAAACCCGCAGCCACCTGCAGCACCGCCTGCGCATCGGCCACATCGAGCGCGAAAATCGAAATGCAGTCAAGACTGCGGCACGCCGGCACCAGCCCGCGATTCGAAATCAGGCCGCGTGTGGGCTTCAAGCCTACGATGTTGTTGAAGCCGGCCGGCACCCGCCCGGAACCCGCGGTATCGGTGCCAAGGGCGAAGCCGACCAGACCGCGCGCCACCACCGACGCCGAGCCGGATGAAGAGCCGCCGCTGATGTATTCCGGCTTGAATGTGTTGGGCACCGCGCCGTAGGGGGAACGGGTGCCCACCAGCCCGGTGGCGAACTGGTCGAGATTGGTCTTGCCGACAAGCAAGGCGCCGGCGGTACGCAGCCGCTGCACCACCGCCGCATCGCTTGCCGGCTGGTAGGCGAATTGCGGGCAAGCCGCTGTTGTCGCCAGGCCCTTCGCATCGATGTTGTCCTTGACCGCGAACGGAATGCCGTAAAGGGGAAACCGGGCCCAATCGCGGCCACTGGCGGCGAAGCGGGTTTCAAGTTCGCGCGCCGCCGCCAGCAGGTCCGTATTGTTGTAGCGCGAAATCCACGCGCAATCGGCGGCCGGCGTCGCCAGACGGTCCAGCAGTGCCGCCATGGCGCGCTCTGGCGTCAGGGCACCGCTACGGTAACGCGAGTGAAATTCGGAAAAGAGCATGCAGCCCCAAGCCCACCATCATGTATACAAGATGGTTTCGAGCAAGCCGCGTGCCACACCCCCCCTCAGATTTCAAGCCACTGTTTTAATGGATTTTTATCGCGCCAGCCGCGCGCCTGCGCAGTACCAGGCGTGCACCGTTAGAGTGCCTGCTGGATGCCATTGGCACGCAGCCGTGCGCCTGCCGCCTGCGCCACACCGATCGGCGCCAGGTTCCCCAAAAACACCTGCGCCACATGCTTCCAGGAAAACTTGAGCGCATGACTGCGCGCGGCCTCGCGTGAAATCCGCAGTGCCCCGATTGCCGCCGCGCGCAAGTCATGGTCCAGCACCCCCGGGCCCTCCACACCGATCACATCGAGCGGCCCCGGCACCGGATAAGCCGCCACCGGCACGCCACAGGCAAGCGCTTCAAGCAATACCAGCCCGAACGTGTCGGTGCGGCTGGGAAACACGAACACATCGGCGGCGCGGTAATAGGCGGGCAGAGCCGCATGCGCGACCGCACCGCTGAAGTGGGTAGCCGGATAGGCGTGGCTCAGCTCTTCGAACTGTGGCCCGCCGCCAATCACCCACTTCGATCCCGGCAGCTCGAGATCGAGAAACGCACGCAGGTTCTTTTCAACCGCCACCCGCCCGACATAGGCGAATACCGGGCGCCCATCCACCGGCACCGCATCAGCCGGCGCACCGGGGCCCTCAGGCCGGAACTTCTCGACATCCACGCCGCGCGGCCAGATCACCGTGTTGTTGAAGCCGCGCTCCTGCAGCTCTTGCTGGATCGAGGCGGTCGGCACCATGACACGTTCGGCGCGCCCGTGAAAGCGCCGCAGCCAGGCATAGGTCACCGAAATCGGCAGCGGCACCCGCGCCCGCAGATACTCCGGAAAGCGCGTGTGGTATGAGGTCGTGAAAGGCAGCTTGTGGCGCACGCAGTAGCGCCGTGCCGCGATGCCAAGCGGCCCCTCGGTGGCGATGTGTATCGCGTCAGGCTTGAGCGTATCGAGCGCTCGGCGCACCCCGGCGCCGGGAAACAGCGCCAGCCGGATTTCCGGGTAGGTCGGGCACGGCATGGTGCGAAAGCTGGCGGGTGTCACGAAGTGCACCGCGTGCCCGAGACTGCCCAGCTCGCGGCCCAGTGTGGTCAGGGTGATCACCACGCCGTTGACTTGCGGCGGCGCAGCGTCGGTCACGATCACGATCTTCATGCGTTTGCTCCTTGCGTAAGATTGATCGACGGCAGCGCGGTCGCATCGTGACCCATGCTGTTCCACACCACCACGCGCAGCTCGCCGGTGTGGGTTTCGACCAGGGCTGTGAGGCTTTCGACCCAGTCGCCATCGTTGCAGTAGAGAATGCCGCCGATGTCACGAATTTCGGCCTTGTGAATGTGGCCGCAGATGACGCCATCTAGGCCGCGGCGGCGCGCCTCGTTGGCCAGCGCTTCCTCGAAATCGCAGATGAATCCCACCGCGTTCTTCACCTTGTGCTTGAGGTATTGCGACAAGGACCAGTAGGGAAAGCCGAGTCGCACGCGCAGGTGATTGAACCAGTGGTTGAGCTGCAGAATCAATGTGTACAGGCTGTCGCCAAGGTAGGCCAGCCATTTGGCGTGACGGATCACGCCGTCGAACATGTCGCCGTGGATGACCAGCATGCGGCGACCGTCGGCCATGGTGTGGATCACCTCGTCCATCACCTCGATGCCGCCGAAGTTGAGGTTCAGGTAGTCGCGCAGCGGCTCGTCATGGTTGCCGGGCACATACACCACCCGCGTGCCCTTGCGCGCCTTGCGCAACAGCTTCTGCACCACATCGTTGTGTGCCTGCGGCCAGTACCAGCTTTTCTTCAGGCGCCAGGCGTCGACGATGTCACCGACCAGATACAGGGTCTCGGATTCGTTCTCGCGCAGGAAATCGAGAAGGTAAGCGGCCTTGCAGCCGGCGGTGCCAAGATGAACATCGGAAATCCAGATGCTGCGATAAGGGGCGTGAAAACTCTCGGGCAGGTCGGCTGGTCGCACTGGGGCTTTGCCTCGAACTCGAAGCCCAGATTGAACCGCAGCGGCATGTCATGCGCATGACCATGGCATGACGATTCGATGACTGCGCGCCCGCTATCACCCCTTGCGCCGCTTCATTACCTTGCGCATGCCCTTGAGCGACACGGCCTGCGGCGGCTGCGCATGGGTGAATTCGGCCAGCAGGCGCTGCTGCACCGGCGCGGTGCTGGCGCGCCGTGCATACGACCCGGCCGAGTCAAGCTCCCAGGCACCCGCATCGCGCTTCAGATAGGGGCTGAGCCCCTCGTTGTAGACCCGCTTGGCCAGCTTGCTGTCGAGCACCGGAAAACACACCTCGACACGGCGAAAGAAATTGCGGTCCATCCAGTCGGCGCTGGACAGGTACACCAGCGGTTCAGCGCCATTGCCGAACCAGAAAATGCGGCTGTGTTCGAGAAAGCGCCCGACCACGGAGACCACCCGAATGTTCTCGGACACACCGGCGACGCCCGGCACCAGGGCGCAAGCGCCGCGCACGATCAGGTCGATCTTCACGCCCGCCTTCGATGCGGCATACAGCGCGGCGATCACACGCGGTTCAAGC
>JBEIFV010000252.1:0-7232 GCA_040382235.1 Burkholderiales bacterium
CCACGGGATGACTCTGCGCGCCCGGCGCGCCTGCAGCGTGCTACTTGGCCAGACCCAATGCCTTCATGACCGTTGCCATGTCGGTATCACCGCGTGCCATGAAGTCGCCAAAGCCCTTGGCATCGGCATAGATGACGCCAAAGCCGCGCTGCGACATGAAGTCCTTGTATTCCTTGCTGTCGTAGATCTTCTTGATCGCCGGACCGAGTTTGGCCGACACGTCCGCCGGCAAGCCTTTCGGGCCTGCCAGGCCGCGCCACGCGCCGATGGTCCAGTTGCTGTTGGTCGCGGCCTTGAGCGTGGGCACGCTCGGGTACAGGGCGGCCGGCTGGCTGGCCATCACGGCCAGCGCGCGCGCCTTGCCGGCGTCGATCAGCGAGCGCGCTTCCGGCAGCGAGCAGGTCACGAACTCGATGCCACCGGCGGCCAGGTCCTGCATCGCCGGTGCGGCGCCGTTGGAGGGCACCCACGGCACGGCGTTGGTGTCGACAGACAGGCTTGACAACATGCCGGCCAAGGCCAGATGCCAGATGCCGCCCTGGCCGGTGCCGGAAGCCTTGAATTTTCCCGGGTTGGCCTTGACCGCCTTGATCAGGTCGTCCACCGACTTGTAGCTCGATTCAGCCCTGACCACCACACCAGCGGGGTCGATGTTGACCAGCGCCAGCGGCGTGTAATCCTGGTGCGAAAGCTGCGTGAGACCGGCGTGGCGCATCATGGTGATCTCGACGGTGATCATGCCGATGGTGTAGCCGTCGGGCGTGGCACCGGAGATGGCCTGGTGGCCAACCACGCCACTGCCGCCGGTGCGATTGACCACGTTGACCGGCTGGCCCAGTTCGCGTTCGAGAAGGGTGCCGAAAATGCGCGCGGTGGCATCGGTGCCGCCGCCGGCGCCCCAGGGCACCACCAATGTGATGGGTCGGCTCGGGTAGCTTTGGGCTTGCGCCGTACCGACGGAAAACGCGGCAGCGGCCGCCGCCGCCAGGCCAATCAGGGTTCTGCGTTGCATGTTTGTCTCCAGTAATTGTGTGTTCACTAACCGGCCCCATCCGCTTGGCAGGGACGGGACCGGCGGCACGCCGCTTGCGACCTGCGATCAGGGATGCGCCTTGACCACCTGCCGCTGCGACCCCAACTTCTCGATGCCCAATTCAACCACGTCGCCGGCCTTCAAGTACTTGGGCGGCTTCATGCCCATGCCTACGCCCGGCGGCGTACCGGTGGTGATGATGTCGCCCGGCATCAGGGTCATGAACTGGCTGCAATAGGCCACGATGTGATGGCAGCTGAAGATCATGGTCTTGGTGTTGCCCTTTTGCATCACTTCGCCATTGACCTTCAACCACATGTCGAGATTCTGCACGTCACCGATTTCATCCTGCGTCACCAGATAGGGGCCGATCGGGCCGAAGGTATCGCAACCCTTGCCGCGGTCCCACTGGCTGCCGCGCTGGGTCTGGAAGTGGCGCTCCGACACATCGTTGACCACGCAGTACCCGGCAATATACTTGGCGGCGTCCTTTTCCTCGATTTCCTTGGCCTTGGTGCCGATCACAATTGCGATCTCGACTTCCCAATCGAGCATGGTCGAACCCTTGGGCACCACCGTATCGTCATTCGGCCCGCAAATCGAGGTGGTCCACTTGTTGAAAAGAATCGGTTCGGCCGGCACGGCCAAGCCGGCTTCCTTGGCATGGTCGGCGAAGTTGAGGCCGATGGCGACGAACTTCGAGATGCCGGTGTACGGCACGCCAAGACGCGGGCTGCCCTTGACCAGCGGCAAGGATTCCGCCTTGATCTTCGAGAGTTTCTTCAGACCGGCAGGCGATATCTCGGACCAGCCGATTTGCCCCACCACCTTGGACAAGTCACGGATGTTGCCGGAAGAATCCAGCATGCCAGGTTTCTCACGGCCAGCAGGACCATAGCGCAGTAGTTTCATAGCTTCCCTTTCAGTGGTTTTTCGTAGCTTTTCATTTCTTGAATCGTCGGGCTTCGCCAGCGATTCAAGACAAACTTCATCCGGGCAAAAGTAGGTTTTTACTTTTGTCCGCCCCTTAGATCGTCATTCCCCCATCACACGAATAGGCGTTGCCGGTACAGAACGCCGATTCGTCGGAGGCGAGATATACCACGAGCGGCGCGATCTCGTCGGCAGTTGCAAGGCGGCCCATCGGCTGGCGCGCGATGAAATCCTTGCGGGCCTGCACCGGATCATCGAAAGCGTTGATCCGGTCGTGTAGCGAGGGGGTGTCGACCGTGCCGGGGCAGATGGCGTTGCAGCGGATGCCGCGCTTGACATAATCCATCGCCACCGACTTGGTCAGGCCGATTACCGCGGCCTTGCTGGTGCCGTAGACGAAGCGGTTGGCGATGCCGCGCACGCTGCCGGCGATCGAGGCGACGTTGATGATGCTCGACCACTGCCCGGTCTTGTCGAAATGCTCGAGCATGGCCGGCAGGGCTGCGCTGATGGTTTTCCAGTGTGCGCGCACGTTCAGGTTCATCGCCAGGTCCCACTGCGCATCGGTGGCATCGAGCACGCTGCCGTGGTGCACGAAGCCGGAGCAGTTGAACAGCACGTTGATGAGGCCGGCCTCGGCGATGGCCGCCTTGATCGCCGCGTCGTCGAGCGCATCGAGCCTGCGCGTGGTCACGTTGGCCACGCCCTTGTAACTCTCCAGCAGTTTTTCGTTGACGTCGGTGGCCCAGACGTGTGCGCCTTCGGCTGCGAAAGCCAGCGCGACCGCGCGGCCGATGCCCTGGCCGGCGGCGGTGACAAATGCGTTTTTGCCTGCGAGTCGTGCACTCATTTGGTTTGCGTGGGTCCCGGTTGATGGTGGTTCGCTCTCGGCAATGGCGGGAGCGGCATCTTGTTCGACGTCCGCGGTCAGCGGTAGAATTCAAGGCCGATTGGCCTGACCACTTTACCAATCAGGGCCGAACTTTAGAGTAAGCGCGGTGCGGCCGTCAAGGAAATGGCGCCGCCCATCCGCATCAACCGACCTTAAGGATCCGTCATGGGCGAAATCACACCGCAGTTCATCCGCGCCGCCACCCTGCGCCTGAATCCGAATGACGATGTGGTGATCGCCACCCGCGAATTGCCGGCCGGCACCACGCTGCCCAATGAGGGCATCGTCACCGCCCAGCGGATTGCAGCGGGTCACAAGGTGGCGACACGTCCGGTGGCCGCCGGTGAACCGATACGCCGCTATAACCAGATCATCGGTTTCGCGACACAGCCAATCGCACCGGGCCAGCATGTGCATGTGCACAACATCGAGGTCAAGAGCTTTGATCGCGACTACGCGTTCGGCAGCGACGTCAAGCCGGTCATCCCGGCGGCGACGGCGGCGACCTTCATGGGCATCCGGCGTGCCGATGGCCGGGTGGCCACGCGCAATTACCTCGGCGTGATCTCCACGGTCAACTGCTCGGCCACGGTGTCGCAGGCGGTGGCACAGCATTTCTCGCGTGCCGGTGCGCTCGACGCGTTTCCCAATGTCGATGGCGTGGTCGCGTTGACGCACTCCAGCGGCTGCGGCATGGATTCCACCGGCGAGGGCATCGACGTCCTGCGCCGTACCATCGCGGGCTACGCCACCCACCCCAACTTCGCCGGTGTGCTCTTGATCGGCCTGGGCTGTGAAGCCAACCAGATGAGCGCGCTGCTGCTGGCGCAGGGACTGGAAGAGGGCGGTCTCCTGCACACAATGAATATCCAGGACATCGGCGGCACCCGCAAATGCATCGAGTGGGGCATCGCCCGCATCAATGAAATGCTGCCGCTGGCCAACCAGGTCAGGCGCGAGCCCTGTCCGGCCAGTCACATCACCATCGGCCTGCAATGCGGCGGCTCGGACGGCTATTCCGGCATCACCGCCAACCCGGCGCTCGGTGCGGCGGTCGACATCCTGGTTTCGCACGGCGGCACCGCGATCCTGTCGGAGACGCCGGAAATCTATGGCGCCGAACACCTGCTCACGAGGCGCGCCGTATCGCGCGAGGTGGGCGAAAAGATCGTCACCCGCATCAAGTGGTGGGAAGACTACTGCGAGCGCAACAAGGGCGAGATGAACAACAACCCCTCGCCCGGCAACAAGGCCGGCGGACTCACCACGATCCTCGAAAAATCCTTGGGCGCGGTGGCCAAGGGCGGCACCACCAACCTGGTTGACGTCTATGAATATGCCCAAGCGGTGACCAAGAAGGGCTTCGTCTACATGGATACGCCGGGCTACGACCCGGTATCGGCCACCGGCCAGGTGGCCGGCGGCGCCAACCTGATCTGCTTCACCACCGGGCGCGGCTCTGCCTACGGCTGCGTGCCCTCGCCGTCGATGAAGCTGGCGACCAACACCCCGCTGTATCTCAAGCAAACCGACGACATGGACATCAACTGCGGCGAGATCCTCGATGGCGGCGCCACCGTGCAAGAACTCGGGCAGAAGATCTTCGAGCGGGTGCTGGAAATCGCGTCGGGCAAAAAATCCAAGAGCGAGGAGTGGGGCTACGGGCACTTGGAGTTCGCGCCGTGGATCATCGGTGCGACCATGTGAGCCAGGCCTGTGAGCGCGCTTGGGTGCCGCAGCCGGCTTGATCTGGCGCAAGCCGCCGTGCGACCGATGCGTTTCAATCCTGCGTAGTGATACTTGAATCAGGCGCGACATGGGACAGGAAATCGGCGCAGCGCACTTCCGGCACAAGGATTTCCTGCGCTTCGATGAGGCGCTCGCCGCCGAGACCGACTTGTTGCACGATCGCTTCGAACAGGGCCGTTTCGCGCAGGCGCCGCCGGTCGCGGGGCTGGAGCTCGAAGCCTGGCTGATCGACCGTGACGGCCACCCGGCGCCGCTGAACCAGGCCTTTCTGGAGCGTCTGGGCTCGCCCGATGTAGTCACCGAACTGGCGCGCTTCAACATCGAACTCAACGTGGCGCCGCAACCCCTGGCCGGCGACGGCCTGGCGCGGCTCGCTGCCGACCTCGCGGCAACCTGGGCGCGCTGCCAGGCCTGCGCCGATTCTTTCGGGCTCAAGGTGGTGTCGATCGGCATCCTGCCCACGCTTGCCCAGGCGCAGCTATGCCTGGCCAACATGTCGGTCAGCAACCGCTACCGTGCTCTCAACGAGCAGGTGCTGCGCCAGCACCACGGACGACCGGTGCGCCTGGACATTGCCGCCGACCCGCAAGCGGCGACCGCAGGCTGCCCCGGCCATCTGCGCTGCGAGCACAGCGACGTGATGCTCGAAGCCGGCACCACCTCGTTCCAGGCGCACCTGCAGGTGACGCCGGCGACCGCGACCCGCTACTACAACGCAGCCATCATCGCATCAGCGCCGATGGTGGCGCTGGCTGCCAACGCCCCGTTCCTGTTCGGCCACGCGCTATGGGACGAAACCAGGGTACCGCTGTTCGAGCAGGCGCTGGACATCGGCAGCCGCGGCGGCCTGCCGGGCCAATCCCTGCCGCGCGTGTCTTTCGGCAGCGGCTACGCCGGCTACTCGCTGGCGGAATGCTTTCGCGAGAATCAGGCGCGCTTCGAGGTGATGCTGCCGCTGGCCCTCGAGGGGCCACAGGAGCGCCTGCCGCACCTGCGCCTGCACAACGGCACGATCTGGCGCTGGAACCGTCCGCTGATCGGGTTCGATGCCGAAGGCGCCGCCCATTTGCGCATCGAGCACCGCGTGATGGCGGCCGGGCCCACGCTGGGCGACATGTGCGCCAACCTCGTGTTCTTCTACGGCCTGGCGGCGGCGCTGGCGCACGACCGGGAGCCACCCGAGCTGCGCCTGCCGTTCGCGGCGGCACGCGACAACTTTTATGCGGCCGCACGCTGCGGCCTGGCCGCACCGGTGGCGTGGATGGACGGGCAGGCGCTGCCGCTAGGACGTCTCGTGCAGGAAACCCTGCTGCCCCATGCCGCTGCCGGCCTGCGGCAGCTTGGCGTGGCCGACAGTATTGCCGCTCCGGCCCTGCGCATCATCGACGCGCGCGCCGCCTCGGGCCGTACCGGGGCCGATTGGCAACGCCGCTTCGTCGCCGCCAATGGCGCCGATTTCGCCAGGCTCACGCGTGAATATGCGGCGCGCCAGGCCGGCGGCGCGCCGGTGCACGCGTGGGGCCTTTGAGGCGATGCCCCTCCCGGCACAACCGACCCTGGCGGAATTGCACGCGCTGCCGGACGGGTTCTTCGATTGCCACGCCGCGCAGCTTCTGCGGATCCTGCCCGGCCCGACGCTGGTGCATTTGCCAGGTCGCCGGCCCCAACCCCTGTTCGTCAGTGCGCTCTTGCACGGCAACGAGGACGTGGGGCTGCTTGCCCTGCAGCAGGTGCTGGCTCGCTACCGGCAGGGCGGGCTGCCGCGCGCGCTGTCGTTTTTCATCGGCAACGTGAGCGCGGCCCGCGCGGGCCTGCGCCATCTCGACGATCAGCCGGATTACAACCGGGTCTGGCCCGGCACTGTGCTTGCGCAGAATGCCGAAACGCAGCTCGTGCAACAGGTGTTCAAGGCGATGCGCGCGCGACGACCGTTTGCCAGCATCGACCTGCACAACAACACCGGCTTGAATCCGCACTATGGTTGCGTGACGCGCACCGAGCCGGCATTTCTGCATCTCGCGGCGCTGTTCAGCCACACCGTCGTGCATTTCGGCCGGCCGCCTGGAACGCAGGCCATGGCCTTTGCCGAGCTTTGCCCGGCCGTCACCTGCGAATGCGGCAAGGTCGGCAGCAGTGAAGGGGTCAAGCGTGCCGCCGATTTCGTCGATGCCTGTCTGCACTTGAGCGAGTTGCCCAAGCGATCCTTGCGTGCCGGCGAGATTCACCTGTTTCGCACCGTGGCGGCGCTGCATGTGCCGCCGGTCTGCACCATGAGCTTCGACGGCAGTGCGGCCGACCTGGTGTTCGTGCCCGATCTCGACCACTGCAATTTCCGCGAACTGCCGGCCGCTACGCTATTGGCACATGCGCCGGCCGGGGCGCGGCTGCTTGCGCTCGATGATGCGGGTTGCGAGGACCCCTGCCGCTGAGAGGGCCAGGGCTTGCGCGTCAGGATGCCGAAGCACCTCGCGTCGGGTCACGCGAGCTCGGGCAGCGAGGCAAGGGCGCTGGCATAGCAGTCATCTGGATCGAGTCGGCGGAGTTCCTCGCTCAGCAGGGCGGAGAGATCACGTCGTTGGAGCGCGACTGTTGAATCGGGGACGCCGGGACGACTCAGGGTGGCGG
>JBEIFV010000253.1:0-7181 GCA_040382235.1 Burkholderiales bacterium
CGGTGGCGCTGGATTGCCATTCCGGCTTTGGCCTGGCCGACCGCATCTGGTTTCCCTATGCCCACACCGCCACGCCGATCCACCATCTGGCCGAGATTCATGCGCTGTCGGCCATGTTCGACCGCGAGTGCCCGCAGCACGCCTACCTGTTCGAACCGCAAAGCGTGCAGTACCGCACCCACGGCGACCTGTGGGACCACCTGTACCAACGATCTCTTAGCCGTGGCGATGGCGCTTTTCTGCCCCTGACTCTCGAGATGGGCTCATGGCGCTGGATGCTGGAAAAGCCGCGCCAGCTGTTTTCGCGCCTGGGGTTCTTCAACCCGATACCGGCGCAGCGGCACGCGCAGGTGCTGCGCCAGCACTTGCCGTGGCTGGAGTTTCTGACCCGCGTGGGCGGCAGTTGGGCCGACTGGCTGCCTGCCGGTCCGGAGCGCGCGCGCCATGAACGTGCCGCGCAGGTGCGCTGGTATGGAAGCGCGGCCTAGGGCACCCTGGGTTCTGCTGCGCGGCCTGGTTCGCGAATCACGCCACTGGGGCGCACTGCCCGACCTGCTGGCGCAAGCGCAGCCCACGCACGCCGTCCTGTGCCCGGACCTGCCAGGCAATGGCGTGCGCAACGGTGAACCCAGCCCGACCCGTATCGAAGCCATGGTCGAAGATTGCCGCGCGGGGCTCAAGGCCGGCGGCCACCTGCCGCCCTATCACCTGTTGGCGCTGTCGCTGGGCGGCATGGTGGCGGCCAGCTGGGCTGCCAGCCACCCACACGAGATCGCCGCGCTGGTGCTGATCAATACCAGCATGCGACCTTTCAGCCCCTTCTACGAGCGCCTGCGCCCGGCTTGCTACGCGCAGCTGCTGTGTGCGGCCGCCGCATCCGACAACCTGCCGCGGCGCGAGGCCCTGATTCTCGGCCTGGTCAGCAACAACGCCGCCAGGCGCGACGCAGCCCTGCCCGCCTGGGTGGCACTGGCACGGCAGAATCCGGTCTCCCGGCGAAACGCCATGCGGCAGTTGCTGGCCGCGGCGCGCTTTCGCGCATCGGCAGTGGCGCCGGCGGCGCCCGCGCTGGTGCTGGTGTCGCAAAACGACCGGCTGGTGGCCGCTACCTGCTCGCACGCGCTGTCGCGCGCCTGGGGCGCCGCGCTTGCCGTCCATCCCGCTGCGGGACACGACCTGCCTCTCGACGACGCGCCGTGGGTGGTGGACGAAGTGGTGGCCTGGCACCTGCGCCGGAGCGCCGGATAAACACCGCAGCGCACCGGCGACGATTGCGCGCTTACGTGAAGTGGCGCGCGTAGCGCGGATTCATCTGCGCGAGATTGAGCAGCATGAACAGGTCGGCGCTGTTGAAATCCGGATCCCAGGCCGGCGCCCCGCCAACCTGGGCCCCCACCCGCAAATAGCCCTTGACCAGCGGCGGTGCGCTCACCGGGTCGTCGTTGGCAAGCCGGTCGACCGGCAAGGCCAGTTTGGGGAACACCTTGTATTCGGGGCCGACAAAATCCTTTTCGCGCAGGCTGCGATACAGGTTGGCCGCCGCGTGGCCTCCATCGCGCAGGCTGATGCTGGCGCAACCGATCAGGTGCTGGTAGCCGTAGCGCTTCATGAAGCGCGTGATGCCCGACCACAGCAGCATGATCACCGGGCCGTTGCGGTGCTCCCAATGCACGCAGGAGCGGCCGGCCTCGACCATGCCGCCACGCAGGTGCGCCAGGCGGCTCAGATCGAACTCCGTTTCGGAATAAAAGCCACCGATACGGCGCGCGGTTTCCGGCGGCAGCAGGCGATAGGCGCCAACCACTCTGCCATCAGCGCGATTGCGCACCAGCAAATGCTCGCAATGGGCATCGAAGGCGTCGACATCGAGGCCGCTTTCAGGGTTGGGCAGCTTGGCACCCATTTCGTCGGCGAACACCTTGAAGCGCAGGCGCTGCGCCTCCTCGACTTCACCCGCACTGGCGGCAAAGTTGAGGGTGTAGCCGCTTTCATCGGCCCGCGGTGCGCTTTCGCGCCGCACCTGCGGCACAAAAGCCAGGCCCTCCTGATGGGCAAGCCAGTCGAGAGTCTTCATCGTTTCGATCCTTCGCAAGGCGGCACATGCCAGAACGAAAGGTAAGACGCTGCGGTGACGAATCGATGACAATTGCATGAAGAGTTGATTACAAGCCCTTGTTACATCAGGAATTCGGCGGGCAGCGCCACGCGCAGCACGGTCTGTGTCTCGTCGGCCCGTACGCGATTGGAAAACCACCAGATCGCACCTTTCTTGATGGTCCAGTCATCTTCGGCGCCGCCCAGCAAAAGCGCTGCGACGCGCCCCAGCGTGGGTTGGTGGCCCACCACAATCACGCAGCCGGAATCGCCACCGCCTTCGGGCCAGTCGACCGCTGCCAGCAGGTCCTCGACGCCGCGCTCGGGATCCAGCCCCTTGGCCACTTTGAAACGGTTCGAAAGCGCAGTGGCGGTTTGCTGGGAGCGCAAGGCGCGGCTGGCCAGAAGCGTGGCGCCGCCGGGCGCGTTCTGGCGCAGCCAATCGGCCATGACGGCGGCCTGCTTGAAGCCACGCCGCGTCAGCCCGCGCTTGAGGTCGATATCGCCTTCTTCGGCTTCGGCGTGGCGCCACAGGATCAGATTCATTATGCCTCCGGACATTGATGTTCCGCGTTGCGCGGGGGCTTGCGATAGCGGTTTGGGTTAGCAGCCATGACTCAGGACCCTGAACTGGCAGTCGCGGTGCGGATCGCAGTCTGGCCCTCCAGCTTGACGTCACCATGACAGCTTTCGGCCGCCTTGTCATCGTCACGTCATATTTTGTTCATAAAGTTCGAGAGTACCTCTTTTAACGCCTTTGAAAGGTTTGCCATGCGTATTGCAAAACTGATGACCCTGGTGGCGGCGCTGGCCGGCACCGGCACCGCGTTCGCGCAACAGGGCCCGCTCATCAAGATCGACGGTTCCTCCACGGTGTACCCGGTGACCGAAGCGGTGGCCGAGGAATACCAGAAAATGAAAAAGAACGCAGTCAAGGTCACCGTCGGCATTTCCGGCACCGGCGGCGGCTTCAAGAAATTCTGCCGTGGCGAGATCGACATCTCGAACGCATCACGGCCCATCCTCACCAAGGAAATGGAAGAATGCCGCGCCGCCGGCATCAAGTATGTGGAACTGCCGGTGGCATTCGACGCGCTTACCGTGGTGACCCATCCCAACAACAAGTTCCTGACCCAGGTCACGGTGGAAGAACTGAAGAAAATCTGGGAACCGAGCGCCCAGGGCAAGATTACCCGCTGGAACCAGGTCAATCCGGCCTGGCCCGATGCACCGATCAAGCTGTTCGGTGCGGGCTCGGACTCCGGCACCTTCGACTACTTCACCGAAGCCATTGTCGGCAAGGCCAAGTCCAGCCGCGGCGACTACACCGCCTCCGAAGACGACAACGTGCTGGTGCAGGGCGTGTCGCGCGATGTCAATTCGATGGGTTACTTCGGCTATGCGTACTACGCCGAGAACACCAAGAGGATCAAGTCGGTTCCGATCATCGAAAAAGCCGGCAAGCCTGCGGTGGCACCTTCGATGGAATCGGTGATCAACGGCAGCTACCAACCGCTGGCCCGTCCGATCTTCATCTACGTGAACGTGAAGAGCATCGACAAGCCGGAAATCAAGGAGTTCGTCGAGTACTACCTGAAGAACAGCGTCAAGCTGATCAAGGAAGTCAAGTATGTTCCCCTGACCGATGCCGATTACAAGCATGCGCTTGACAACTTCACCAAGAAGAGATCGGGCACCGCGTTTGGCGGTGTGGCCGAAGTGGGCGTCAAGGTCTCCGACCTGCTGCGTCGCGATCCGAAAGAGTAGTGATTTGAGTGGTGCCGCAGCGGGCCCCCCGGCCTGGCTGCGGCGCGCCTCACTCCCTCACTCCGACGCGCCTCTCCCGCGCCGGGTCGAACCCTCCTCCTGTAGACTGCCATGTCCTCCGTCCTTGCAGAACGCCCCATGCTTGCCGCCGTGACCTCCGCGCGCCTGGCCAAACGCAGGTCGCGCCACATCAAGGAACTGCTGATCGAAATGCTGCTGCTGGGCGCCGCCCTGGTGGCGGTGCTGACCACGCTTGGCATCGTGTATGTGCTGTTCTCGGAATCCTGGGCTTTTTTCCAGCATGTGCCGCTCAAGGATTTCCTGTTCGACACGCAGTGGACGCCGCTCTTCGACGATGCGCATTTCGGCATCATGGTGCTGCTCTCAGGCACGCTGACCAGTTCGGTGGTGGCGTTGCTGGTAGCGATACCGCTGGGCACCATCATCGCGATCTACCTCTCCGAATTCGCCACGCCACGGGTGCGTGAAGTGTGCAAGCCGATCCTGGAAATGCTGTCGGGCGTGCCGACCATCGTTTATGGCTACTTCGCGTTGTTGTTTGTAAGCCCGATCCTGCAATGGATCTTTCCCTCGATGTCCGGCTTCAGCCTGCTCTCGGCCGGCCTGGTGATGGGCATCATGATCGTGCCGTATGTGGCATCGCTCTCGGAAGACGCGATGCGCGCGGTGCCGATGGCGATACGCGAAGGCGCCTATGCGATGGGCTCGACCCGCTTCCAGACCGCGGTCAAGGTGGTGTTTCCCTCTGCCTTTTCCGGGGTTGCGGCGGCCTACATCCTGGGCATCTCGCGCGCTGTGGGCGAAACCATGATCCTGGCGGTGGCCGCCGGCATGCAACCCAACCTCACCTTCAACCCGATGGAACCCGCCGCCACCATCACCGCCTTCATCGTGCAGGTGGCCCTGGGCGACCTGCCGCACGGTTCGATCGGCTACCAGACCATTTTCGCCGCCGGCCTCACGCTGTTCCTGGTGACGCTGGCGTTCAACATCCTCGGCTACTTTCTGCGCAAGCGGTATCGCGAAGCCTACTAGGACGGAACCCAAGCCATGTCCATGCCCGATCCGGTTGCCATCCGCGCGATGGTGCAAAAGCACAAGCGCTATGACCACATGTTCGCCATCCTGGGCCTTCTGTGCCTGATGGTCGGTTTGCTCACCCTCCTGGCCCTGTTGGTCGACATGGGCATGCGCGGCATTCCGCGCATTGACTGGGGCTTTTTCACAAATTTCCCTTCACGCCGGGCAGAGAACGCCGGCATTCTGTCGGCCTGGGTCGGCTCTGCGCTGGTGATGCTGGTCACCGCCGCGGCGGCGATTCCGGTCGGCATCGCGGCAGGTGTGTATCTGGAAGAGTACGCACGCAAGAACTGGTTCACCGACATCATCGAGATCAACATCAGCAACTTAGCCGGCGTGCCCTCGATCGTCTATGGTCTCCTGGCTCTGGGCTTGTTTGTCTATCAGTTCAACCTGGGGCAGAGCATTCTTTCCGCCGGGCTCGCGCTGGCGCTCCTGATCCTGCCGGTGATCATCGTCGCCACCCGTGAGGCGATCCGCTCGATTCCCGGGCAGATCCGCGAAGGCGCCTATGCATTGGGCGCCACCAAATGGCAGACCGTGCATGACCATATCCTGCCCTATTCCACCTCCGGCATCTTGACCGGGGTGATCATCGGCATGGCGCGCGCCATCGGCGAGACCGCGCCCATCATCACCATCGGCGCGCTGACCTTCATCGCCTTCCTGCCGCCGGTGCCGGGCAGCGGTGAACCGCCCGCCGGCATGTTCGACTGGCTGTTCTCGCCCTTCACGGTGATGCCGATCCAGATGTTCAACTGGACCTCGCGACCGGAAGAAGCCTTTCAGGTCAACGCCGCAGCCGCAGGTTTCGTGCTGGTATTCATGACGCTGGCCATGAACGGCCTGGCGATCTGGCTGCGATATCGCCTGCGCAAGAATCTCAAATGGTAACCAACATGCCCAACGCCGCCCTGCAAACCGCGACCGCATCGACCATCAAGGCCGACATCCGCGATTTCAACTTCTTCTACGGCAATTTCCAGGCCCTGAAGAATGTCAACATGAGCATCGAGGAAGGGCGGGTCACCGCGCTGATCGGGCCATCCGGTTGCGGCAAATCGACCTTCCTGCGTTGTTTCAACCGCATGCATGACCTCTACCCGGGCAACCGCTATGAGGGCGAGATCGTGTTTCATCCGGACAATACCAACCTGCTCGCCGCCGATGTCGATCCGATCGAGGTGCGCATGCGGGTCGGCATGGTGTTCCAGAAGCCCAATCCGTTTCCCAAATCGATTTTCGAGAATGTCGCCTACGGCCTGCGCGTGCGCGGCGAGAGCAAGCGTTCGGTGCTCGAAGAAAAAGTCGAGCGCGCACTCAATGAAGCGGCCCTGTGGAATGAAGCCAAGGATCGCCTGCACGAACCGGCCTACAACCTGTCGGGCGGCCAGCAGCAGCGCCTGTGCATCGCCAGGTGCCTGGCCACCAATCCGGAAATGATCCTGTTCGACGAGCCCACTTCGGCGCTTGATCCGATCGCCACCGCCAGCATCGAGGAGCTGATCGACACCCTGCGCGGCAAGGTGACCATCCTGATCGTCACGCACAGCATGCAGCAGGCGGCGCGGGTGTCGGATTTCACCGCTTACATGTATCTTGGCGAAATGATCGAATACGGCAAGACCGACGACATTTTCATCAAGCCGCGCGACAAGCGCACCGAGGACTACATCACCGGAAAGTTCGGCTAAGTCATGGAAAAGGTCCACATCTCATCCCAGTTCGACGCCGACCTGGAGCTGGTGCGCAGCCGCCTCCTGCAGATGGGCGGCATGGTCGAGGAGCAGTTGCGCAACGCCATCGCGGTGTACAGCGGATCGGATCGCAAGCTGGCCGATCAGATCAAGACCGTCGAAGAAGCGATCAACATGCTGGAGATCGAACTCGACGACCGTTGCACCCACCTGATCGCGCGGCGCCAACCCACCGCGGGCGATCTGCGCCTGATCATGGCGGTGATCAAGATCACCACCGACCTGGAGCGCATCGGCGACGAGGCGGCCAAGATCGGCCGTATCGCCACCCAGATGCATGATCAGGGCGTGGTCAACCTTTTCGGATTCTCCGACATCAATGTGACCGCGAACATGGCTATCGGCATGCTCAAGGATTCGCTCGACGCGTTCGCCCGCATGGACAGCGCCGCCGCCGACAGCATCGTCAAGCAGGATCGGCTGATCGACAACGAGTTTCGCAGCATCCTGCGGGAACTGATC
>JBEIFV010000254.1:0-7117 GCA_040382235.1 Burkholderiales bacterium
GATCCACAAAACATGGAGGCGCGCCAGACCCTGGCCGGTCTGCTTATCGCCTCAGGCTTCAGTGAAGAAGCGTATCCGCACCTGGAGCGACTGCTGGCGGCCGGGTCAACCAACGTTGCCGAAGGGTTCCTGCAATTCAACCGGCTACTTTCGCGCGGTGGCGACCACAAGGCCACGCTGTCGATCATTCAGCGCCTGGCGGCACAGCATCCGGGAGTCGCCGAGGCCCATGGATCGGTGGCGCAGGCGGCGTCCAACGCCGGCGAGGATGAGTTGGCGATTCGCGAGGCGCGTATCGCAAGCAAGCTCAAGCCCGAATGGGAGTTTCCACCGCTGCTGGCGGCGCAGTTGCTTTCCAAGCGTTCTGCGATCGAAGCCAGTGCGGAGCTGCGTGCATATCTGCAGCGCAACCCAAGCTCTTCGGAAGCCCGCATGGCGTATGCCCGGTCCCTCATCAGCGAGAAGAAATATACCGAGGCGCGCACGGAGTTTCAGCGGATCGAGCGCGAGTTTCCGAACAATCCGGACGTACTCTACGCACTTGGTTTGCTCGCGCTCGACGCCAAGGACTACGCCAGTGCGGAATCCTCGCTGACCCGGCTTCTGGGCCAGCAGCCGCGCGACCCCAACCTGGTTTATCTCTATCTTGGACAGGTGGCTGAAGAGCAGAAAAAATTCGCGGAAGCGCGCGTTCATTACGGCAAGGTCGGGCGCGGCGACCAGTATTTCGCCGCGCAAAGCCGGATTGCCCGCACTTTCGCCAAGGAAGGCAAGGTCGCCGACGGCCGCGCCCATCTGCAATCGGTGGTGGCGACTTCGAACGAACAGCGGGTGCAGATCATCCTGGCTGAAGCGCAGATGTTGCGCGAGGCGAACCAGAATCGCAGCGCTTTCGAAGTGCTTGAGAAAGGCCTGGAGCGCCTGCCCAATCATCCCGACTTGCTCTACGATTTCGCGATGGCAGCCGAAAAGGTCGAGCGCATGGATTTGCTCGAGGCCAATCTGAAAAAAGTGATTCAGTTGAAGCCCGACCATGCGCACGCCTACAACGCGCTGGGTTACTCGCTGGCCGATCGCAACGAGCGCCTGTCGGAGGCTCGTGACCTGATCGAGAAGGCATTGAAGATGGCGCCGGATGACGCCATGATCATCGACAGCATGGGCTGGGTCATGTACCGCCTGGGTGATCTGCCGCGAGCCTACGAGTTGTTGAAACGAGCCTATTCCTTGTTGCCGGACGCGGAAATCGGCGCCCATTTGGGCGAGGTTCTCTGGAAACTGGGGCGGGTCGCGGAAGCGGAGCGTGTGTGGAGCGAAGCGACGGCGCGCGCACCCGACAATGAGACCCTCAGGAACACCATCAAACGGCTCAAGCCTTGATTGACAAGCGGCCCGGGCTTGCGCAACCGGGGCGATGCGGGCTGACGCTCATGCTGCTCGCCGCGTGCTTGTCCGGTGCCTGTACCACGACCGGCGGATCTTCGCGAGATGATGCCAGCGCCGCCCTTGCGCACGCAACGCAGCCGACCTCGTTCGTGCTCGAAGGTCGCCTTTCGGTGCGTTATGGTGAAGACAGCCTGGCCGGCAAGATCGCCTGGACACACCAGCCACTGCGCGACGACATCAGCCTGGCCTCACCGCTGGGCAATCAGTTGGCGCAGATCACGCGTGATGCCTCCGGGGTTGTGCTGACCGATGGCCGGCAGCAGCAGGTGCGTGCGCTTGACGCCGAAACCCTGACAGAGCAGCAACTCGGCTGGCGACTGCCGCTTTCCGGCTTGACCGATTGGGTGCGGGCACGCGTGTCGGCGAATGGTGAGGCGCGGCGCGACTCCGCGGGTCGCCTGGTCCGCCTGAGCGAGGCCGGCTGGGAGATCGAGTTCGCATATGAGAGCGAAGCGGCGCGCCTCCCGCGCCGCCTGATCATGTCTTACGAGCGCGCGCTACGGCCTTTGGAAATTCGTCTGGTGATCGATTCATGGGCCGGCTGAACCGGCCGATGATGCGGAGGCCCGGCGGGTGCGAAGGGACGTGATGCAGAAGCAGGCCCGATTCCTGATTGGATCATTGGCCAGCGTGCGCGACCGCCCGCATGCCGGCGCAAGCGCTGCCAGGGCGCTCACTTTCAGGAGTGCGGGTCGATGAATCCGCAGTCTTTTGTGGCTCCTGCGAAGATCAATCTCTTTCTGCATGTGGTCGGCCGGCGTGCGGACGGCTACCACCTGCTTGAGTCGGTTTTCCAGCTGCTCGATTTCGGTGACACGCTCGACATTGCCGTTCGCAGCGACGGTGTGCTCCGGCGCGTGCTCGATTTGCCGGGCGTTGCCGCGGAAGACGATCTGGTGATGCGTGCGGCACAATTGCTGAAACGGCACGGCGGCACCACGCTGGGTGCCGATCTGGCGCTGACCAAGCGCATCCCGATTGGCGGCGGGCTGGGCGGCGGCAGTTCCGACGCCGCCACCACCCTCCTGGCCTTGAACCGGCTTTGGGGCCTTCGGCTGCCGCGTGCCGAATTGGCGCGGCTTGGTCTCACCCTGGGCGCTGATGTGCCATTTTTCATTTTCGGGCGCAATGCCTTCGCGCGCGGGATCGGTGAAAAATTGGTTCCGGTGGAATTGCCCACGCGCTGGTACGTCGTTTTGGTGCCGCCATGTTCAGTGCAGACGGCGGCGATTTTTCGTTCCCCGGATTTGACCCGAAACTCCAAATCTGTCAAAATAGAAGACTTTCCTGCAGGCGGATGGTCATTTCCTGTTTCGAAGTTCCGAAACGACCTTGAGCCGGTGGTGTGTGCGCAGTTCCCAGCGGTTGGGCGGGCATTGTCGTGGTTGGGAGGTTTCGACCCTGGCGCACTGAATGCTGCGCGCATGTCGGGATCCGGCGCATGTGTTTTCGCCGCGTTCGATTCGCGTGACAAGGCACATGCGGTGCTGGCTCAAAAGCCGGCTGATTGTGGTGGGTTTGTCGCTTCAGGGCTGGCACGGCATCCGTTGATGGATTTCGCGGGTGACTGAGGCGGTAGGGCGAGGCAAAGGAATGGCGGTCTGCGGATTGACGCCAGTCGCGAGTCGAGCGAGTTGAGTATTTGCCGCGCAAGAGTTTTACGGATGGGGAGTCGCCAAGTTGGTTAAGGCACCGGATTTTGATTCCGGCATTCGAAGGTTCGAATCCTTCTTCCCCAGCCACCTTATTCGCTGATGCGCAGGTGCGGAATCGCCCGCGCCAGTGTTGGTCTTTTCGCGGGCTTGCGCCATGTCCAATGTAAATCTGATGGTGGTGTCCGGAAACGCCAATCCCTTGCTTGCCAAGGATGTGGCCAAACGGCTTTCGATTCCTGTTGGACGCATCAGTGTGGGGCGTTTCTCGGACGGCGAGGTCAACGTCGAAATTCTCGAAAACGTGCGCGGTCGAGACGTCTTCGTCCTGCAGTCGACCTCGGCGCCGACCAACGACAACCTGATGGAAATCATGGTCATCGTGGACGCCCTGAAGCGTTCGTCGGCGGCGCGTATCACCGCGGCGATCCCGTACTTCGGTTATGCGCGCCAGGATCGACGCCCGCGTTCGGCGCGCGTGGCGATTTCGGCCAAGGTGGTGGCCAACATGCTCGAGGCGGTGGGTGTGGACCGCGTCCTCACCATGGACCTGCATGCGGACCAGATTCAGGGTTTTTTCGATATTCCGGTCGACAACGTGTACGCGACGCCGATGCTGCTCGGCGATCTGTGGAAGAAGAACTATCAGGATCTGGTCGTGGTGTCGCCGGATGTGGGCGGTGTGGTGCGAGCCCGCGCCATGGCGAAGCGGCTCGAGTCCGATCTGGCCATCATCGACAAGCGGCGGCCCAAGGCCAACGTGTCGGAAGTCATGAACATCATCGGCGAGGTTGACGGCCGCACCTGCGTGATCATGGACGACATGGTCGACACCGCCGGCACCCTGTGCAAGGCCGCCGAGGTACTCAAGGAGCGCGGCGCCAAGCGCGTCGTGGCATATTGCACCCATGCGGTTCTGTCGGGCAGCGCGGTGCAGAAGATCACCGTGTCGCCGCTGGATGAACTGGTGGTGACCGACACCATCGCGCTGCGCGACGACGCGCGCGCGTGCAACAAGATTCGGCAGCTCTCGGTGGCCGAACTGCTGGCGGAGACCATCCGCCGCATCAACTCCGAGGATTCGGTGAGCAATCTGTTCATCGATTGAGGAACGCGACGAATTCTGTCGTTTTTGCAGTCAACTTTTGTTTTTGAAAACACGCGCGCGTCTCTGGTCGCGGAAATGCGCGCTTAACGGAGAATCACCATGAAAATCGAAGTCACTGCTTCCACGCGCAATCTGCAAGGTACGGGTGCGAGCCGCCGCCTGCGTCGCGCCGGCAAGGTTCCAGGTATCGTCTACGGTGGCACCAAACCTGCCGCCAATATCGAGATCGACCACAATCCACTGTTCCATGCGATGCGCAAGGAGGCGTTTCACGCCTCGATCCTGGATCTCAAGATTGACGGCCAGGTTGAGCAGGTGTTGCTGCGCGATCACCAGATGCATGCGTTCCGCCAGCAAATCCAGCATATCGACTTCCAGCGTGTGGATGCCGATCGCGAGATCAGTATCCGGGTGCCTTTCCACTTCGTCAACGCCGAGAATTCGCAGGCGGTGAAGTTTGGCGGTGCGATCGTTTCGCACATCATGAACGACCTCGAGATCGCCTGCCTGCCCAAGGATCTGCCGGAATTCATCGAGGTGGATCTTCAGGAGATCGCCGCCGGCCATGCCTTCCACATCAAGGACCTGAAGCTGCCTGCCGGCGTGCGCGCAGTCACCCGCGGCAACGACAATCCGGTGATCGCCAGCGCCATGGTGCCGGGCGGCGAGAAAGAGGACGAAACCGCCGCGGCTACCGCCGCAGATGTGCCAGCTACCGCGCAGAAAAAGCCGGCCGATGCTGCTGCCGGCAAGGCGGCCCCTGCGGGCAAGGCCGCTCCTGCCGGCAAGGCAGCGGCGCCTGCCAAGAAGGAAACCAAGAAGTAATAGCCATTGGTCCGGTCGCTTCGCGACGGACCAATTCGTCTCATTCATGCGGCGCTTAGGCGCCGCATAATTCGACGGAGCCCCTGCGCAAGCCGGGGCTTTTTCGCTTATGGCCATCAGGTTGATCGTGGGGCTGGGGAACATCGGTGCGGAATACGAGGACACGCGGCATAACGCGGGGTTCTGGTTGGCCGATGCGGTCGCGCGCGCGCGCGGTGTGAGTTTTCGCAATGAGAAGGGCTTTTTTGGCGCACTTGCCAAGTGCGGCACTTCCTACCTGCTCAAGCCCTCGACGTTCATGAATCGTTCGGGTCAGGCGGTAGCGGCGCTGGCGACCTTCTACAAGATCGCGCCCGAGGAGATTCTGGTGGCGCACGACGAACTTGACTTGCCTCCCGGCGCGATCAAGATGAAGCAGGGCGGTGGCCACGCTGGACACAACGGTCTGAAGGATATCCAGGCGCGGCTCGGCAGTGCCGATTTCTGGCGTATTCGCATCGGTGTCGGCCACCCGCGCGAACTCGGGCTTGCCCAGGAAGTCGTCGATTTCGTGTTGCATCGTCCCAGTCGTGAGCATCTTCAACTGATCGAGGAATGCATCGGCCGTGCAGCCGAGGTGATGCCGGACGCGATCGAAGGCAAACTGGCAGTCGCGGTCATGAAGCTGCATGCCAAGAAAAAACCGGCGTGACACGCGCATTCACGGTCAAACTGGGTCGCCGCGCGCGGGCGCACATTGCGCGCGATGGTTTGAAGCCAGGGGACATCGCCTGCATCCCCGCCGCCGCAGGTGGCCCGAAGGGGCTGGTGCTGATGCCCCTGGATCGCTGGTTGTTCGGCCATTGGCTGCGTCAGACGAGCGACCTGACCTTGATCGGCGCCTCCATCGGGGCCTGGCGCATGGCGGCGGCCGTGCATGAGGATCCGGTGGCGGCGCTCCTCGAACTTGAGCGTGGCTACGTCGAGGATCAGAATTACGGCCACAAGCCGGGACCTGGCGCGGTCGCCGCGTTGATGCGCGCGAACGTGCGCGCCGGATTTGGCCAGTGGCGTCCACGCGACGACCTGACGTTGCGGGTATTGACTGCGCGCGCCACTGGTGTGCTCGAGGCTAACGAATCGCGTACCGCCTTTGGCCGGGCGGCGCTGGCCAATGTGCGCGGCCGCTCGCATCTGGCGCGGCATTTGCAGCGGGTGGTCTTCAGCCACGGCCCGGGGACTGCCACAACCGACGCATTGTTCAGCGCGGACGCATTCGGCTTAACCCACGTACCGCTCACGACTCAAAACGCGCTCGAGGCCTTGCTGGCATCCGGTTCGATACCGATCGTAAGCCACGCGGTGCAAGACATTCCCGGCGCGCCCGCCGGAGCCTACTGGGACGGCGGCCTGATCGACTATCACCTCTTTTATCCGTATGAACGCCTTGATCGCCTGACGCTTTATCCACATTTCAGCGCCAGCGTCACGCCCGGCTGGCTCGACAAATTCCTGCCATGGCGCAAGCAGGGCGTGCATGGCCGCGGCTGCGATTGGCTTGCCAGCATGATCATGATCGCGCCATCGCCCGAACTGGTCGCGCGCCTGCCCAACGGCAAGCTGCCGGACCGCAACGATTTTTACCGCTATGGTGTCGACCACACGGCGCGCATCGCCGCGTGGAAGCGTGCGGTTGCGGAATGCGCGCGCTTTGCCGACGAAGCCGCGGCATGGCTCGAACGGCCTGATTTATCCTTCGCCCAACCCCTTTAGGAAGCATCATCATGAGCGTCAAATGCGGCATTGTCGGTTTGCCCAACGTCGGCAAGTCCACCCTATTCAACGCCTTGACCAAGGCGGGCATCGCGGCCGAGAACTACCCGTTTTGCACCATCGAACCCAATGTCGGTATTGTCGAGGTGCCCGACGCGCGCTTGGCCGTGCTGGCCGCGATCGTGGCGCCGCAGCGCGTGCTGCCGGCGGCGGTGGAATTCGTCGACATCGCCGGGCTGGTGGCGGGGGCGTCCAAGGGAGAAGGCCTTGGCAACCAGTTCCTGGCCAACATCCGTGAGACCGATGCCATTGCACACGTGGTGCGCTGCTTCGA
>JBEIFV010000255.1:0-7026 GCA_040382235.1 Burkholderiales bacterium
GATTTTCGTCGGTGACGCCACCATGAGTCCCTACGAAATCCTGCAGCCCGGCGGCAGTGTCGAATACAACAACGAAGAGGCGGGCGCGGTCTGGATACAGCGTTTCCTCGAGCACTTCAAGAGCGCGGTGTGGCTCAATCCGGAACCGGAACGGGTTTGGGAGTACAGGCAGTCGATCTCGGTGATCAAGCAGATCATGGGCAACCGCATGCACCCGCTCACCATCGACGGCCTCGAGCGGGCCATTCGCCTGCTGTCAAAGAAACAGTCTTCCGCGCACTAGAAGCCCAGCCGCTCGCCGCACGACCGGCGGGGGCAAAGGCTCAGCGTACGGCGTTGATCGGTTGCGCCGAGGGCAGCGTGGTGCGAAACGATTCGCGCGCAGCGACATCGTCGAACCACCGCGCCAGGCGCGGGGCAATCGCGCGCCACGCGAATTCCGGCAGGCGCAAATCCAGGTAGCCGAGCATGCACCCGACAGCGATGTCGGCCAGCCCGAAAGCGTCACCGACAAACCAGGCCCTGCCACCCAGCCGCCCTTCGGCATCGGCAACCCCGGCGTCCACCTTGGCGCGCTGGCGCGCGACCCAGTCAGCGCTGCGCAACCCTTCGGGCCTGGCACGCTCAAGCACGATCAACACCACCGCGTCACACACGCCGTCGGCCACCGCCTCGACCTGCCGCGCGGCCACCCGCTGCATGGCATCGACTGGCAACAAGGGTGACGCCGGCCACTTCGCCTCGACATACTCGACGATCACCTTCGAATCGAAGATCGCGCCGTCGTCCGGCGTAAGCAATACCGGGATCTTGCCGAGCGGGTTGCATGCCGGGGCCTGCGCGCCCGGATTCCAGGGGTTGTCGATCACCGTCTCGAAGGCGAGGCCCTTTTCCAGCAAAGCGACGCGCGCCTTGCGGGCAAACGGGCTGGGCGTGGCGATGACGAGCTTCAAGGCGTCGCCTGGCCCTTCACAGCATGCGATGGGTACGCGCCAGTGGATCGCGCATGCGGTACTGGCCGGACTCCACTTGATGGAAGAAGCGGTCACACATCTGGTTGAACAGGTCCGGTTCCTCGAGATTGCAGGCATGCCCGGTCTGCGGGATGAAAGCCAGGCCGGCGGACGGCATGTGCCGCTTGAGCATCATCGAGGCATCCAGGCAGGGTTCATCCTCGTCACCACTGATGATGAGCGTCGGCACCGTGCAACGCGCCATCTCTGCGGCAAAATCCCCCAACGACGGACGGCGCGCCTGATAGCCCTTCAGGGTCATGGCCGACCCCAACGCGGAGTGCTGGCGCACATGTCCGACGAATTCGGCGAATCCGCGCGGGTCCTTGTTGCGCAACTGCACCCGTGTGGGCGTCAGGGTGCGCGGCTCGGCATTGGCTTCCCAGCCCGTGGCCAGCAGGCTTTCGGCACTCGCCTCGGATTCCGAATGGAACTGCGCCCGCACCTCGGGCATGGAGCCCGAACCGATGCCGGCCAGCGTCAGGGACAGAGCACGTTCCGGCCAGCGCATGCCGAAATAAAAGGTCGCAAAAGCCCCCATGGACAAACCCACGATATGCGCCCGTTCGATGCCGAGAGTATCAAGCACCGCGAGAATGCCGGCGCGCTGATGCTCGAATGAATAGTCTTCAGGCTTCTGCGGCACATCCGAAGGCGGATAGCCGCGCGCATTGAAGGCGATGGCACGGTAACGCCGCGA
Source organism: Burkholderiales bacterium (assembly GCA_040382235.1). Taxonomy (GTDB): domain Bacteria; phylum Pseudomonadota; class Gammaproteobacteria; order Burkholderiales; family JAEUOS01; genus JAEUOS01. The sequence goes on from JBEIFV010000255.1 coordinate 1,714, forward strand.
GAAATAGCGCATTTGCGTTTCCCAGGCTTCAATGTCGCCAAGAAATTCATGCACGAACACGATCGGCGTACCGCTGCCGGCTTCCTCGTAGTAAAGGCGTACCCCATCGGGGGCGGTGACATAGGGCATATTGAGGAGCGCGCGGGTGGCGCATGCAGGGTGAAAGGGATTTTTGAATTTAGCACAGCGTTCCCTGTGCGTCCCGGCCCACAGCCCATGCCCGGGGCAGGAATAGAATGCAGTGCCCCTCGCAGCCACACCCCCGCGTCGCCGCATCCGTATCCCGGCGCGCGCAACATGTCCGGATTTAAGCTCAAAATGCCCCTATCCATTGCCCAGCCCAGAATGCTCGTCGCAAGCATCATGCTCATCGCCGCCACCATCCTGGCGGCGTGCGACGACGTCAGCCCCGAAAAGCACATTGCCGCAGCGCGCCAGCACCTCGAGCGCGGCGACAGGAAAGCGGCCACCATCGAGATCAAGAACGCGCTGCAGAAGAAAAACGACAATACCGAGGCGCGCCTGCTGCTTGGACAGGTCTTGCTTGAAAGCGGCGACGCGCGCGGCGCCGAGCTAGAACTGCGCAAGGCGCGCGACCAGGGGGTTTCCCCCGACCAGGTGATGCCCCTGCTCCTGCGCGCCTATGCGGCAACCGGCCAGTTCAAGATCCTGCTCGACGAAGGCCGCAAGGTCCAGCCCGCCGATCCGCTGGCCTTCGCTTCGGTGCAAAACAGTATCGCCATGGCCATGGCATCGACGGGCGACCTTGCCGGGGCGCAGAAAGCGATAGAGCAGGCGCTCGGCAAGAAGGCCGACTTCACCCCCGCCCTCCTGACCCGGGCGCGCCTGAACGGCTCGGCCGGCAACGCCGACGGAGCGCTGGCGGATGTGGAAAAGGTCATTCAGCAACAACCGCGCGACGCCGAGGCCTGGAAATTCAAGGGCGATCTGCAGATGGTGCGCAACGAGCGCACCGACGCCATGGCCTCATACCGCAAGGCGGTTGAATTCCGGCCCGACTACGTAATCGCGCGCTTCGCCGTGATCTCCAACCTGATGGGGCAGGCGAGTCAGGACGAAGCCGCCAAGGAGTTCGATGCGCTTGTCAGTGTCGCCAAGGGACACCCCTTGACCCAACTGGCCGGCGCGCAGATCGCTTTCGCCAGAAAGGACTTCAAGTCCGCGCGCGAATATGCGCAGCTGCTGCTGCGCATGGCGCCAGACAACCCCGTCGCGCTGACCCAGTCCGGCGCAATCGAATTCAGCCTCAAGTCATACGCGCAGGCGGAAACCCAACTGGCACAAGCGCTCAAGGCGGATCCGCGCTCGCTGCCGGCGCGCCGCTGGCTAGCCCTGACCTACCTGGCCTCCGAGCAGCCGGCCAAGGCGGTCGAGGCCTTGAAGCCGATCCTCGAAAGCATCAACGATGACGCCAACCTGCTGATGCTGGCGGGCGAGGCCTACATGCGCAACGGCGACGCGGTGCGCGCGGAGGAATTCTTCACCGCCGCCACGAAGCTCGATCCCGCGGACGCGCGCAAGCAAACCAGCCTGGCGCTGACGCGCCTCGCCAAAGGGGAGGCAGACGCGGCCTTCGGTGCGCTGGAGAAGATCTCCGCCGGCGATACCGGCACCTCGGCCGACATGGCGTTGATCGCCAACCATTTGCGCCGCGGCGAGGTCGACAAGGGACTCATCGCCATCGACAACCTGCAGAAGAAGCTGCCGGACAACCCCTTGCCGCATGAAATGCGCGGCCGTCTCCTGCTCGCCAAGCGCGATGCCGCCGGCGCGCGCGCCAGCTTCGGGAAGGCGCTCGCGCTCAACCCCGCCTATTTTCCGGCGGTGGCCGGCCTGGCGGCACTCGACATGCAGGACAAGAAACCTGCCGAGGCGATCAAGCGCTTCGAGGCGCTCGTCGCCGCCGACCCGAAAAACGCCCAGGCCTACCTGGCCATCGCCGGTGTCAGGGCACAGATGGGCGCCACGGTGGAGGAAGCGGCCGCCCTCATCGCCCAGGCGGTCGCGGCGCGCCCGGACGAAACCGCGCCGCGCGCCGCCTTGGTCGACCTGCACATGCGCGCCAGGGATTACCGCAAGGCCATCACCGCAGCGCAGGACGGCATTGCCGCGCTGCCCGACCGGCCCGAACTCTACGACCTGCTGGGCCAGGCCCAGCAGGCCAGCGGCGAACTCAATCAAGCACTTGCAACCTACAACAAGCAGGTAGCACTGCAACCGGGGGCGGTACGCCCCTATCTGCGCATGGCCGAAATCAACGTCGCCGCCAAGAAGCCCGAAGCCGCCGCGCAGAACCTGCGCCAGGCGCTAGAAATCAAGCCTGACCTGGTGGAAGCGCAGCGTGGACTCATCATGCTCGACCTGCAGGCCAGCAAGGGCAAGAACGCCCTGGCCCTGGCGCGCGGGGTGCAGAAGCAGCGACCCAAGGAAGCCATCGGCCACCTGCTCGAAGGTGACATCCACGCTTCGCAAAAGGCCTGGCCTGAAGCAGCCACCGCCTATCGCGCGGGGCTCAATCTGACCCCTTCCACCGAAATGGCCGTCAAGCTGCATGGCGCGCTCCTGGCGGGCAACAACACTGCGGAGGCTGAACGCATGGCAGCCGCCTGGCAAAAAGAACAACCCAGGGATTACGGCTTCCAGATGCATCTGGGTGAAGCCGCCCTGGCGCGCAACGACCTGCAAGGTGCGTCGCAGCGCTTTCGCGACTTGCTCGGGGCCATGCCGGAAAACCCGGTGCTGCTCAACAACCTCGCCTGGACCGCCGGCCGTCTCAAGGCGCCGGACGCCATCTCCCTGGCCGAAAAAGCCAACCAGGTCGCGCCCAACCAGCCGGCGTTCATGGATACCCTGGGCATGCTGCTGCTTGAAAAAGGTGATGTCGCGCGCGCCAATGAGCTTCTGGCCAAGGCTGTCGAGTTGGCGCCGCAGGCACACGCCATCCGCCTCAACCAGGCCCGCGCACTCATCAAGGCGGGCAAGAAACGTGAGGCCCGCCTGGTACTCGAAGAGCTTGCCGCCCTGGGCGACAAATTCCCGGCGCGTGCCGAAATCGAGAAAATCGCGCAAGACCTCTGAGGACAAGACCCGCCAGGCCCCGCGCCACCAGCCGCTTGGCAAAAACCGGTAACGTCGCAGGCGCACGGACTGATTTCACAAGTTGCATTAAAATACTGTACAAAAAAACAGTATTTGCGGTATGCTGGTTCCCCCGTCAATTCCGGAGCACGCACCGCCATGCAAGCCATTGCCCGCCGCTTTGCAGCCCTTCCCGCCAGCTTTCCCTCTGCCCACAGTGCGGCCCTGTCGCGCCTGAACGATCGCCTTGTCACCGCCCTGACGGGTTTTCTGGCACAGGATCGCGACCACTGGGTCAGCGTGGTTTGCGCCGCCGGTTTCGCCCTGCTCATGGGAATCGACTGGCTTGCGGCCTGACGCTTTCCCCGCCCAGCTGCATTGCCGCCCATCGCCATGGGGCACGCCCTCCTTCCCTCTTGCGCAGGCGTTGCCAACGCGCATAGCTGGCGGTCGAAGGCAAGCCGGTGCTGGCGGTGTTGATGCGCCCGGACCATGCCGCCCACAAGACCACCCCGGCCGCACTGCGCATCGCCCTTGCGGCTGCGCCACAGGCTCGCCTGTCCTTGCGCATCCTCAAGCGTCGCGGTGGCGTGCTGGCCCGCCCCATCGTCGTCACACCGCCTTCTCCCCTGTTCGCCCGCACGCATTTCCCCGCACCGTCCGTCCCCCATGCTGTGGACCGCGATCCAGCTAACAAGCCTGACACTCGACTGCATACCGCAAGCGCCTGAGCGCACCTGTCGGCGTCGATCTCGTTCACCGCTGCCCAGGAAGCCCAGCTTTTCGACGGCAAGTTCTACATCAACATACACACCGCCAACAATGGCGGCGGCGAAATGCGCGCCTTCCTGGTGCCGGTCCCGGAACCTGAAACCTATGCAATGTTGCTGGCGGGATTGGCTTTGGTCGGTGCCGTTGCCCGCAAGCGCAAGATCGCCACCTGAACGCATCACCTAACGCTTGGCATCCAACCCCGGCTCATGCCGGGGTTTTTGTTTGTCTTACGTCCCGACCTTGAGCGGCGCGGTCATCTTGCGCAGCGCGGCGATCACGCTTAACGCCGTGATGCGCCCGGTCTTCGGATTCTCCGATGGGATATTGGCGATCTCCATGCTGAAGGACGCCGAATCGGCATCCACCTCGATGCGATGCGTGTTGCGCTCCAGATGCGGGTCGGCCCAGATTTCCAGCGTGGTCTTGTCCGGCCCGATGCCGGCCAGCGACAAGGCCACCGCGACATTCAGGTTGGCCGGAAAACCCACCGCCGCGTCGCGCGGCGAGCCGGAAAAAATGCGCAAGGGTTCCTTGATGTCTTCGATGGCGATATTGTTCTCAATGAGGTAAGGCGCACCGACCAGGCCCTTCACCGGCTTGCGGGTGATCATGCGCACCGAGCGGATCGTGCCTTCGGCGGCGGCCGTCACCGCATCGAGCCCGATCAGGGCACCGGTCGGCACCACGATCTGCCCGCCAGATTCGCGCGCCAACCCGATCAGGTCTTCATTGCGCAACAGCGCCCCAACGCTTAGCACCACCACCTTCTTGCCGGCGGCCAGCACCGGCCGGCAGATGGCCGCGAGCAAGGCCGAAGGCGCGCATTCGACCACCACGTCGCACAAGGGTTCGAGCCCGGCGATGTCGGTGAATACGCACGAAGGGCCGAGCTTGATACGAGCGCGCGCCGCAGCGACGTCGCGCACCGCGATGGCCGTCAACCGCAATCCCGGGATCCCGGCATCGAGTTTCTCGGCAACGCTTTTTCCCACTGCACCCAGCCCGGCAATGCCGATGCGTAACGGATTCCTGCCTGCTTGCATGCGCACACCTTCCCACATCGAAAGTCGTCAGGTTACCAGCCAACGGGCGCCTGGTCCGCGCAGGGTTTCCTGCACCGGCCGACAAGATCCGTCCAGACGCAACCGAAACGCACATCACGGCCGGGAAATCACGGACCGCCCGCATTCGCCAGAGCCGCATGGCCGATCGCCCACGCGCCGCTTTTCGATGCGCATGACCGATCGGCTTGACGATCAGCGGCAGCTTATGGGAAGCCACTTTCGCTTGATCTCATCGCTCCAACATCTGAATGTCGGCTTGCCTGCCTCCATTGCGAATTCGTAAAAAAGTGTCTGCCCGGCTATGGGCCCCTGATCGGCATCGAAAACGAAAGCCAGGCGCATTCCCTGCGCACGCACTTTGAACCCGGTGCGCGCC
>JBEIFV010000256.1:0-7007 GCA_040382235.1 Burkholderiales bacterium
GTCGCCGACGCGATCGCCACCTACCAGCCGCACCGCCGCCGTCCGCGCACTCTCGACGGCTTGGCGAAGAATGTGCGCCTCGGGGCGGATGGCAAGTACCACTGGCACTGGGATCCGCGTTTCCGGCCCAGCCGGCACGACATGGAAAAACGCCGCGCACGTCTCGAAGCCTGCGCGCGCAGGCTGACCTTGCCGACCCTGCTGGTGCGCGGCGGGCTGTCGGACGTGCTCAGTGAAGAGGGCGCCAGGGAGTTTCTCCTGCTGTGCCCGCGCAGCGAGTACATCAACGTGACCGGCGCCGGCCACATGGTGGCGGGCGACCGCAACGACGTGTTCGGCGATGCGGTCATCGCCTTCCTGATGCGCATGGTGCCGGTGGGGCGTGAACCGGTGCAGGCGCCGCATGCATTGCATCCGCACCATGAGGGCCCGCCGGGGGACGTGATCGACGTGCCTTGACGGGCGACTGGTGGAGATGGCGTCAGTTGCCGACCTTCAGCCGCGCCTCCAGCTCGAAGCGCTTGACCTTGCTGGTTTCGCTGCGCGGCATCTCCGCTTCGCCGATGAAGTGCACTTCCTTGGGCAGCTTGTAGTTGGCGATCCTGCCGCGGCATAGCGCCAGCACGTCCTCGGCCGACAGGGTCGCGTCGGCCCGCACCACGAAAGCCACCGGCACTTCACCCCAGTGTGCATCCTGCCTGCGCACGATCACCGCGTCGGCGATACGCCGGCTGCCCAGCAGAAGGCGCTCGATCTCCGCCGGATAGATATTCTCGCCGCCCGACTTGATCAGGTACTTGCGTCGATCGACGAAGTCCAGCGTGCCGTCGGGATTGCGCACCATCATGTCGCCCATGTGAAACCAGCCGCCGCGAAATTCCAGGGCGTTCACTTCCGGTGCGTTCCAGTATCCCGAGAACAGCGAGGGCCCGCGAAACAGCACTTCGCCAGGCGTGCCGTCGGCAACGTCGCAGTCCTCCTCGTCGACCAGGCGGATCCGGCAATACGAGCTTTGCAGCTTGGAAAGTCGCTCGGGCGTGGTGCCGATAGGGATCAGGTGCCCGCTGGCGGGTGGCCCGCCGGTTTCTGTCGCGCCGAAGGTGTTGCGGAACCTGGCATTGAGCAGGCTCGTCACTTCCCCGATCTGATGCCGCGGGACTAAGTCTGCCATCGCCCCGCAGGTCATCAGGCTCTTGGGCTTGAGGCCGGTGCGATGCAGCTCCTCGATGAGCCGGCCGATCGACGCCGGCATCAATGTCACATTGCCGAGCGTCTCGCGTGACATGATCTCCAGCAACTGGGTCGGCTGAAACCCGTCGACAAGAAACGTGGTGTCGCCGTTCATCAGCTCGCCCAAGGTCGGGTCGGTGCCGCCGATGTGATACAGCGGCGACCAGGTGATGGTTCCCCTGCCGGGGAAAAGCTGGCCGTCGGCCATCGCGATCAGCGCGCGCGCGATTTCGGCGCGGTGGCTGATCGCCGCCCCCTTGGGGTAGCCGGTGGTGCCGCTGGTGTAGAGAATGAGCAGGTCGTCCTCGGGCTGCGAGCGGCTGGCGAAGCCCGAATCATCGGCCAGCGCCAGCAGGCGTTCGTATTCGTCGCCGAAAGCGATGACATGGCGCGCACCGTGCGGGATGGCAGCGAGGCGATCCACGTAGCGGGGTGATGCCAGCACCAGTGCCGGCGCGACCAAGCGCAGGCAATGGTCGAGCTCGGCATCCGACTGGCGCCAGTTCTGGCAGGCGACGATGGCACCGAGCGTCGCGGCGGCGAGGATGGTTTCGACGAATTCGCTGCGGTTCTCGGAGAGCACCGCGATACGGTCGCGCCGCCCCACGCCCAGGCGTACGAGCGCGTGGCACAGGCGCTCGACCCGCGCTTGCAGCTCGCCATAGCTGATGCAGTGCTGGTCCTGAACCAGCGCGATGCGGGTGGGATACGCCAGCGCGCGTTCGCGAATCGCGGTGTCGACGGTCAGGTGGCCGGCGGATTGCGCCAGTTCAGTACTTGCCTGTTGTACGTTGGGGGTTGCGGACATGAGCCCTTGGCAGGCATTGCCTGCCCTCCGTTTTGGTTTTGGTGCCGCATCGATCCTGACCGGGTCCGGGGTGTACGGCCATGCCGCGATTGATCCGGTTGGGGGCGTAATTTACCCAAGCGCTTTGCGCTTGCACAGCAGTATTTCCTTTGCTTGCACCTCATCTGGCATGGCCAAATTTCTGGAAAGAACAAGCCTTTGCGGTGGGCGTCATGTTTCTCGGTGCGTCTGGCTGGTCCGCGATAAATACAAAAGCGACCCGCAGGGCGGCGGACGAAAGCGGGCTCAGTGAATACACTGCCGCCTTCCTTGAAAGTGCAAGCGGCTTGGCGTGCGCCGGGTGTTTGCACTTGCGGGCTGCACCCGAGGCGCAATCAGTTGCTACGGCTGTGCGCGCCAAGCAGCGCCCGGCGCGTCACAGGCTTTTGCAACTGCAGAAGCCACCAATGCAGCGCGCGACCCTGCGCCCCCTTGTCGCCCTTGCGCCAGGCATAGCTGACCTGCACCTGGTATTCGGGTCGATCCACGCGCTTGACCACCAACCGCCCGGTATCGATGTACGGCTGGGCCAGGCAGGTTGGCAGGAAGCCGACACCCAGGCCACGGGTCTGGGCGTCCAGTTTGGCCGGCATGCCGGCCACGGTGAATACATCCTGGCCGGCTAAGAGGCCGATGGAAATGCCGGTGCCTTGCTGCACCGAATCAGCAACGCTGACTGCGCGGTGCTGGCGAATCAGGTCGTCTGTCAGGGGTTCCGGCGCACTTGCCAGCCGATGATGCGGCGCCACTACGAAGGCGAAGCGCACAGTACCCAGGGGTTCGCGCTGCAGGGCTGCCTTGGTGCCTGCGTCGAGTACCACACCGAGGGCCAGATCGGCACGGCCCGAGGTCAGCGCTTCAAGTGTGCCCGACAGGGTCTCGGTCAGAAGCTTCAGTCTGGTTGGCGGGTTCAGGCCGAAGAACGCGGTACACAACTCCATCACCGTCGCGGGATGCATGACGCTGTCGACCGCGACTGTGAACTGCGGCTCCCAGCCGGTGGCCACCCGCTTGACACGGTTGGCGACGGCATCGATGTTGGCCAGGAGCAGTGCGCCTTCGCGCAGGAGTTCGGCGCCGGCCTCGGTCAGGCGGGCCTGGCGTGAACTGCGGTCGAACAGCAGCACATCGAGCGCCTCTTCCATCGGGCGCACGCGATAGGTGAGCGCACTCGGCACCATGCGGCTTCTGCGCGCTGCCGCAGCGAAGCTGCCAGCATCGGCAATCACCTGCAGCATGGCCAGGGAACTCGGGGTCAAGACATCGCGTGCGCTCGGCATAGAATAAAAATTCATTCAAATAATTCGAATGATGACATCAATCGCCTTGGCTCACCCCGGCGACGCTTGTAGTGAGAATCGCAGCTATTGACCAAGGAGATTCATCCATGCAGACCCTTCGTAAATCACAGGATCGCGGCTATGCCGACCACGGCTGGTTGAAGAGCTTTCACTCGTTTTCCTTCGCCGGCTACCACGATCCCGCGCACATGGGCTGGGGCAACCTGCGGGTGATCAATGAAGACCGTATCGAAAAAGGCACCGGCTTCGGAAAACACGGCCATCGCGACATGGAGATCATCAGCTACGTGCTGACGGGCGAACTGGCGCACCAGGACAGCATGGGCAACGTCAAGGCCATTCCACCGGGCGATGTCCAGCGCATGAGCGCGGGGTCCGGCGTGACCCACAGCGAGTTCAACCATGCCAAGGACCAGACCACGCATTTTCTGCAGATATGGATCGAACCGAACGTGACCGGCATTGCGCCTGGCTACGAGCAGAAGTCGATTCCCTTGAGCGAGAAGCGTGGCGCGCTGCGATTGGTGGCGTCGCCTGACGGCGCCCAGGGCTCGGTCACCATACACGCCGATGCGGCCCTGTATGCCGGACTTTTCGATGGTGCGGAGCGAGCGGAACGACCACTTGCGCGCGGCCGCAAGGCTTATGTGCATCTGATACGCGGCGCGCTGGAGGTCAACGGGCAGCGTCTGGACGCGGGCGACGCGCTGCTGCTGGAAAACGAAGGCTCGGTCACCGTCAGCAACGGTCGGGACGCCGAGGTTCTGGTGTTTGACCTGGCTCCCTGATTCAAGGCCCGTGTTCGGGGCCGCAGCCAATCACAAGCAGGCTGTTTGCGATGCGTTGTAGCGCCGGTGGTCCTGTAAGAGGTTGCGCGCAGGGATTGGCGCCCAGCAAAAAACCTCAACCCAGCTTTGGGGGGCGATGAAGTCTCGCACCTCGAGTATTGCGGCGTCCTGCGTTCCGCGGTGGCGCCGCGCATCCAACTCGCGAAGGAAATCGCATGTCAAAGGTCCTTGTCCTCTACTACTCGTCCTACGGCCACCTGGAAACCATGGCCAATGCCGTGGCCGAAGGCGCGCGCAGCACCGGTGCCAGCGTCGACGTCAGGCGCGCGCCCGAAACCGCGCCCCTGGAAGTCGCGCAGGCTGCCCACTTCAAGCTCGATCAGGCCGCCCCTGTCGCAACGGTGGCGGAACTCGAAAGTTACGACGCTATCATCATTGGTGCGCCGACCCGCTTTGGCCGCATGCCCTCGCAAATGGCGAGTTTTCTTGACCAGGCAGGTGGCCTGTGGGCGCGCGGCGCACTCAACGGCAAGGTGGGCGGTGCGTTCACCTCCACCGCCAGCCAGCACGGGGGCCAGGAAGTCACCCTTTTTTCCATCATCACCAACCTGCTGCACTTCGGCATGACCATCGTCGGCCTGCCGTATAGCCACCAGGGGCAGATGACGATCGACGAGATCGTGGGTGGTAGCCCGTATGGTGCGACCACCATCGCCGGTGGGAAAGGCCAGCGTCAGCCGAGCGCGATTGAGCTCGAGGGCGCGCGCCACCAGGGCCGGCTGATCGCGCAAACGGCCAACAAGCTGTTCGGCGCCTGAACGTGGTGCCATGCCGCCTGTGATCGCAGCGCGCGGTCGCATGGCGGCGCTGCCGCAGCCACGGCAGCGTCAGTTCTCCAGCTTGATGCCAAGGTCCTTGAGCATGACGGTGAAAAACGCCAGGTCATCGACCAGTTGCGCGCTGAACTGGGATGAGGGCGCGAACGACGGTGCCAGGCCCAGGCCCTGCAGCTTGGCGGCGAGTTCGGGTTCGCGCGCAATCTTCTCGAGCGCTCCATCGAGGCGCTGGCTGACCTCGCGCGGCAGGTTCTTCGGGCCGAACAGGCCGAACCAGCTGCGTGTCTGGAAATTCTTCATGTCGATGCCCAGTTCCTCGGTGGTGGGCACCTCCGGGAACTCCGGGTTGCGCTCGCGGTTGAGCGAGGCCACCGCGGTGGCGCGGCCGGCCTTGACCTGCGGCAGGATGAACGGGTCGAGCACCATGGCGATGCGTCCGGCCAACAGGTCACCGACGCCCTCGACGATCGATTTGTAGGGCACATGCTGTAGCCGGATACCGGTCGACTGCTGCAGGATTTCACCGGTCAGGTGGGTGATGGTGGCAACGCCGGAGGAACCGAACGCGTATTTGCCGGGGTTGGCGCGCGCCAGCCGGATGAAGTCCGGCAGGGTTTTCACGCCCAATTCGTTGGAGATCGTCAGCATGCCCAGCGAACCGGCAAGGCGCGCCAGGGCGCTGATGTCCTTGACCGGGTCGTAGGGCGTCTTGCGTGCAGCAGGCGTGATTGCCATCACCGCGGTGGGCGCGACCATCAGCGTGTAGCCGTCGCTGGCTGCCTGGGTCAGCACCGATGCGGCCAGGGTGCCCGAGGCGCCGGGCCGGTTTTCCACCACAAACGGCTGGCCCAGTGCCGTGGCCAGCCGGTCGGTGTACGAACGCGCGGCATTGTCGGCCGAGCCGCCCGCGGCATAGGGCACCAGAACCTTGACCGGGCGATTTGGCCAGGCGCCCTGGGCCCGGCCGAGGCGCGGCGCGGCGGCGGCCAACAAGGCGCCACCAAGCAGGGCGCGCCGATCCTGGCGAATTTGGGACATGCATGTCTCCTGCGAGCTGTTCTTGTATCGCCGCAGGGTCGCGGCGCCTTGGCAAAGTATGCCAGACGCCCATCGTGGCCTTGGGTGAGGCAGCCTTGTTCGATCGCCGGCGCAGGCATTGCGGCGACGCGTCGCGATGCCGGAGACGTGAATCGCCACCAGCACCTGCAAACCGACCGAGAGCGCCATCGCGGCGGAGTAGCCATGCGGATCCCAGCCGCCGGACGCGGTGCGCGGCCACTGGTCGAGAATCGCGCCGATCGCCGACTGCAATACAAAGGCACAGCCCAGGGTCAGCGCGTTGATCGCGGTGGCAACACGGGCGGTCTGCTCGACCGGAAACATCTGGCCGACCGCGATATAGCCGGTAGGCCCGCCGGCGCCGCAAAAGGCGAACATCACCCACAGTCCGTTGACCAGCAGCGGCGCAGTCGGTTGCAGCATGAGTCCGATCTGTGCCGCCACCAGGCCGGCGGTGCACAGTACCGGCACCATGATCAGGGGCCAACCACGCGCCTGCACCCGGCTGGCGGCCCAGCCGATCGCCGGGCCGCCGGCCATCATCGCCAGCGCGTACAACAGCAAGGTGTTGGCGCGTGCCGTACCGTCGAAGCCGGCGACGTCACGCAGCCAGGGCCCTGCCCACAGTCCGAGATAGGTGAAGTTCAGGATCGTGAGCATCGAGACGGCGGGGCCGAAACGCCAGAACAGGCGTGAGCCAAGAATCTGGCCGATCACCGCGCCTTCGGTCCTGAGGCTGCGGCGCGCGCCGCCGGTCGGCTTGTCACGCACGGCGATGAAAATCCACAAGGCCAACAGGATCGACGCGCCGCACAGGATCCAGAACACGCCGCGCCAGCCCAGCATCGGCAGTACCGCCTGCACCGGCGCGGTGGTCAGCACGCTGCCGAGCGACCCCACCATCATGGCCAGCCCGGTCATGGTGGTGACCTGTGTGGCGGTGAAC
>JBEIFV010000257.1:0-6926 GCA_040382235.1 Burkholderiales bacterium
ACGCCATCGGCGACAACGCCAACAGCGGCAAGGACGCGGATCATCCGATGGCCAGCCTGACTGCGCTCCTGCGTGCCTATGACCTCGACCCCGGCGACGTGGTGTATGTCGATTCCGGCAACTATCGTCACTTCACTACCGCGTTGCTGTTCCCCGATGATTCCGGGGTGACCATTCGCGGGCCGGTCGAGCTGGGCCACTTGGCCACCCTCGAACGCGGCAACTTCAACGACGGGCAGTACACGCTGCAGTTCGCCGGCGCCGACAACGTCACCATTGAGCACCTGGCCATAACCGGCGCGCAATACGGCGTGTTGTTCGGCGGCGGAGCCGACAGCGACAACAACATCCTGCGCTTCAACGAGATTCACAATGCCACGCGTGAAGGCATACAGATCGACAGCGGCAACGACAACAACCTGATATTCGGCAACGTCCTGCGCAACAACGAGCGTGGCCTGTATGTCTACGGCAACAGCGGCAACCGCGCCGAGGGCAATGAGTTCCGCAACAACAACTACGGCGCCCATTTCTACAGCACCAGCAACGGCAGTTTCTCGGACAACAAGGTGCATGACAACCGCAACTGGGGTTTGTTCAACTACAGTGCGACCAACCTGCGGGTGATCGGCAACGAGATCTACAACCAGTCTACCCAAGGCATCCTCAACTACTACGGCTCGGTCCTTTACGAGGCCAACCTGCTGCACCACAACGCCACCGCCGTCGAGAGCTATTACGGCGGCACGCTGCATGCCAACTGGATTTACGCCAACACCACCGGCATCACCGGCATCGACATGAATGTCGATGCCAACCGCATCTACAGCAACTCGGTGGGTATTGTCGACACCGGCTACAGCCGCATCACCAACAACATCGTCTACGCCAACACCAACCAGGGTATCCGGGTCCAGGGCGGGCATACGGTCGATGCCGGTGATGGCCTGTTCAACAATACCGTGCTGCAACTGGTGGGCGAGGGCATTCGCCTGACCGGCAGTGCGTCGAACGTGCAGATGGCCAACAACCTGGTGCGCGTGGATGCCGGCTACGGCATCAACGTCGACAGCAACAGCCAGACCGGCTTCGCCTCCGACTACAACCTGCTGTTCCGCGGCCCGGCGGCCAATGCCTTCGCAGGGCTGTGGAACGGCGCCACGGTCGCCGATCTCGCTGCCTGGGCGACCGCAACCACGCGGGATCGCAATTCCAAGAGCGGCAACCCGCTGCTGCTCGATGTCGATGGCGCCGACAATATTCTGGGCGAACAGGGGCTTTCCACCGGCAATGGTTTTGACGACAACTTTGAACTCGATGCCTATTCACCGGCGATCGATGCCGGCAACGCCTACCTGGCGCCACCCAAGGACATCGAGAACCGCGATCGCAACAACGATCCGGCGGTGGCCAACAGCGGTCGCGGCTGGGACCTGTTCGTACCCGCCGACATGGGTACTTCCTCGTTTGCGAATGTCGGCACGGCCACGAACTTCCGCACCGGCGACTACGCGTTCCAACAGGGCCTTCCTTTCGCCTTCACGCTATACAACAAGTCCTACACCAGCGTGTTTGTGTCGTCCAACGGCTTCCTGCATTTCGAGGGCCCGGACTCCCCCTACAGCGGCAACAACAACTCCACCGAGGTGCTGTTGCGCAACGTGCGCATCGCCCCGCTGTGGGACAACCTCGACACTTACGGCGGCAATGCTCCCGGCAAGGACATCTACGTTGCCAGCAGCGCCGGCGAGATCACCTTCCGCTGGGCCGCGCGCCTGGAAGGCACCAGCAACGACGTCAATGTATCGGTCACCCTGTTCGCGGACGGGCGTTTCCGCTTCGACTATGGCGCCGGCAACCAGGGCCTGACCCCCACTGTCGGTGTCTCCGCCGGCAACGGCCAGACCTACGTGCTGTCTTCCTATGACGGCCAGGCCAACCTGGGCAGCCGCAATTCGCTCCTGTGGACCCCTACGCCGGGGCTTACGTACTACGACATCGGCGCCTATGAGTTCCAGGGAAATTCGGGCGATACCACCGGGCCGCTGGTGACCAACATCACGCAGTTGCCGGCCGAGGGCGGCTCCACTGCACTGGCTTTCACCAGCATCCAGGTCGACTTCAGCGAAACCATCAACGGCGTGTCCGCACGCAGCCCGGCCAATTACGAGCTGCGCCGCGCCGGCGCCGATGGCCGCTTCGATACCGGTGACGATGTGCTGGTGGCGGTGACGCCGTTCTACTCGTTCCCGGAAACCAGCCTCACCCTTGCGTTCGGCGGCGTACTGGCCGAGGGCGACTATCGCCTCACCATGTACGGCAGCGCCACCAAGGCGATCTTCGATACCTCGGGCAATCCGCTCGACGGCAATGCCGACGGCGTGGCCGGCGGCAACCATGTACGGCGCTTCACCATCGACCGCAGCAGCAATGTGGCGCCGGTCGCCACCGATGCCGCCGTCAGCGTGGCCGAGGGCGCATCGCTTGTGATCACCTTGTCGGCCTTCGATGCCAACGGTGACGCGCTCAGCTACTCGGTACCGGTGGCCGCGCAGTTCGGCAGCCTGTCGGCGCTCAATCCGGTGACGAGGCAACTGACCTATACCCCGAACCCGGGGTTCAACGGCAGCGACAGCCTGACCTTCATGGTCGACGATGGCAAGACCGGCATCGACACCGGAGTGATCAGCATCAGCGTGACCGCGGTCAACAGCCCGCCGCAGGTGCAGAACCAGACCCTGACGATGGACGAAGGCGGCCGCGGCTTCGTACTGCTCGCTGCCAGCGACAACGAGACCGCGCGTGCCAACCTGGCTTTCAGCCTGGTGACCGGCCCGCAACATGGCAGCATCGCCGTCAGCGGCAATGGCGAATGGACCTACACACCGAACGGCGACTTCGCCGGCATGACAGCTTCACCTGGAAGGCCGCCGACCGCGGCGATCCTGACGGCAGCAGCGGCAACGCCGCCGATTCCAGCGTCGCCACCGTAGCCATCACGGTGGTCAACGTCAACGATGCGCCGGTGATCACGCCGGTGGCCGACCGCACCTTGGATGAAGGTGCACTGCTGCAAGTCCAGATGCAGGTGACTGACCCCGACAGCAGCAATTTCAGCTGGAACCTGGTCAACCCGCCGCTTGGCGCGACCATTGATGACGGTGGCATGTTGCGCTGGACCCCGGCGGACGGCGCGGCAAGCGCGACCCTCACGGTACGGGTAAGCGACAACGGCAGCCCGGCACTGGCGGGCGAGACCAGCTTTGTGGTCAGTGTGCGCAATGTCGCGCCGGTGCTGACCTTGAACGGCGCTGCCAGCGGTACCGGCGGCACGCCTTACACACTCGCATACTCGGTTGCCGAACCCGGCGCGGATACGCTCCTGGGCCTGGGGGTCGACTGGGGTGACGGCAGCATCGAAGATGTTGTCGGCAATCCAGGCAGCCTGACCCATACCTATGCGGCCAGCGATGGCGACTACACCATTCGCGTGACGCCGCGCGACGAGGACGGCAGCTACCCGGCGCTCGAATTCGCCGTGACCATGCAGTTCAATGACGCCCCGGTGGCGGTCGACCGCCTGCAGAATCTTGCCGAGGACGGCAGCATCGTCATCACGCTCGCCGCCAGCGACGAGGAGGGCGGACCGCTGGCCTACGGCATCGAAAGCGGGCCGACGCACGGCATGTTGTCTGCCATCGATGCATTGACCAACCGCGTCACCTATACCCCGTTCGCCGATTTCAACGGCATCGACAGTTTCAGCTTTCGCGTCGTCGACGCAGAAGGCGCCTTCGATATCGGCTTCATCAATCTGGTGATCGACAGCGTCAACGACCGGCCTGTGGCGCAGGGCCAGAGCGTCACCGTTGACGAGGATGCCAGTGTCACCATCACCTTAGGCGGCAGTGATGCGGAAACGGCGCCGGCCGATCTTGTTTTTGCCATCGTCAGCGGGCCGGCACACGGCACGCTGGGCGCGCTGGATGGGGTGACGCGGCAAGTCACCTACACGCCAGGCGCCGATTATTTCGGCGCCGACAGCTTCGTCTTTCGCATCACCGATGCCAATGGCGCCAGCAGCCAGGCTACCGTGAGCATCGACGTAAACGGCCTGAACGATGCGCCGCGCCTGGCCGCGGTGACGCCGCAGCAGGTGCTTGCCGGCGCCAGCTTCAGCCTGCAATTGCAGGCCACCGACGCCGACGGCGATACGCTCGGCTACGCGGCGATCGACGGCCCGGCCGGCCTGACGGTCAGCAGCACCGGCCTCTTGTCATGGACCGCGCCCTATCTCGACGCCAACTTCAGCACGCCCGTCAGCGTGCAGGTCAGTGACGGCAACGGGGGTGTCGCGCAGGGCGGATTCAGCCTGTCGGTCGATGCCGACCTGTTGCGGGTGCAAAGCCTGACGCAGACGCAGACCGGCTATCAGGTGCGCTTCAACCATGCCTTCGATCCGGCGATGCTCAACCTGTATGACGCCGAGGACCCCGATCAACCCGGCGTGCGGCTGGGCGCCGCCGACGCGGTATTGCGGAACGCGGCCAACAAGGCGCTCGCGGGTTCGCTGGTGTTCGATGTCGACCAGATGGGCTTCACCTTTGTTCGAACCGGCGGCGTGTTGTGCGCCGGCGCCCCCACGCTCAGCCGGGGCGGGCGTGCCGATGCCTTTGTCGATACCCACGGCCGCAGGCTCGATGGCAACGGCGACGGTGTCGCCGGCGGCGACTACCTGGGCGGTTTCGTGCAGAGCGCCGGCGGGGCCGTGCTTTCGATCGGCGAACTGGCGCGCGGCCCGGGCCAGGTGCTGCAGCCGGCTGCGGTGGCCACCGGCATGCCGGTGCGCATCGCCAACGCCGCGGGCGCTACGAGTGTCAGCTTCGTGCTCGACTATGACGCTACGCTTCTCGCCATCAGCGCTGTGACCAGCCCGCTCCCGGGCGCGACCGTCACGGCCGATCTCGGTACGCCGGGGCACCTGACGGTCAGTGTGAGCGGATTGAGTGGTCTCACCAATGCGGCCACCGATCTGTTGCGCCTGGCCGCCAGCGTGCCGGAAAGTGCGCCCTACGGCGCCAAGCACGTGTTGAATCTGTCGGGCGTCATGGTCAACGCAGCGGCGGCCCGCGACGACGACGGTCTGCATGTGGTGGCCTATGTCGGCGATACCTCGGGCAATGCCGACTACAGCACTCTGGACGTGACCCGGCTGCAGCGCGTTCTGTTGCGCCTGGACAGCGGGTTTGGCGCCTGGCCGCTGGTCGATCCGACGGTGATCGGCAACGCTGCCGGCAACGGCACGCTGTCGAGCCTGGATACCCGCCTGTTGTCGCAAAAGCTCAACGGCATCGCGCAGATCGCCATTCCCGAGATTCCGGTCACCGCGATGCCGCTAACGTTCGCCGGTGCCGACCCCTTGGTTACGGTGGCCACGCGTGACGCCCTGGCCGGCGGCACAGTGGTGGTGCCTGTGCAGATAGACACCGCCGCCAACCTTGTCAGCGTGCAGCTCACACTGACCTTCCCGGCCACGGATCTGCAGTTGGTCAATGTGCGGCAAGGCCCGCTGACGCTTGACTTCAGCAGCGTGGTCCAGGCTGTGCAGCCAGGCCGGCTCACGCTGGACATGAGTCGCATCAATGCGCTGGGTGGCGGCGCCGGCAGCTTGCTGGAGCTTGAATTCAAGGTGTCCGCCACAGCCACCGGGACCTTGCCGATCGACCTGCAATGGGTGGCCTTGAACGACACGCGGCTCACACTCAACCCGGCACCGCGACCCGGCGCCGATCCTACCGATGGTGCGGTGGTGGTGCGTCCCGCCACAGGGGCGGCGTCGACAGCGGGCACCGGCCAGAGCAGTGGCACAGTGTCGCCCGCAACCGCCAACTGGATCGAAGACTGGTTGAGCGGCGCCAGTGCACAGCAGAAAAAGCCGGCCGGCAATTGGCGGGTGTTCCTGCCGCGGCAGTAGGGAGGCCTGCCCTGGCCGTCGCTTGCGGAGGGTCTGGCCGGTCAGTGTGGCGGGGTCTAGCAGCCTGTCGGACTTAGGGCGTCGAGAGCGAAAATTGGCCCCAGCGAGGACAGTCTTTGCGGGATTCGAAGGCCCATAGCCCAGCTATGGGCCAAGAAGACGGTGAAAAATGGACCGCTGCGGCCGATTTGCAGCCGACGTTTCCTAAGTCCGACAGGCTGCTAGGCGGCCCTACGGTCCATAAGGAGCCCCGGCGGTCACTGGCGTGCGCACCAGGCGCGCCACATGCCGCGCCAGGCGCCTTCGAGTTCGCGCGTGAACTTCGGGTAGTCGAGCAGCGCCGAGGCCTGCATCGCCGCGCGCAAGGTGTCGCGGTAGCGCGCGATACGGGTCGCATCCTGCGCCAGTTCGACGGCGATGCGCACGTAGTCTGCGTTGTCGGCGGCGACCAATTCCGGATGCTTGAGGATGCGCAAAAACGCCTCGGTCTGGCGCCCGGCCATCAATTGTTGCGTCAGGGTCACCACCGGCACACCCATCCACAATGCGTCCAGCGAGGTCAGGCCGCCGCAAAACGGAAACGGGTCCAGGGCGATGTGTACATCGGCGTACTGATCGAGGGCGTCGACATAGCGGGTCCAGCCGCGCAGCTCGACCCGCGCCGCGTCGATGCCGGCAGCGGCCAAGTCGATGGCAAGCGCTTCACGGCCCGAGGCATCGTCGAGTGCGCTGTACTTGAACAGCAGTCGCGCCTGCGGCAAGGCGTCCAGGATGTGTTTCCACAGTGCGAGCACTGACGGATTGATCTTCGACAGATTGTTGAAGCAGCCGAAGGTCACAGGCGCCTGCGCTGGCGGCAGGCGCGGCGCCGGACTGCCTGCCGGTGGCGTGAAGCAGAAACGGGTTTGCGGCAGGCGCCACACGCTCTCGCTGTAGAAGGCGTCGTACTCCG
>JBEIFV010000258.1:0-6865 GCA_040382235.1 Burkholderiales bacterium
ACCATGCCCTCGAGCGCCTCCTGGCGCTTGGTCATGTAACTGGGGCCGGTCGTGACCGCTACGTCGTAGCGCCCGACGCCGGGGTTGTAGATTTTCTCGATCACGTTGCCGGCCTGGTCGGTGATTCGCTTGACCGCTTCTTCCTGACCGGGGTTGATCCTGACCGACGACACCTCGCCGTCCATACCCACGATGCGCGCGATGCGCTCCGTGTCGTAGATCTTCGGGATCAGTTCGATGATCTGGCGCACGCCGTAGCGCACCGCGCGCGCCAGGTTGTCGACGTAGTGGTAGGTGCCGGTGGCCGACTGCTGCTGCCGGGCGATGATGGCCCGGCCGGTGCGCTCGTTGCTGGCCTCACCCAGCGCCGGGTCGTACTGCCCGGTGGTCGACTTGATGTCGTCGGCCGCGCCCATCTTGGCCGCGATCAGTCCGTTCTGCGCCATCGGCGGCAGTGCGCGCTGCGGCAACGACAGCACGCCGCCCTGCGCGTCAGTCACGTCCGGGTTGACCTCGAGGTAGGGCCACGGCTGCGTGTTGGCCGTCTTCCACTTGTCCTCGTAACCCTCGAACTGGCCCGCGTAGCCGATGAACGGCGCCTTGGGCGCCAAGGCCAGCATCTCAGCCTCCTGGCTCACCCAGTAGTTGTACATCCGCTGCGCGTCCTTGGCGTTGCGTACCAGCCCGCTGACGTGCAGCTCACCCTCGACCTCGAATTCGTTGCCGACTACCCGGATGACCGGGATGCTCGAGCCGGCCCACTCGCGCTCCTCGAGGATCTCGTAGCCGTTGCTCTTGCACCACATGATCTTGCGGCGCTGCACCTCGCGCTCGCGGATCGGCACCATGCCGGCCGCCGCGTACGCCTTGGCGTCGGGCGAGTCCTTGAACAGCGCCACGTTGCCGGGGTACAGGCAGAGCGTCGTCTTGGTGTACTCGGCGTGGAAGTACTCAGCGATGCGGATCGTCTTGTCCGACACCCACTGCCCGAAGCATTCGTCGCCCACCCCTTGCGCCTGGAGCGTGGAGATGGGGGCCGCGTCCGGGTACTCACGCTCGTACTGCTCCTTTGGCATGTCGAGGCTCAACACGCACCACTCGGCATCCGACCCGCACGGGTCTTGGATCATCGGGTCCATGTAGACCGAGAACGAGTTGCGGATGCGCGCGATCTTGATGTCCTGGTCGAAGCTGTCGTCCTGACAGTATTCGGTCAGTATTCGCCAGTAGCCTTCCCCGAAGGTGACCTGGTTGTCGCAGGCCGTGTCGTAGGCCACGTCCGCGTCCGAGATCGACTCGATGTGGCGGATCATGCCGTCCAGAATCTCGGCCACCTCCACGTCGGCGTTGTCGTCGACCGGGATGACCTTCCCTGCCGGCCGGTTTTGCCGCTGGTCGTTGGTGACCTGTTTGACGTGCTGGGGCAGCTTGTTGATCGTCAGGCAGGGCCGGGCGGCGATCGCCGTGCCGATGGCGGTGGTGCGCGACGAGATTACGTCGGTCGGCCACTGCCATTGATTGTCTGGCGTGCCGGCCAGAAACTTGAGATCGTCAAGCTCCGACTGCCGGCTGCTCGAATACGCGGTGATCGCGGTGTCCAGACGCTTTCGCATCGTGGACAGCACGACTTCGCTGCTGGTCTTTTTCTCGGCCATGCCGCCCCTCGGTCACCGCAAATCGTCGGGTGTATCAGCTGCTTGAGAGAATCGAGACGGTCAGCACGATCGCCTCCAGCAGCGCGCCGGCGGTGATGTTTCGCACCTGGATCGCGCAGGAGCCGTTTGCCACGGTGTTCGCCCACACGTTGTAGGCGCCCGCGGTGCCCGCGCTCGAGTGGCTGACCAGAATCTGGTCGCCCACCTTGATTCGCGGGTTGGTCAGCGTGAACTGGGCCGTGGTGGTGGCGCCCAGCGATGCTGCGTTCAGCGTGATGATGCTCACCGGGGTGGCGGTCGCCACGCCGGTGGCCTTGCTGGTGGCCTGGGTGACCGCGCTCTGCCCCAGCGAGGTGAATCCGAGCGTCTGGTCGACCTGGACGAAGTTCGCCCCGATAATGTCCTGGTCCTCGAAAGCCACGCCGATCGATTTGGTGTTGGAACTCATGTCAGGAACCCATCCATGAAGTTGCTGCGCTGAAAGAGTGCGCCGTGCGGCGCGTCTGGGATGCCTTTTTGGCGCCGGGGGCGCGCCGTGCCACTGTGTACGCAAACGTGACCGCGATCGCGTCTGCGGAGTCGGGAGACGCCACGCCGCGCGCTTTCATGTCCTTTTTCGACTCCAGAAACACGGTGCCGCTCGAATCCGGCTTCGTTTTCGGGCCTGTGAGGTCCGTTTTCAGCCGTCTATCCTTCTCGACCGACGCCGTTTTCAGCCAATCGCGCATCGCACCCCATATCTCCGCGCGTTTGTTGCCCCACATGACCGGATTCTTGGCCTTCCAGCCGAAATTCACACCCCTCACCTTATACCGCTGCTCCTTCAGGCGGTCAAGAATGCCGTATCCCAGCCCGCCCTCATCCACGACGGTCAAATCGGGGTCGAATTCCTCGATCATGTCGATCACCAGGCCCACGACGGTCATCGTGTCGTCCTCGTGGAACCGGCGGATTGCCACGATGTCGCGCCCCTGGCGCACGGCGATCACCGTGTCGTCGGCGCCGCCTCGAGCCGGGTCGACACCCATGATGATGGCGGCCGATTCGTCCTTGTAGAGCGGCCGGGCGAAGGCGTCCTCGACCATTGAGGGCCGGATGAACTGGTCATCGCCCACGTCGGGGAACTCCCCGTAGACCTCGACCTTGGCCTGCGGGCTGTCGGGGCCGTATTCCTCGATGATTTGCTGGTAGGTGGCCGGATCGGTGTCCTCGACCGTGTGCGCGTCGATCTGGCGGGTGTTCCAGAAGGCCCGCTTGGCGTTGAAGCACTCGAAGAAGTACCCGGTGTTGCGCCGCGGGTTGGAGAAGGCCAGCCAGTACCTGTCCGAGATCGGTTCGGTGAAGAACCCCTGGGCGACCGGCCAGATCGAGTCCGGGATGCCGCTCGCCTCATCGAAGATCACCATCATGCCGTCGAACGAGTGCGGGCCGGCGTAGCCGTCGGGGTTCTCCTCCGACCACAGCTTGCCTTCGGCACCCCAGTATCGCGTGCCCTTCTTCATGTCGCGCTCGACCAGATCGGTCAGCCATTTGGCCGGCACCAGCTTGGTGGCGCTGATCTCCCACCAGTGGCTGTTGATGGTCATCGCCTGCCACTTGGTCAATTCGCCCCAAGTGATTGAGCGCAGCTGGTTTTCGCTGTTGGCACTCACCAGCACGGTCGAGCCGATTCGGGTGGTGAGCATCCACAGGATGAGCCAGGCCACCAGCGCGGATTTGCCGATGCCGCGGCCGCTTGCTGTCGCCATCCGCAGCATCTCGTAGAGGCCGCTCAGTTGTTTGGCGGGGTCGCCCTTGTTGGCCTTGATGTGGGCCGCGATGTCGCGCAGCACCTGGCGCTGCCATTTGCGCGGACCGCGGAACCGCTCAAGCGGGGTGTTCTTCTGCCCCCACGGGAAGCAGAACAGAACGAACCGTTCGGGGTCGTCCGCGAGTTGGGGCGACCACAGGCGCGTCATCAGCGCCTGCTCTTCCGGACCCGAGTAGATGGGCGTCTGCATGCGCGGCCTTTTCGTTTGTTTCGGTTACGACCTCGTCTACGACCCCCTCGATGACGCGCATCTGCGCCTGCTCGAGCGCCGCCGTGATGCTGATCTGCTGGGTGATGTCGACCTGTACCTGCTGCTTGGCGACCCAATCGCGCCGGTGCTTCAGGAAGTCCAGGGCCGCCTTGGCGTCCCCGGCCTGCGCGGCGGTGAACAACACCGTCGCCATTTCGCGCTCCCCGTCGGCCGCGCCCTTCTCGATCGCTGTGGCCGCCAGCGGGTCAAGCTCCTGCAGCCGGCGCAACTCCGTCGGAGTCATATTGGCAGCATAGGCGAGATTGTCACCTTTGAGGCCCAGTTTGGCCGCGTCGTAGAGCGCGCTCAATCGCGCCTCGGTGGCGCGGAGCGTGCGATCGCAGAGAGGCATCGATTGGAAAGTCATAGCCGCGTTGGTATCACGCGCCGCCTGACGGGTCAAGTTGGTAGCCACTAGCTGCTGGCTGTGTGTTTTTGAAAAGTTAGCTGTGGATTTGAGGCAGAAAAAATAAAAAAGTTAGCTGTGGATTTGAGGCAGAAAAAAAATTGTTTGTGACCCCTCCAAAATTGAGTGCGCGCGCGGCAAGGCCCAGCCCACCCCCGATCGGCTCGAGGCTTTTTCAAAAAGCTGCCAGCTGGCGCGACCGCGCGCGGGCTGGTGCCTGAGCGGTGCCGGAGCGGTGCCGGAGCGGTGCCTGGTGCTGCGCCTGGTAGTCGAGCAGGGCGGGCGAGCAGGGCGGGCGAGCAGGGCAGGCGAGCAGGGCAGGCGAGCAGGGCAGGCGCGCCTGGAGGGCGATTGTCATCCGGATTGTCATCAATTGTCACCGAAAAATGCCTGTTTTCCCTGTTAGATCATATGGTTAGGTCTTTTGGGCTAAATTGTCACGGAAGAGCAAGTCCGTTTGGCTGTCGGGAGAATTTTTTAGCGCGCGGCTCGGAGCGCCTGGCGACGCTGCCATTGCCCTATATATATCTACTGAAAAGTCAAGAAAAACGCCTATCATGACAATCTGACCCATAACTGCCGCAAGCCCTTGATTCTACTGCCCTTTATCGTGTCCATCAAAAAGACCAGGAAATGGCAATCTTGCCCACGATGTGACCAAAACCGCTAGATGTTTGCCAATTTTGGTCACATTGCCGCGCGCCATCATTTTTCAAAAGCTTGTAAATCAATGGTTTACACTTTTTCAAAAACCTGGCACGGCGATTGCATCTAGTAGAGCGCAGCGCCCAAAACCTGAACGAAAGGAACCTGGATGATTCACATTGGACAGCGACGCGTGATATCGCATTACCGGCTACAGGCGCGCGCAGGCATGACGCAGGCGCAATTCGACCTGGTAGGCAAGATTAATCGCGAATGCGCGCGCAGGGCAGGCGATTGGCATGTCGCCTACCACGGCATGCTCGACATGCGCGCGCAGGGCCTGGAATGCGACATCGTAACGTCGCGCAGCGCGCCGGAATTCTGAAAACCTAAACGAGAGGATATGAAAATGGACAAGCAAGTAATCGCCCGGATGTCTGACCCTGTACTCGCGCTGTTTGTGGCGCATGCCCTGAATCGGCGGGCGCGCATGGTTGGTCCGATTGCCTTGCGTCATGTCAACCTGGGCAGGGCGGAAGCCAAGAAACGCTACATGCGCGCGCGCCGTCGCATGCTCGCGCAGTGTCAGTAGCGTACGGAAGTATTTGACAAGGGAAAACTGCGCGCGCACTATCGCGCGCAGTACCAGACAGAAATAAATGGAGATCAGTAAATGCACGCAATGACGATAGCTCACGCTGTCTCGATTACTGGCGGATTGTCCGCCCCTAGCAAGATGCCCGGACAAGCCTACGGGCTGCCGACGGCACACTGCGCTACCGGGCAGCGGATGGCCGCGATACCTGGCAGTATCTGCTCCAGCTGCTACGCTGAGAAAGGGTTTTACTCGGTCTACCATAAGACCGTAGAACCCGCGCAGTATGCACGGCTGCATGCAGTCGAGCTTGCTATCGCCAGTCCAGAGTACCGCGCGGCATTCATTGCCGCATTCGCGCGCCTCATCGGAAGCGACGGATATTTCCGATGGCACGATGCCGGTGACTTGCAATCCGCCGATCACCTGGCATTGATAGCCGACGTTGCGCGCGCGACACCCGGTACGAAGCATTGGTTGCCGACGCGCGAGTATTCGCTGGTGCGCGAGTACCTGAACAACGGCGGGACGATACCGGCTAACTTGATCGTGAGGCTTTCGGCAATGTTTCCCGATCAACCTGCCAAAGTCCCCGCCAGCTTGCAAGGCGTACCGGGTATCGACGTATCGAACGTCCACAAACACGCGCAACCCGTCGGCCGCGCCTGTCCGGCATCGAAGCAAAACAACGCGTGCATGGATTGCCGCGCATGCTGGAAACCGGGCGCGGTATCGTACAAAGCCCACTAGCAGAACCGCGCGCATAGCGCATGCCTGTGCGTGCGCTATACGGGCGGACTGCCCACAATCCCCGACACTAAATGAAAGGACATGGACATGAACGGCTACATTTGCTTCTACCGTGGGAAGCGTACGGAAGTACGCGCGACCAACCCTTTGGAGGCGCAGCAAAAGGCTGCGGCACACTTCAAAGCTCGCAAAGCGTATGACGTTACCGTGATGCTGGCGGAACTGAACGGTGCGCCGGTAACACACTCTACCGGGAGGCTGTAGCCGTGCAAGGCCACTACGCTTCAGAATTCCCTGGATTCGACCTGGCCGGTATCGAAGTTCCGCCCATATGGACGGACGTTAGCTGGCGCAACAACGGCGCGCCATCGTGGCGCGCCATCGTGTCTGCCCATCTGTCGGTCGATGTGTGGATCGATCACGCTGACCCTGCCGCGCGCGAATGCGAACAGGAACGGTTCGTGGTCGCGGCCGTCATGCCGGATGGCGCGCACTTGTGCCACCTGATCGCGACCGACGAATGGCCCGACGTGCTGGGGGCGATCGCCTACGCGCGTACGCTGCCGGACCTGTCGGCGCTACTGTCATTCGATGATCGGCTGTCCCTGCATGCCCTCGCGCAAGCTATCGATCTCCCCGGATGCTGGAATGCCGGATGGATCACCGACAAAGTCATGATGTATGTCGATCCTGCCGCCGTCATCTGTGAAGCCATTGAAGAGCAATGCGGCGACTATGTCGCTGAAGTGTCCCG
>JBEIFV010000259.1:0-6784 GCA_040382235.1 Burkholderiales bacterium
AATTTGAAGAGGCCAACGCCGGCGACGATCTTGCCGTCCTTGGTGACACCGATCTTGACCGTCATCGACGCTCCGGACGTGGGCCCGGTGGCCTTGAACACGTCCTCACGGCTCATCATGATTTTCACCGGATGCCCGGTCTTTTTCGACAGGGCTGCCGCCACCGGCTCCACATAAACCACGGTCTTGCCGCCGAAGCCGCCGCCGATCTCGGCCGGATGCACCAACAGGTCGCCGAGTTCCATGCCGAGCAGCTTCGCGGTATAGGCACGCACCACGAAATGCCCCTGGCTGGCCGACCACAGCTCACCCTGGCCGTCGGCGCCGATGCGCGCCAGGCAGGAATGCGGCTCGATATAGGCCTGGTGCACCGCCGCGGTCTTGAAATTCATTTCCACCACCGCATCGGCCGCGGCGAAACCCGCCTCGATATCCCCGATCTTGAACTCGATGCGCTTGGATACGTTGGATGGCGTAGCCGGTGCCGGTTCGATGCCGCGCGTGATCATGTCGTCGAACAGCAGCGGCGCATCCGGCTGCATCGCTTCGTCGACATCGATCACATGCGGCAGCACTTCGTAGTCGACCTTGATCAGTTGCAAGGCGGCCTCGGCCAACGCCGGGCTGATCGCCGCCACCGCCGCCACCGCATGCCCTTCGTAAAGCGCTTTCTCGCGCGCCATCACGTTGCGCGTCATGTGCCAGTAGTTCACCGCGACCCGCTCCGGCCCGACATACTCGAAGGGCTGCTCCTTGAAGTCGGCGCCGGTCAGCACCGCCTTGACGCCGGGCAAGGCCAGCGCGGCGGAAGAATCGATCGCGCGAATGCGCGCATGGGCGTGCGGCGAGCGCAGGATTTTCGCCCACAACATGCCTGGCGCGGAAAAATCCGCGCCATAGCGTGCCTGCCCGGTGACCTTGGCCTCGCCGTCCGGCCGCACCGGACGGGTGCCTACAACTTTGAGTTGCTTATCCGCATGGTTGGTTCTGGTCAGCATGCTCAGGCCCCCCGCATTTCGCGCGCGGCATCGAGCACCGCTTCGATGATTTTCTGATAACCGGTACAGCGGCACAGGTTGCCCGCCAGCCAGTAACGCACTTCTTCTTCACTCGGATCGGGATTGCGTTCCAGCAGCGAACGCGCCGCCACCAGGAAGCCGGGTGTGCAGATGCCGCATTGCAGGGCCGCATGCTCCAGGAACTTGCGCTGCAGCACATGCAGGTGATCGCCCTTGGCCATGCCTTCGATGGTGCCGATCGCAGCGCCCTGGGCTTCCACCCCCAGCACCAGGCAGGAGCACACCAGGCGGCCATCAATAGTCACGCTGCAGGCGCCGCAATCGCCGGTGCCGCAGCCTTCCTTGGTGCCGGTCATGCCCAACTCGTCGCGCAGCACGTCGAGCAGGGTCTGGCGGGTATCGCACAGGAACTCGACCGCGTCGCCGTTCACCGTTGCGCTTACATGTTGCTTGCTCATCTCACTGCCCTCCCCGCGCACGTTTGAGCGCGATCCCGGCCGCGCGCCTGGCCAGAACGCCGGCCACCTTGATGCGGAATTCGCGCGTGCCGCGCTTGTCGTCGATCGGCCGGCAGGCGGCGCTCGCAGCCGCCGCCAGGCGCGCCAGCGCTGCCGCATCGACCGTGCTTCCAATCAGTGCTGCCGCCGCTTCCGGCACCAGCAACGCACGCTCGGCCACCGCCCCCAGGCCGACGCGCGCGTCGCTGCATACGCCCTTGTCATCCAGCGTCAGATTCAGGCCCACACCCACCACCGCGATATCCATCTCGGTGCGCGGTGTGAAGCGCACATAGGCGTCGCCCGAACGCGCCGCGCGGCGCGGCAGCAGAAACGAGGTGACGATCTCGCCCCTGGCGAGGTTTGTCCTGCCCGGCCCGGCAGCGATGTCTTCGACCGCGATCTCACGGCGACCGGCCGGCCCCAGCACGCTGGCGCGCGCGCCCGCGGCGATCAGGGCCGGCACGCTGTCGGCCGCCGGCGAGGCATTGCACACATTGCCGCCCACGCTGGCGCGCCCCTTGACCTGGATCGAGCCGATCAGCTTGACGGCATCGGCCACCCCAGGCCATGCGGCCACAAATGCCGCATGTTCGATCAGCGCCATGCAGGACACCGAGGCGCCAATGCGAAACGCACCGTTCTCCAGCACGATGCAATTCATCTCGTCAACGCCCTTGATGTTGATCAGCAATTCGGGCGCGGCGAAGCCCGAACGCATCTGGATCAACAGGTCGGTGCCGCCCGCCAACAGGCGCGCAGGGCCTGCCGCACCAGCCAGCAACGCCACCACCGCCGCTGCCGTATTGGGCGCTTCATAGCGCATTGCGTTCATCTTGTCCCCCTGATCATGGTCAGCCTCTTGTGTGAACTTGCGCGGGAATTCTATTCCATTGACGCAAGCCACCGCGCGCGAACGCTGCAGGCTTGCCGCCCGCGCGTGAAGCGGCGCGCGAATCTGCGCCTGCGCGGCAGGGCCAATGCACCCTACTCAAGCTGCCCCGCGTTGCGCCGCGCGGCGAACTCGACGAAGTAGGCAAGGCTGCCGGGATTGGCCATCGAGTCCGGGTTGGCGGATTTGGTCACGCTGTGCCCGAGCAACAGCTTCTTGATCGGCAACTCCATCTTCTTGCCCGACAGGGTGCGCGGCACTTCGGTGATCTGGAAGATTTCGCTGGGCACATGGCGCGCGGAAAGGTCGGCGCGCACCTTGTCGCGAATCCGCGTCTTGAGGTTCTCGTCGAAGGCCACGCCCGGCTGCAGCACCACGAACAGCGGCATGTAGGATTCGCGCCCCAGATATTCCAGGTCGACCACCACCGACTCCAGGATTTCCGGCAATTCCTCGACCACGCTGTAGATCTCGGCGGTGCCCATGCGGATGCCGTGGCGCTTGATGGTGGCGTCCGAGCGGCCGTAGATGATCGAGCCGCCACTCCGGGTAAAGCGGATCCAGTCGCCGTGGCGCCAAACGCCGGGATAGGTGTCGAAGTAGCTGTCGTGGTAACGCTTGCCGCCCGCATCGTTCCAGAAATAGAGCGGCATCGAGGGCATCGGTTCGGTGCACACCAGCTCGCCCACTTCGTCGATGATGGCCTTGCCGTCATCGTCAAAGGCCTCGACCTTGCAGCCCAGGCATTTGCTCTGCATTTCGCCTGCGAACACCGGCAACAGCGGGTTGCCGCCGATAAACGCGGTGGCCGGATCGGTACCGCCACTCATCGGCGCCAGCCACACATCGCTCGCCACCTGCTCGTAGATCCAGCGATAGCCCTCGGCAGGCAAGGGCGAGCCGGTGGAGCCGATGCCGGAGAGGCGCGACACATCGGCGATACGCTTCGGCTCGATACCGGCTTTCATGCAGGATAGGAAAAAAGCGGCGCCGGCGCCGAAAAAAGTGGCTTTCACGCGATCGGCGAAACGCCATAGCGCGCCCCAGTCCGGCCAGCCGGGATTGCCGTCGTAGATCGCGATGGTCGAGCCCACCAACAGGCCGCAGATGTGCAGGTTCCACATGAACCAGCTGGTGCTGGAGAACCAGTGATACACATCCTCCGGCCCGAGATTGTTGCCGATGCCCATCACCTTCACATGCTCGATCACGATGCCGCCGTGGCCGTGCACCATAGGCTTGGGCACGCCGGTGGTGCCGGACGAGTAAACCACCCACAAGGGATGGTCGAAGGGCACCGGCTCGACTTGCAGCACCGCATTTCCGCCCACAACCGCGCTCCAGGCCAGCGCATTGCCAAGGCCGGCGGTGCCCGCGCCCGCATCGAGGTTCGGCACCACGATCACCTTTTCCAGCGTAGGCAGGCCGCTTTGCAGTTCGGCCAGCACCGCGCGCCGGTCGAACGCCTTGCCGCCGTAGCGATAGCCATCCACCGCGAACAGCACCTTGGGCGAAATCTGCGCGAAACGGTCGAGCACGCTCACCGGGCCCATGTCGGGCGAGCACAATGACCAGGTCGCGCCGATCGAGGCGGCCGCATAAAAGGCGATGATGGTCTCGGGCACGTTGGGCATGAAGGCCACCACCCGGTCACCCTTGATGACGCCCTGCGCGCGCAAGGCGTGCGCCACATTGGCCACCTTTTGCTCGAATTCGCGCCAGCCGAGTTCGA
The DNA here is from genome assembly GCA_040382235.1 of Burkholderiales bacterium. Lineage (GTDB taxonomy): Bacteria > Pseudomonadota > Gammaproteobacteria > Burkholderiales > JAEUOS01 > JAEUOS01. The sequence goes on from JBEIFV010000259.1 coordinate 4,141, forward strand.
CACGCGCCCCTGCTTCATTGCAGGCGATGATCGCGGGGCGCGTGTCATCGCGGTGGCGCAGGCCCTGCTCGACGTAATTCAGGGTGGCGCCTGGGAACCACTCGGCGCCCGGCATGCCGCGCTTGCCGAGAATCTGCTCAGGCGGCGTGTGAAAGCGGATGTCGTAATACTTCGCAATCGAATCCCAGAAGGCCTCGAGATCGTCCACCGACCAGCGCCACAGGGCGTCGTAGTCGGGGAAGTCGAGCCCGCGTGTATCGCGCAGCCAGGCCATGTAATGGCTCAGCTTGGCATCGCGCTTGAAGGATTCGGAGGGTTGCCAGGCGGGTTGGTTGGGCATGGTGAGAAGGATAGTCAAGCCGGGAGAGGCCATTGCCGAGCGCAGGGAGCCAGCTGCGCCAACTGTGTTGCGCCTCTACCGAAGCAGAACGCGAATGGTCAGTACAAAGGCCAATTCTGCAACCAAAACGCCCGGCGGACAACCGGCCATCCAAAAGCAGGCGCGTACGATGCGCCTTTTGGCACGCCAGACATGCTCACCATCCTCTATCGCGACCCGCACCTGATCGCCATCGACAAACCCGCCGGCCTGTTGGTGCATCGCAGCGACATCGATCGCCATGAAACCCGCTTCGCGGTGCAGATGTTGCGTGACCAGATCGGTAAGCAGGTGCAGCCGGTGCACCGCCTGGACCGCGGCACCTCCGGCGTGCTGCTGTTCGCGCTCGACGCAGATCGGACTCGCGCACTCAGCGCGCAGTTCGAGCGCAACGAGGTGCACAAGCGCTACCTGGCGGTGGTGCGTGGCTGGCCGCAGGAATCCGGCAGCATTGACCATCCGCTGTCACGCCAGCACGACGACCATGGCGCCCCGACCAAGGACCGCAAACCGCAGCAAGCCCGCACCGACTATCGCCGGCTCGCATGTGTCGAGTTGCCGGCTGCGGTCGACCGTTACCCGAGCGCACGCTATGCGCTGCTTGCACTGACTCCGTTGACCGGCCGGCGCCACCAGTTGCGCCGCCACATGAAACACATCGCCCACCCCATCATCGGTGACGCGACCCACGGCAAGGGTGTGCATAACCGGTTCTTCAAGCAACAGTTCGCCTGCGATCGCATGCTGCTGGCGTGTACCGAACTGGGGTTTCGGCATCCGCTGAGCGGCGAGCCGCTACGCATCCAGGCGCCGCTTGGGGATCAGTTCGCGAGCGTGATCGCGCGGCTGGGATGGGCTGACGAAGCATGCGCCAGCCGCGGGCAATGATCTCGCCCGCGCGCTTCTACACAGCAGGTTGACCGAATGCGCCTTCGTCAGCATCAAGCGCAGCCAGGTCGTCATGCCGGCGCTGCGCGGGCCGAGAAGCAGAAACGAACGCCGGCGGAGCAGCAATTCACGTGTATACACTGGCGGCACACTGACGGTAAAAATGCTGGCGAGCTATACAAAATTCGAGCCTGAGCACTTCAAAGCGCCCGCGTTTCAACCCGTTTGCGTTTGAAGTGCACGACTTTCGAGCCGCATAGCCAAGACGACATCCTGATTGATGGTATATGATGCCATCATCGTGCGCAAAGCAATGCTGATCCTTGACACCAAGACCGTGCTGCAGGACGGGCGCATATTGCAGCGGAAGATATGGCAGTTGCCGCAGCCCGAACCGGGGCGGCCATTTGGATGGAAGTACAGACTTTACTGTGGCATCAATGGCCGCACCATCGTGCGCTACGACAACGAGACCGGCAAAGGCGATCATCGGCATGTCGGCGCACAAGAGCGGGAATTCCCTTACGAATTTACCTCCCTCGCGCGCTTGTTGGACGATTTCGCGCGCGATGTGGAAAGGCTCTCAGGAGAGATCAGATGAAACGCATTGAAATCGATGTGGTCGACCCGAAACAAGAGCAAGCCGCGCTATTGGCATGGGCAGCACGCGCCGACAAGGGCGCGCCGCAACGGGCCGGCACTCCCAAACTTCACTTCGCGACTTACCGGCAACTCCATGCCACGCTTACCGAGAAGCGCATGGACTTGCTGGAGTATGTGGCGAAAAACGAGGTGCCGAGCATTCGTCAGCTGGCCGGGCAACTGGCGCGCGATTACCGCAATGTCTACGATGATGTACAACGCCTGGTCCAACTCGGGCTGATCGAGATTGAAGCTGGCGCTCTGCGCGTGCCTTATGACGAGATAGATATTCGCAAGAGACTACGCGAAGCGGCGTAGGCTGGTTACCGGCTATTTGGTCTGCTGTGCCGATACTGATGCCACGCGGCGGTGACTTGGCGTCGCAAGCCACCGATATCGCGGTGGCCGTGAAGCTTGCGGCGAGCATTGAGGATTTCGCATGGTCAAGATAATCCATGCGTCCGACCTGCCAGGATTCGACATTGCCGAGCATCTAGACAACACGCAGATAAAGTGGTCCCCGCCGTCAAGACAGTTTTTCACTGAGTCTAAGCTGCTGCTGTGACTTCAATCGTAAGCGCAGTAGTGTCCGGTTAAACAGCCAGTAGGGTCTTTTAGATCGTTGATAGGAGCGGGTTTGCGGGCGATTTCAAGTGGTGTCGATTTGAACGTGGAATTGCGGTTCGGGCAGGATTCCGGGCTTTGGCCCGGAGGCCAGCATGAACACCGGCAAGA
>JBEIFV010000260.1:0-6695 GCA_040382235.1 Burkholderiales bacterium
GTACCAGCATACCGTGCAGGTGCTGCGCGGTCTGTCACTGACGGTACCGGCAGGGCGGATTGTCGCCCTGCTGGGATCGAATGGTGCCGGCAAGACAACCACGCTCAAGGCGATATCCGGCCTCTTGCCGCTGGAGGTCGGTGCGATCCGCGCCGGCCACGTGCGCTTTGAGGGCGAACGTATCAACGATGTGGCACCGCACCTGCTGGCGCGCCGCGGCATCGCGCATGTGCGGGAGGGCCGCCACGTGTTCGAGGAACTTACTGTGGACGAAAACCTGATCGCAGCCGGCAATGCGCTGATCGGCAGGGCGATCAAGCCCGAGCCCGAGCTGATTTATGAGTATTTCCCGCGCCTGAAAGACCGGCGCGGACAACTCGCCGGCTACCTTTCAGGTGGCGAGCAGCAAATGCTGGCGATCGGCCGCGCACTGCTTGGGCAACCGTCACTGATGCTGCTGGACGAACCTTCGCTTGGCTTGGCGCCGATGGTGGTGGAGCAGATATTCGAAATCATCGCGCGCATCAACCGCGAACAGGGCGTGGCGATGTTGCTGGTGGAGCAGAATGCGATGGCCGCATTCGGCATCGCCGACTATGGCTACATCATGGAAAGCGGCAAGGTCGTGATCGACGGTCCGGCAGCGCAATTGGTCAAGGATCCGGACGTACAACGCTTCTACCTGGGCTACGGTGAAAAATCGGATGCGGTGGCAAGCTTTCGCGATGTCAAACACTACAAGCGCCGCAAGCGCTGGCTGTCATGAGCACGCCCGCCCGGCCGCCCGAAGGGAGCGCCGAAGCGAGCAATGCGCCTCGTTCGGGAAGGATGTCATGTTGTGACAGGTGGGGTGCCCAATGAACGCGCAGATCGACCCGCACGCCACGCTGCCGGCCAAGCTGCGCTTCTGGGCCCGGCAGCGACCCGCGGCAATCGCCTTGCGACAAAAGGATTTCGGCATTTGGGAACCCTTTTCATGGAGTGACTACGAGCGACACGCGCGGCACTTCGCGCTCGGTCTGGCTGCGCTGGGATTGCCGGAAAAGGGCCATATGGCCATCATCAGCGAGAACCGCAAGGAATGGGTTTTCGCCCAGCTTGGCGCAGGCATGCTGGGCGCGGTGACCGTCGGCATCTATCCGACCTCCCCCGCGGCCGAGATCGAATACCTGTTGCAGGCGTCGGATGCGAGCGTGGTCGTGTGCGAGGATCAGGAACAACTCGACAAGGTGCTGGAAGTTCGTGAGCGTTTGCCGCTGTTGCGCCACTTGGTGGTGATGGATCCCAGGGGATTGCGCCGGTATGCGGTGGACATGCTGACCACGTTCGACGCGGTCACGCAGAACGGCGCGGAATATGAATCCGCACATCCTGCGCTCATCGATGCGCGGCTGGCCAGGCAGACTGAAGACGATATCGCGCTGATGATCTTCACCTCCGGATCCACCGGCCGCCCCAAGGCAGCCATGATTTCGTACGGGAACGTCAATGCAATGGCGATTGGAACCGATACCATCTATCGCTGCACGGCTGCCGACTCGACCGTTTCATACCTGCCGCTTTGCCATGTGGCCGAGCAGATCTATTCAGTGTATCTGCCCCTGCTGTCCGGCGCGGTGGTGAATTTCGCCGAGAGCCTGCGCACCATCCAGACCGACCTGCGCGAGATCGCGCCGACACTGTTCCTGGGCGTACCGCGCATCTGGGAAAAACTGCATGCCGCTATCGAGATCAAGATTCGCGAGGCCGGCGGCTTGCGCAGAACCCTGTATATGCGCGCATTCGCAGCCGTGGCGCCGTTCGCGGCCAAGCCGCGCGACGATTGGTCGGTCGGCCAGTCGATACGCTTCCGGTTCTGGTATTGGGTGGTGTTGCGCGCGCTCAACAATTTCATCGGTTTGCGCAAGTGCAGGCTGGCATTGTCGGGAGCCGCGCCGATCGCCCCGGAGATGCTGAGTTTCTTTCGCATCATCGGCGTACCCATCCGTGAAGGTTTCGGCATGACCGAGACCGCCGGCGTGGCGACAGTGCAGCGATCGGCCGCCTCTCCGGTCGGCACCGTCGGTGAACCGATCCCCGGCCTCGAGGCACGCCTGGCTTACGACGGTGAATTGCTGCTGCGCGGCCCCACCATCTTCAAGGGTTATTACCGCAACGCGGAAGCCACCCGCGAGGCGATCGACGCGGACGGCTGGTTGCACACCGGCGACGTGGCGCAGATGGTGGGCCACGAACTGCGCATCATCGACCGCAAAAAGGACATCATGATCACCGCCGGTGGCAAGAACATCACGCCTTCGGAGATCGAGAACTCGCTCAAGTTTTCGGCCTATATAAAGGAAGTGATCGTGGTGGCCGACAAGCGCAATTTCGTCTCGGCGCTGATCCAGATTGATTTCGACACAGTCGGCAAGTGGGCCGAGGAGATCGGGCTGGCCTATACGCACTTCCGCAGCCTGGCGGAGTCCGTTCAGGTGCGTGAACTGATCCAAGCCGAAGTGGACCAGGTCAACGCGCGCATGCCGCAGGTGCAACAGGTGCGCAAGTTTCATCTGCTGGTCAAGGAGCTCGACCACGACGACGGCGAGGTCACCGCGACCATGAAGGTCAAGCGCCGCAGCATCTCCGACAAGTACGCCCAGGCGATAGAGGCGATGTACGCAGGCCGGGCGGTGGCATGACAGGCAAGGCAGCCGCCGGTTGCGACCCCGCCATTTTCCGATGACGACTATTCCACAACCTCAGGCGAAAGGTGCCCAGCATGCGTGATGTGTACATCATCGCAACATCCTGCACGGCCTTCGGCAAGCATGCCGACAAGACATTCAAGGATCTGGCGCGCGCAGCCTACATGGACGCGCTTGCCGATGCCGGGCTTGCGCGCGGCGAGATGATCGAGCAGGCCTGGTTTGGCAATTGCGGCATGGGCCAATGGGGCCAGGGCGGCATCCGCGGGCAAGTGGCGTTTACGCCACTGGTTGAGGAAGGCCTGTTTCCCGAGCGGGTGCCGATGATCAATGTCGAGGGCGGCTGTGCCACGGCATCGTTCGCGTTTCACGGCGCGTGGAAGGACATCGCCTCGGGCGAGACCGAGGTCAGCCTGGCGCTCGGCGTGGAGAAACTGGTCAGCCCGGACCGGCCGGAGAGGGTGGCGGAGATTTTCGCCACCGGAATCGATCAGCTAAATCCGGAAGAATGGCACGCGTACTACACGCGGGCAGGCCGGGAGGCGGGCAAGCCTTTCGAAACAGGACCGGGCCGCACGGTATTCATGGACACCTACGCGATGCAAGCCGCGTGGCACATGAAGCGTTACGGCACGACGCAACGCCAGATCGCCGCGGGCGCCTCGAAGAACCACTTTCACGGCAGTCTCAATCCCAAGGCGCAGTATCGTTTCGAGGTATCGGTCGACGAGGTGTTGGCGGATCGACCCATCAGTTTTCCGCTGACCCGGGCGATGTGCTCTCCACTTGGCGACGGTGCCGCCGCTGCGATTCTTTGCTCCGAAGCGGGGCTCACCAACTTCCCGCGCGCGGCGCAGGCACGTGCGGTGAAGATTCGTGCCAGCACCTTGTCGGGCGGGAAGTATCGCAAGCTCGATGAGCCGGGCTTGTCCAAGGCGGCTGCCGACAAGGCGTATGCGAAGACGGGACTTGCGCCGGCCGATTTTGACCTGGCCGAGGTGCATGACGCCACTTCGTTTTGCGAGATCTATCAGTTGGAGATGATGGGCTTCTGTCCGGTGGGCGAGGGCGGCCGGCTCGTCGAATCAGGTGCGACATGCCTTGGTGGGCGCATTCCTGTCAATGTCTCCGGCGGACTGGTATCGAAAGGCCATCCGATTGGCGCCACCGGGCTGTCGATGATCCATGAAGTCAGCGCCCAGTTGCGCGGCGAAGCGGGTGTGCGGCAAGTCAAGGGTGCAAGCCTTGGAATCATTGAAAACGGCGGCGGTGTGATGGGGTTTGACGAGGCCGCCTGCGCCATCACCATTTTGGAGAAATGCGAATGAATAGCATCGACTATCGGCCCGAGGATCCTGCCATTCTGGCCAATCCCTATCCCTTGTTCGCGCAAATGCGCGCCGAAGACCCGGTGCACTGGAGTCCGCGGCTCAAGAGCTGGATCCTGACGCGTTACGATGACATCAAGCGCGTATGCCTCGAACCGGAACGCATGTCCTCGGACCGGCTGCGCCCGTTTTTCGCCTCGATCCCGAGCGATGAGGCGAGAAAGATCGGAGACATCATGCGCTTCCTTTCGCTATGGATGGTCTTCAAGGATCCGCCCGAGCATGCGCGCCTGCGGCGCCTGACCTCGAAGGTGTTTCACAACAAGTCGATGCAGGCGATGCGCCCGCAGGTTGAGGCGATCACCGCATGGCTGTTGGCCGAAATCGGGGACAAGACCGAGTTTGATTTCGTGGCCGATTTCGCCGGGCCGTTGCCGTGCCTGGTCATCATGGCGATGCTGGGGGTACCGAAAGCGGATCTGGCGCGGGTCAAGCGCATGTCCGACGAGATGGCCTTGTTCATCGGCTCGTCCCGTACCTCCGCCGAAAAGTACGATACGGCGGAGGCGGCGACGCATGAGATGGCCGAGTATTTCCGCCACTACATAGCGCAGCGCAGGGCCCGCCCCGGTGACGATCTACTGAGCGAACTGGTGCATCTCGAGGACAACGGCGCCCAGCTGAGCGAGGACGAACTGATCGCCACGTTCATTCTTCTGCTTTTCGCCGGGCACGAAACGACCACCAATCACCTGGCGAATGGCGTGCTATCGCTGACCCAATTTCCCGGAGAAGCCGCGAAGCTGCGCGCCAACCCGGCGAGCGCCGCTGCTGCGGTTGAGGAGCTACTGCGTTTCGAGGGCCCCTCCGGGGCGCAAGTCAGGGTGGTCAGCCGCGCGCACGAACTGCGCGGAAAGGACCTCAAGGAAGGTGACCGTGTTTTCGTGATGCTCAATGCGGCCAACCGCGATCCGGAGGCTTTCTCGGAGCCCGATCTGCTGAACCTCGATCGGGATGGCGTGCCGCATCTGGCGTTTGGCTTCGGCATTCATATCTGCCTCGGATTTCCGCTGGCGCGACTCGAGGGACAGGTTGCCTTTCCGGCTCTGCTAAACCGGTTTCGGTCGATTGAGACTGTCGGTCCTGCGCCTGAATGGATCAATTCTCTGGTCTTTCGCGGCATGAAGGGCTTGAATGTAGCGGTTCGGCGATGAGTATGGCTGGTAACTCGCTCGCGGCGGCCTGCGCTCGCTTCGCTGGCGGCTGCGCGCTGCACTTGTCGCGGGAGCTGCTGTGAGGTCAGCGCTATCCAGTGCCCGGAGCCGCGCACCGCATGCTGACAATCGCGTAACCGGACTGCTGGATGCTGCCGCCGCACAATTTGCGATGAAGGGCTTTCAGGCCACCTCGATCCGTGACATCGTCGGTGCGGTGGGCATGCTGCCCGGCTCGCTTTACTATCACTTCGCGAACAAGGACGAATTACTCCTCGCGGTGTACGCAGAGGGTGTCCGCAGGATCGAGTCGGCTGTCGCTGTTGCAGTGGCGACGGAGAGTGACCCTTGGACAAGGCTCGAAGCTGCTTGTGTGGCCCACCTGGAATCCCTTTTGGACCAAAGCGCCTACGCCCAGGTGGTCGTCAGCGTCCAACCGTGCGATGCGAGCCCGGTCGCTGCAGCGTTGACGGCGCTGCGCGACGGCTATGAACGGAAATTCGTGATGCTCCTGGCCGCGTTGCAGCTACCTGCGCGCTCAGATTACAAGACCATGCGCATGTTGCTCCTTGGGGCGCTCAACTGGACGCCGGTCTGGTACAGGTCTGGCGGTGCGACGCCAAGAAAGATCGCGCGCGACTATGTGCAGCTACTCAAACGCACGGCAACTGGTCTTGCGCGCGACCTATGAGAAGGGAGAAGGCAAACACAAGAAAGTCAATGCGAAAACACAAAAGGCCCGATCGAACGACCGGGCCTTTTGCTTAGAATAAACAGCTTGGTAGTGCCCTACTTTCGCATGCGGAGTGCACACTATCATCGGCGCAGAGTCGTTTCACTGTCCTGTTCGGGATGGGAAGGAGTGGGACCAACTCGCTATGGCCACCAAGCTTGACTTGTCGCCTTGTGCGACGCGCCATGGACTGCACGCGCCAGACAAAGCCAATTTAGAAGAAGTATGGGTTGCGATTTCATGCACGACGCATGCATGAAGGCGTATCGTTTTTTGCGCGAATCACCCGAACCACAGAATGCACTGAAGCATTCAAGGTTATAGGATCAAGCCGCACGGGCAATTAGTATCGGTTAGCTTAACGTGTTACCACGCTTCCACACCCGACCTATCAACGTCCTGGTCTAGAACGACCCTTTAGGGGGATCAAGTCCCCGGGAAATCTCATCTTGAGGCGAGTTTCACGCTTAGATGCTTTCAGCGTTTATCTCTTCCGCACATAGCTACCCTGCGATGCCACTGGCGTGACAACAGGTACACCAGGGGTGCGTCCACTCCGGTCCTCTCGTACTAGGAGCAGGCTTCCTCAAATCTGCAGCGCCCACGGCAGATAGGGACCAAACTGTCTCACGACGTTTTAAACCCAGCTCACGTACCACTTTAAATGGCGAACAGCCATACCCTTGGGACCGGCTACAGCCCCAGGATGTGATGAGCCGACATCGAGGTGCCA
>JBEIFV010000261.1:0-6674 GCA_040382235.1 Burkholderiales bacterium
GCGATCGAGCGGTTGCTCAATACCCCGGTGATCAGAATTCGCTTTCCTTCAAGAAAACCCATTGCCGGCTCCGCCTGAAATTTGGTTGCCCCCAATTATAAGGTTCGCCCCGAACCGGCCCTGATTGGCTACACTAAGCCGATGCTCAACACCGTTTTACAGAGTTTTCGCCAAGCCGCCGGACGCATCGCCCTGGCCGGGACCCTATGCCTGGCGGCGCTCGCCGTGCAAGGATGCGGCGAGATCTGGAACAACCCGTACGCTGCCGCCGGTCCGCAGGACAACACGCTGTACACCTCGTTCTCGGAGCGCCCGAAGCATCTGGACCCGGCCAAGTCCTACACAGAGGATGAGGCGGCCTTCAACGCACAAATCTACGAACCGCCGTTCCAGTACCACTATTTCAAGCGCCCGTATGAGTTGGCGACCGGAACCGCACTGGCCTTGCCGAAGCCCCGTTACCTCGATGCCGCCGGCAAGGTGTTGCCGGACGATGCGGCAGCGTCAAGCATCAGGAGTTCGGTATACGAGATTCGTATCCGGCCGGACATTCGCTATCAGCCGCATCCGGCGTTCGTCGCGGCCAACCGTGAACTGTCGCGCGAGGCGATCGCGCGCAACTTCAGCATGGCCGATTTCGGCGCCACCGGCTCGCGCCTATTGAGCGCGGACGATTACGTTTACCAGATCAAGCGCCTGGCGCACCCGCGTGTGAGTTCGCCTATTTTCGGCCACATGGCGGATTACATCGTCGGCTTGAAGGAATATGGCGAAACCTTGAAGGGCGTACAGAAAAAGCTGGAAGGCGAGCGCGGTCGCGAGGCCTGGCTTGATCTGCGCGGCCTCGATATCGCCGGTGTCAGGCTGATCGATGCCGCCACCTTCGAGATCACCGTCAAGGGCAAGTACCCGCAGTTCCTGTTCTGGATGGCCATGCCGTTTTTCGCACCCGTGCCCTGGGAGGTCGACCAGTTTTATTCACAACCCGACATGCGTGAGCGCAATTTCACGCTCGACTGGTATCCGGTGGGTACCGGGCCCTACATGTTGACCGAGAACAATCCGAATGCTCGCATGGTGCTGTCGCGCAATCCGAACTTTCGCGGCGAACCCTACCCTTCGGAGGGCGAGCCCGGCGACCGCGAGGCGGGGCTATTCAAGGATGCCGGCAAGATCATGCCGTTCATCGACCGCGTCGTGTTCACGCGCGAAAAGGAGACGATTCCGTACTGGAACAAGTTCCTGCAGGGCTACTACGATCGCTCCGGCATCGACTCGGACAATTTCGACCAGGCGGTGCGCTCGGGTGTCGAAGGCGAAGCCGGCCTGACCCCGGAAATGGAGGCACGCGGCATCCGCCTGCGCACTTCCACGGCCACCTCGTCCTCGTTTCTCGCCTTCAACTGGCTTGATCCGGTGGTCGGTGGCGCCGATCCCAAGAATGCCGAGCGGGCGCGAAAAATCCGCCAGGCCATCACCATCGCGATCGACATCGATGAATTCATCTCGATCTTTCGCAACGGTCGCGGCATCGCCGCGCAAGGCCCGCTGCCGCCCGGCATCTTCGGCTTCAAGGAGGGCAATGCGTCGATCAACCCGATCGCCTATGAAATCAGGGAGGGTAAAGCGGTGCGCCGGCCGATCGCCGAGGCCAAGCGCCTGCTGGCCGAAGCTGGGTTTCCGGCCGGGCGTGACGCGGCCAGCGGGCGCCCGCTGGTGCTGGCGCTCGATGTGCGCGATGGCGGTCCGAGCGACAAGGCGCGCCTGGATTGGTATCGCAAGCAATTCGCCAAGATCGACATCCAGCTCGATGTGCGCGGCACCGACTGGAACCGGCTGCAGGAAAAAGTGCGCAAGGGCAATACGCAAATGTTCTTCATGGGCTGGAATGCGGACTATCCCGATCCGGAAAACTTCCTGTTCATGCTGTATGGCCCCAATTCCGTGGCCAAGAGCGGCGGCGAGAATCGCGCCAACTACGACAATCCGGCGTTCGATACCTTGTTCGAGAAATTGAAGGCCATGGACAACGGGCCGGAACGATTGGCCGCGATCGAAGAGGCGGTCAGGGTATTGCATGTCGATGCGCCCTGGGCCTGGGGCTTTCACCCGAAGAGTTACGGTCTGGCGCATGCCTGGGTCGGCAACAGCAAACCCAACGAGATGGCGCGCAACGGCATCAAGTATCAGCGCATCGATACCGAATTGCGCGCCCGGAAGCGCGCCGAATGGAACCGCAGGCTGATGTGGCCATTCGGGCTCTCGCTGGCTGCACTGGCCGCCCTGGTGTGGCTGGGACTGCGCTACTGGCGGCGTGCCGAAGCCGCGGTGGCATTGCGTCGCGCTGCCCCGACATGACGGCGTACCTGATCCGGCGCCTGCTCTACGCCGTGCTGATCCTGATCGGCGTCAACCTGATCACGTTTTGGCTGTTCTTCAAGGTCAATACGCCGGACGATATCGCGCGCATGCAACTGGGCGCCAAACGCGTGACCCCGGATGCGATCGCCAAGTGGAAGACCGAGCGCGGCTACGACAAACCGCTGGTGTACAACGCCACCGCCGAAGGTGCCAGGCGTTTCACCGACACCATCTATTTCGAGAAATCGGCGGCCATGTTCCTGCTGGACTTTGGTCGCGCCGACGACGGCCGCGATATCTGGAACGAGATTCGTACACGCGCCGGTCCCAGCCTGGCGGTGCAACTGCCGGTATTCATCGTAGGCCTGGGCCTCAACATTTCGTTCGCTCTGCTGCTGGCCCTGTTCCGCGCGACGCGCTTTGACTTCGCCTCGCAAGTGTTCCTGGTGGCGATGATGTCGATTTCAAGCCTGTTTTTCATCATTGCCGGGCAGTACGTGTTTTCCAAACTGTGGCATCTGGTGCCGATTTCCGGCTACGCGGGCGGGCTCGACAGTTTCAGGTTCCTGGTGCTGCCGGTGGCCATCGGCGTGTTTACCAGTCTGGGCGGCTCGACCCGGCTGTACCGCACCATCTTCCTGGAGGAAATGGGACGCGACTATGTGCGCACCGCGCGCGCCAAGGGCATGTCGGAGCTCACCGTGCTGTTCCGCCACGTACTCAAGAACGGCATGATTCCGATTCTTACCGGCGTGGTGGTGGTGATTCCCGGCTTGTTCATCGGCAGTCTCTTGACCGAGTCGTTTTTCGGTATCCCCGGCCTTGGCAGCTACACCATCGAGGCGATCCAGGCACAGGATTTCGGCGTGGTGCGCTCGATGGTGTTCATCGGCTCGGTGCTCTACATCATCGGTCTGGTGCTGACCGACATCTCGTACACGCTGGTTGATCCGCGCGTGAGGCTCCCGGGATGAACTTCCTGCCCGTATTCCTGTGGACCGACCTGCTGCTGTTTGTGCTCTTGGCGGTGTGTGCGGCCTACGCGCGCCATGCCGCGCGCCATGCGCATCTGCGCGCGCCGTGGGAGCGGGTTCGCCAGAACCCGGTCGGCATGGCTTCGGCGACATTGCTGGCGGCCTTCGCCCTGATCGGGGTTCTCGATTCCCTGCACTATCGGCCCGCCCTTGAGGCGAAACCCGGCGCCGCCGGCAAGACGCAGTACTCGGTCGAGGTCAGGAGCGTACTCGACCTCTTGGCGCAGTCAGCGCTCGGACCGATGGCGGGCAAGAGCGAGAAGACCTACTCCGCGCCCTTGGCGACGCATGGCTTTTCACGCGAGGCGCGTGAAGTCACCGACGCCAACGGCGTGGTTCGCACGGTGCGTGACTTTCCCCGGCTGGTCAATGGCGGCGCGCATCTGGCGGACCCGGCGCTCGAGCGCAATGCCGACATCGCGGTGCAGGCCGCGCGCGGGCTGGCCTTGGGCTTCATGGTCTGGCTCGCCACAGCCCTGGTGATTCTCGCGGCGGCCGAAGGCGGCGCTGCCGGCGGCCTGGGACCTGCCTGGCGCGCGGCATGGAGCGGGGCAGGGTTGCGACCGTGGCGCGCGATACTCCTGACCTTGCTGGCGATCTGCCTGTTCGCGGGCGTGGCGGCCACCCTGGGCAGCCGCTATCACCTGTTTGGTACCGACAAGGTGGGCCAGGATGTGCTTTACCTGGCCTTGAAGAGTGTGCGCACGGCGCTCATCATCGGTACCCTGACCACCCTGGTGATGCTGCCCCTGGGCGTGCTCCTGGGCATCGCGGCGGGCTACTTTGGCGGCTGGATCGACGACCTGATCCAGTATGTCTACACCACCTTGAACTCGATTCCAGGCGTGCTCCTGATCGCCGCCGCGGTGTTGATCATGCAGGTCACCATCGAGGCCAATCCGGCCTGGTTCCAGACCGCGGTCGAACGTGCGGATTTTCGCCTGCTCTGCCTGTGCGTCATTCTCGGGGTGATGAGCTGGACCGGCCTGTGCCGCCTGATGCGCGGCGAGACCCTGAAGCTGCGCGAACTCGAATACGTGCAGGCGGCGCGCGCCTTCGGCGTTTCGCGCCTGGCGATCATCGTGCGCCATATCCTGCCCAACGTGATGCACCTGGTGATCATTAGCGCGGTGATGGATTTCTCCGGCATGGTGCTGACCGAGGCGGTACTTTCGTATGTTGGCGTCGGCGTCGACCCGTCGATGACCAGCTTCGGTTCGATGATCAACGCCGCGCGGCTCGAGATGTCGCGCGAGCCGATGGTCTGGTGGTCGCTGGCAGCGGCGTTCTTCTTCATGTTGTCGCTGGTGCTGGCGGCCAACCTGTTCGCCGATGCGGTGCGCGACGCCTTCGATCCGCGCCTTGTGGCACAGGGGCGGCGGCGCCCGCTGCGGCAGGCGCGGCAAGCATGACGGGCGACGCACTGCAAGTGCGCGGGCTCGACACCCGCATCGACAGCGCGGCCGGGGTGGTGCATCCGCTGGACCATGTCGATCTCGACCTCGCGCCTGGCGAAACCTTTGCGATCGTCGGTGAATCGGGCTGCGGCAAATCGATGACCGCGCTCTCGATCATGCGTCTGCTGCCCGAGGCGGCCTGGGTTGACGACGGCTCGGTCGTGCAGGGCGGCGAGAGCCTGCTTGAACTGCCCGAGGCCCGCATGCGCGATGTGCGCGGCCGGCGCATCGGGATGATCTTCCAGGAGCCCGCGACCAGCCTCAATCCGGTCATGACCTGTGGCGAGCAGATCATCGAGGTGCTCGAACGGCATCGCATCTGTCGCGGCGCGCAAGCGCAGGCGCGAGCACTGGAATGGCTGCAACGGGTCGGCATACCGGATCCCGCGCGGTGTCTGGGGGATTATCCGTTCCAGCTTTCCGGCGGCATGAAGCAGCGAGTGATGATCGCGCTGGCCTTGTGCTCGGAACCGGAAATCCTCATTGCGGACGAGCCCACCACGGCGCTTGACGTGACCATCCAGGCGCAGATTCTCGATTTGCTGGCGCAATTGCAACGCGAGCGCGGCATGGCGATCCTGCTCATCACCCACGACCTGGGTGTGGTGGCGCGCATGGCGCACCGCGTGGCCCTGATGTACGCGGGCGAAATCATTGAAACCGGCAGCCGCGAGGCATTTTTCGCGCATCCCCTGCACCCTTATGCGGCGCGCCTGTTCCAGGCCCTGCCCGGGGCGACCCGGCGCGGCACGCCGTTGACCACCATCGAAGGCATGGTGCCGCCACTGACGCGCAGCTTTGCCGGTTGTCGATTCGTCGAGCGTTGTGATCTGGCGCATGCGCGCTGCCACAACGAAGCGCCGGTCTGGCACAAGTCGCGAGCGGATGCTTCGGACCCGCAGCATCGGGCACGCTGCCACTTGCTTGATCCAGGCCGGCCTGCCGCGGCCATAGCCCAGCCCGATTTGCCGGTCGCGCCCGGCCCTGCGATCAATTCGCAGGCCGAACCTGGCGCAGCATTGCTGGAACTGCGCGACCTCAAGGTGCATTTCCCGATCCGCAAGGGCCTGTTTCGCCGCGTCGTAGGCAACGTTCGCGCCGTTGACGGCGTGTCGCTTTCGATCGCGGCGGGGCGCACCCTGGCGCTGGTGGGCGAATCAGGCTGCGGCAAGACCACTGTCGGCAAGGGTTTGTTGCAACTCATCCATGTCAGCAGCGGGTCGATCCGCTTCGCCGGGCGCGAGTTGGCCGGCTTGGGTGCGCGCCAGTTGCACAAGAGCAGGGCGGCGATGCAGATCGTGTTTCAGGACCCATTCGCATCGCTCAATCCGCGCATGCGGGTGGGCGAAATCATCGCTGAAGGCATGTCTTCGTTCGCTGTCGGACGCAGCACTGGAGAACGCGAGACCCGTGTCGGCGCGCTGCTCGATCAGGTCGGCCTGGGGGCGGAGTCCCGCTATCGCTATCCGCATGAGTTCTCCGGTGGCCAACGCCAGCGGATTGCCATTGCGCGAGCCCTGGCGGTCAACCCCCAGCTTATCGTGTGCGACGAGCCGACCAGCGCACTGGACGTTTCGGTACAGGCGCAAATCCTCAACCTGTTGTCAGACCTGCAGCGCAGCCAGGGCCTGGCCATGCTTTTCATCACGCACAATCTGGCGGTGGTGGAGTATCTGGCGCACGATATCGCGGTGATGTACCTGGGGCGCATTGTCGAGTCAGGCAAAGCCGTTGAGGTCCTGGAGAGGCCGCGCCACCCCTACACCCAGGCGCTCCTGGCCGCAGTACCGCGGATCGCCGCCGACGGCGCATCCGCGGCAGC
>JBEIFV010000262.1:0-6666 GCA_040382235.1 Burkholderiales bacterium
ATGGAGCGCGCCCGGTGTCGGCCAACAACCCATGTACTTTCCTGCGCTCGCTGGTGTCTATGGGACAATGGTCCGACGATCTGGAACCGCTTTCAAAGGTCGCGGCAGTCGTGGCGGCCGCGGCCCGCGCCGGTGATGGCCATCCGGTGCTGCCGCGCGGAGCGGTCTACGCCATCGGCTCGGTGGCGAACGGCTTGGGTCCGCTATCGCTGCTCGATACCCAGTGGCGCGGCTTGCGACTGAATCGGCTGCGCGGCGGGCCGCTCGACAAGAAGGGCGCGGGCTCCGGGATTCTGGGCGTACGAGGTGGGGTCAACGCGAAAGAAGTGTCGCGGCTTCGCAACTTCGCGCGGGACAAGCCGAACCGCGATGGATCGGCGGAGCAGGGCCTCGGAACGGCCGAGCTGCGCGCCTACATGGACGCCAACTTTGCGCGCGCCGCCGGGCGCAGGCGCGTCATCGACCGGGTGCTGATGCTTGGCGAGTGGCCGGTGTTGCTGAAGGTCATGGGCAAGGAAGGTACGGACGGCCGCTATCTGGGCCTGCAAGACGTCATCGATCTTTTCAGGAATCGCAGCCTCCCTGAACGCATGACCAAGCGCCTGCTGGCCAAGACCTGATAGCGCGACGCGGAAGTTTTGAATGTCTGCTAGACCCACGCGGCACGACGCAGGCGGCGGTAGACGAAGGCGCAAGCCAGCAGGGTCACACCCACGGCCGTCGGATATCCGGCTCGCCACTTCAACTCCGGCATCCATTCGAAGTTCATGCCGTACAGGCTGAAGATCACGGTAGGAATGGCCAGGATCGCCCCCCAGCCTGCCAAGCGCTTGACCACCTCGCTCTGGTTGTGGGCCACCAGGGCCAGGTTGACCTGCATGGCCGTGGTCAGCATGTCGCGCATGCCATCGATCAGGCCTGCCAGCCGCGAGACGTGATCCTGGATGTCGCGGAAATAGGCGCGCAGTTCTTTCGGGATCAGGTCAGCGTGCAGGCGCACCAGCTCGGCGCTGATCTCCGAGACCGGCAGCGCGGCGTTGCGCAGCAGGAGCAGACTGCGCTTCAGGGCGTACAGCCGTTCGATCACCAGGCGGTCGAAGCTGTCTTTGAAGACGTCTGTCTCGATGGCTTCGAAGTCGCGCTCGAACTGCGCGACGATAGGCTGGTAATTGTCGGCCACGAAGTCCAGCAACGCGTACAGGGCGAAGCCCGGCCCCATGTGAAGGCCTTTGGTGCCGTCCGCGCCGCGCTGCAGAACCTGGGCGTAGCTCGAAGACGCCCCATGCCGCACCGAGACCAGGAAGTTGGAGCCGACGAACAGGTGCGTCTCGCCATAGACCACCTGGCCCGCTTCCAGTTGCGCCGTCTTCAGCACGATGCACAGCGAGTTGCTGTAGACCTCGATCTTGGGCCGCTGGTGCGCATGATGGGCGTCCTCGATGGCCAGTTCATGCAAGCCGAATTCGCCCTGGATCTTGCGCAGAACCGCTTCGGCGGGCTCATGCAGGCCCAGCCATACGAACGTATCGGGCTGTAGGATGAATTCACCGATGTCATCGATGGATATCTCGCCCGAGGCTTGGCCATTGCGATAGGCCACGCTGTGCATGATGCCTGTCATCGCCTGATACCCCCGGTGCAGCTATCTGCCTGCCACTGTGCTTGTCGGCGCCACACTTGGTCTGTGCGATGGCGAACCATGCGCGCCTTTCGGGATGCGGGCGCGACCCGGAAGAGGTGGCTGGGTTCAAGCGCCGTCTCGAGAACGTAGCGTGGCGCTGAAAGTCGGGCGTTGGCGCGCAGACAATTGGCGCCGCACGGGTGACGACGTGATGAACATGTGCAAACCCCTTCGATAGCGCTGGTCGCGCGGGTGTTTGTGCGGAGGAGATCTGCACGTGCGGCGCAGCGAGGCCTGGAGTCGCGCCGTGGAAAGCGTAAAGCCTAGTAAGCTCCCGGCTTTGCCGCGCGGGTCGGTCACGAAATCGGCGCAGCCAAAGGGAGAGATCAAATGGGCATTCTGGTCGACGGACGCTGGACCAACGAAACGCAGGACACCACCAGCGGGCGCTTCGTGCGTCCGGAAAGCCGCTTTCGTGCACACGTCACGGCCGACGGTTCCTCGGGTTTCAAGGCCGAAGCCGGGCGTTACCACCTCTATGTTTCCTACGGGTGCCCCTGGGCCCATCGCGCCATCATCTTTCGCGCTTTGAAAGGGCTCGAAGGCATGGTCTCGATGTCGATCGCGCTGCCGGACGATCGGCACGACGGCTGGCGCTATGGCGCGAGCTTTCCTGGTGCGACCGCGGATGAAGTCAACGGCTTCACCTGGCTGCATGAGGCCTACAGCGCCGCCGATCCGCACTACACCGGCAAGGTGACCGTGCCGACCCTGTGGGATAAGGCCGGACGCACCATCGTCAACAACGAGTCGTCCGAGATCATCCGCATGTTCAACAGTGCCTTCGACGGATTGGGCGCCACGCCCGGTGACTACTACCCGGCCCATCTTGCCGCCGAGATCGACCGCATCAACGAGATCGTCTACAACGGCCTCAACAACGGAGTCTATCGCACCGGATTCGCCGCCAGCCAGGCGGCTTACGGGGAGGCGGTCGTCAAGGTGTTTGCCTGCCTGGACTTGCTGGAAAAGCGCCTGGGCGGCCGGCGCTACCTGGCGGGGGAGGTGATCACCGAAGCCGACTGGCGCCTGTTCGTCACGCTGGTGCGCTTCGATGCGGTGTATCACCATGCGTTCAAGTGCATGCTGCGGCCGCTTTCCTCCTACCACCACCTGAGCAATTACCTGCGCGAGTTGTATCAGGTGCCCGGCGTGGCGGCCACGGTGCGGCTGGATCACATCGTGACCAGCTACTACAGCAGCGAGCGGGTCAATCCGAACGGCATCGTGCCGGTGGTGCCGGCACTGGATTTCTCGTTGCCGCATGATCGCGGCGACCTGGCTTCGATGGCGTCACTGGAGCGCGCTGCCTGACGATGCCGCGCATTTGCCGGGGGTTGGCATGACGCCGGGCGCGGACTGACCGCGCTTTTAGGCGCATTCGATTGACTATCGCACCGGTCGCGCGCCTGGCTTCGGGCTGAACCTTGCCTCACATGAAAATCCTGTTGTTGCTTGTTGCATTATTTCCGTTGTCGGTGGCTGCGGACACCGGCAGTTTCGAGGCGCAATGCGAACGGCTGGCGGCCGAGGCCCGGATCGAAGTGCTGTTCGAAGAGCCGCAGGTCACGCGCGACGACAGTCGCAGTCGTGATGAACTGATGCGCCTGTCGCAATCGAGCCGCAATCCGAATCATGCGGTGTTGGGCTTGACGCAGGCCGAACCGTCTTTCAGCCTGAGGCTGGCGCCGGTGTTCCTGACCCATGCCGACGGCCGCGTTTGCGCTGCGCTTTCGCTTACCCTGAAGCTCGCGTTTTCGAACCTGCAGGTGTATCTGGCGCGCGAGCTCAATGGCGCTTGCCGCCGCGAAATTGTTCTCAAGCATGAACAGGAGCATGTGGCGGTGTGGCGCGATCATTTGCGGGCCGGCGCGCGCTTGCTGCAGCCGCTGTTGCAGACAAGCCTCGGTCAGCCGGGCTATTTCAGCCGCCGCGATGAAGCCGAAGCCGCGCTGCTGTCGCGCGCCAATACGCTGATCAAACAGAAGCTGGATGGTTTGCGCGAAGGCATACGCTTCGCGCATCAACAGATCGATTCGCCCGCCTCATACCGCCAGGAGGAGAATCGCATGCGTGCCTGCCCCTGACCTTGCCGTTTGTCACTCACTCCGAAAGACTGCGCCGATGATCGCCAAACTCTACGCCATGACCTGCGGCCATTTGACCGGCCGCCTGAAAGACATGATCGAAGGCGAGGAGGGGCAGGTCACGCTGCCGATCCCTTCCTACCTGATCGAGCATCCCAAGGGGCGCGCGCTGTTCGACAGCGGCATGCACCCGCAGTGCCGCCACGACGCGTCCGCGCGCCTGGGCGAGCGGGTGGCGCGCCTGTTCGGTTTCGAGGGGTACGGGGCTGCGGACGACGTCAAGTCGCGCCTGGAATCGATCGACCGTGATCCTGCCGGTGTCGATTACGTGATCAATTCGCACCTGCATTTCGATCATGCCGGCGGCAACGAACTGATACCCAACGCCACGTTGGTGGTGCAAAAGCGCGAATGGCAGGCCGGGCGGGATGCCGAGACCGCGGCCAAGGTCGGCATCTACAAGGCCGACATCGACCATGGCCACCCGGTCATGCAGGTCGATGGCGAGCACGACCTGTTCGGCGACGGCAGCGTGGTCTGCATCCCGACCTACGGCCATACCCCGGGCCACCAGTCGCTCAGGGTGCGCACCGAAAAAGGGGAAGTGGTGCTCACCGGTGATGCCTGCTATTTCTGCCGCACGCTGCGCGACCGCCGCCTGCCGCGTTTCGTTTACGACCGTGAGCAGATGCTGGCCTCACTGGACCGCCTGGCGGCGCTGGAGCAGGGTGGCGCGCGGCTGATCTTCGGGCATGACGCGGAAATGTGGAAGGGCATTCCGCAGGCGCCGGCGCCGCTGCTGTAGCTAAGTCGCTGCGGGCGAGGTCGGCATGCCGTGGCCGCAGCCTTGCTCAGCGCACCGCCTGCGGTATTTGCCGGATGACGATGGTGGTCGCGCGTACGTTTTGCGAATCCACGTCGAGATGCCAGGCGCCGTCGCGGCTGCTTGCGGCGAGGGTGAAACCGCCGCCCTTGCGGACCGCAGATGCGCCACCAGTTGAATACTCAGCGACCCACTTGCCAAAGTGCGCCTGGATGGCCGCGCGGTCACTTTCGCCTGCGACCTCGAACACGTAGTAGGTCTCTTCCTCGCCTGCTTTCCTCAGACGCAACAACGTGGCGCAGTGCGCCTGCGGGTAAGGTGGGATGCCGCCCAGTTGCGTGGAATCGAGCGCGGCAGGGCAGGGCTCGAAACGCGCCTGGGCGCCTGAGAGTTCAGTCCGATCAAGGCGCAGGGTCTGCCCCTGACCGCCGCGCAGAATGACGTGGTCCATGGAATTGCGATCGTCATCGGCGCCTAACCCCGGGTGCGCGGCACGGAATTCGCGCAAATAGGGCGGCGTGATGCCGGGTAGAACACGTAAAGGGTCATCACCCTCGGCGATGGCCCAGGCGGCCCTGGCGATGTAGCCTGCGGCAATGAGAGTGAAGGCGATGAGCGTGAATTTGAGGATCGTGATGGCAAGCCACGGAAGCTGCAGTGTTCCCGGCACGGCCCTGTGTGTCGCGCCGTTGGCCGCGGTGCCGCGCTGCCTGAAGGCCGCCAGTGGAATAGGTGACCAGATCACCAAAGCGAGCACGATGGCCGGCAGGTAAACCAGGTTCAGTGTGCGCAACGCCAGTTCGGTCATTTGCGCAAACAAGGCCGGCTCGCGCACGCTCGTGAACAATACCGGCCAGTCCTGCGGCCATTGAAGGGGAATGGCCCCCGGCTTGGCCTGCATGAGGACCGCCCCCAGCAATGTCGAACCGATCGTCCAGGCAATCAGCATACAGCCGCTCCAACGCAGCGTCGACCGCAAGGCGCCGCGCCATCGCGCCGAGGGCGCGCGGGTTGGCGGGCCGGCGTCCGCCGTGCTGCTGAAGTCGCCCAGGACGTTTGCGACGCCCTCGACGACCGCCGCAGTCTCGGATACTTCGATGGAGTCCAAGATGCGCCAAGTCCTTCGCCGCTGTAGCTTGCGTGATTGCCCCGTCGCAGCCGCCTGATCAGGCGGCGTTGCCGTATTCCCTGACCTTGGTCTCGAGCGCCTCCAGCCGGTGGTCACGGATGCCCAACTGACGCAGGTGATCGACGGTATCGAACAGGTAGTCGCAACAGCGCCCCAGCGGCCCGGCGCCAGTGGCCAGAAGCCGGGCGATGGCCTCGTCCTCAAGCCCGGGCGCATAGCGCTCATGGCTGCGGTTGGCGGCAAACACGATCACCGGTTCGATGCCTTTGGGCGTGCGCGCGTTGGTCCACACCGGGCGGTACGAGCGGGTGAACATTTCGCGCCGCCACAGCACGTCGAGCTCGGTGGCCGCCGCACCCTTGGCCAGGCGATAGGCGACGCCGTTGCAGCTGCCGCCGGCTTCCAGCGAAAGCATCAGGCCCGGCTTTTCGGGGCTGCCGCGGCCGGCGCGCGACCACAGGCAGAACTGCCGGTGAAAACCGTGGATGCGCGCAGTGCGCCGCTCGATGAAATGAAACGCCGGGTTCCAGATCAGCGAACCGAAAGCGAATACCCAGATGCGCCCCGGGCGCGGCGCGCGCGCCAGCATGGTATTGACCTGGGCCCTGCGCTCGGCGTCGGTCATGAACAGCTCGGTCGGGCCGATCAGGGCGCGCACCGAGGCATGCAGGGTGCCGTCGAGAATGCTTTCGCGCGTGAGTTTGACTTGGGCCATGGGATCGGCATTTTGACATGCAATGCATGGTCCCGGAGCACCGGGCCGATACCGCCTCCGCGCTAGGCGGCCGCGCTTCCGCGGGTGCGCCGAAAAACAAGGTGTACGAAAGGGCTTTCACTTTCTTAAAGTTTGATATACTGCATTTCGAGAATGCGAAATAGTTTTCGATATTTGAAAACACAGCGAGATTTGTCGCGTTGGCGTCAAATCAAGCCGCGCCGGCATTGC
>JBEIFV010000263.1:0-6542 GCA_040382235.1 Burkholderiales bacterium
GCCTTGTCCTGACAGGCCAGAACGGGGTCGGCTCGACTGATGTGGGTCTGTCCTCTCCACATTCGCCGAACGGAATCGAGATTCGCGGTGTAAGTTCCACCGGGCGAATCGCCGGAACAGCATCCACGCCGACACTCGGACCTCCGAATACGAGTGCGTTTGTTTCCGGCCCGAATGGCGCAGGCCGAACTGACATTTTGCCTGCGGGTTCAGCGCTGTTGGTTGATGGTCAAAGCTTCACAGTCGGTTCGTCGCGGGTTTACGGGATGAACTCTCATGGTCAGGTCATTGGCAACGTTGAATTTTTTGGTACCGGCGCTGGTGGAAGTCGCGGTTTCGTAACCGGGCCAAACGGCAAGGGTGTGTCGCTGCTTCCGGCGAGCGTCAATGACTCGAACGGGCAGGCAAAATCAGTCAACCTTAGCCCCAGCTTGATCAACGATTCGGGGCAGATTCACGGTGCTTACTTCTCCAGATCCCCTGGCAGGCCCGACGAATTTGGCAGCTTCATTACCGATGCGGGCGGCACCGGCTTGCGCCTTTTCGGGTCATTTGGACCTCCGTTGACTACGACTCTTGCAATGTCCGCGA
Source organism: Burkholderiales bacterium (assembly GCA_040382235.1). Taxonomy (GTDB): domain Bacteria; phylum Pseudomonadota; class Gammaproteobacteria; order Burkholderiales; family JAEUOS01; genus JAEUOS01. The sequence continues at coordinate 592 of JBEIFV010000263.1, forward strand.
CGGGTCGATTGCTGCAGTATTCGGCGTCGGGCTGGTCGATCTCGGGGCCCGATGGGGGCGGTGCGGCTGTGTTTTCCAGCATCAACCCGGCGGGCGTAATCGCCGACTTTCGTGGGATCAACAGCGCGGGCCAGGTGGTTGGCAGGATAGGCCGCAATGCGGTTGTTTCCGGGCCTGACGCGACCGGGTTCACCGATCTGAACACACTGGTTCAATTGCCGGCGGGGCAGCACTTGCTCCATGCGTTCTCGATCAACGATTCCGGGCAAATCTTTGCCTCCGCGTTGTCTGATCGTGATCGGCTCTACTTGCTGACCCCGGTACCCGAGCCGGGCACCTATGCGATGCTGCTTGCCGGCATGGCGCTTCTGACCTTGCACGCCAGGCGCCCACGTTCAAAGCGCGTCGCCGCTGCCGGCGCGGCCGCCTGATGGAAAAGCCGCTCGTCCATCGCAAGCCCCATCGCGAATTCTTTCGCATCGTGCGAGGCGCCGCGCAAACCGGTGGTACAGGCTGGGTTCCGGTGCCGGGCTATTTCGGCTGGATTGATGAGCAGATTCTTGCCGACAACCTCGACGCCGCCACCCGCACCGGTTCGCGTACCCGCCTGGCGCGCTGGCAACCCGGGGCGACCATCGCAGAACCGGTGATCCACGACTTCAATGAAGAAGTGTTCATCGTTGCAGGCGATCTGGTGGTCGGTTGCGACGCAAACGGGCAGGGCGGCGAACGTTTCGATGCCCACACCTTCGCATGCCGTCCGCCGCAGGTGTGGCATGGTCCGTTCACCAGTATCGGCGGCTGCGTGATGCTGGAGTTTCAGTACTACGATTGATCGGTGGCGCCGTGACGCGGGCCGCCCATGCTGCAACGATCGTGGTCGGGCCCCATGGTGACGTTCCCGGCGACATTTAAAAACATACGTCATTGACGTATAATGCAATCGTGTTGACCGTTGTCGAGACTCCGACATTCTCGCGCCTGTGGCCGCGTTACTGGACCGAGGATGAACGCGGGGAGTTTGCGGCCTGGCTGGCAGAGCAGCCGGAGGCGGGTAACGTTGTCAGGAAGTCGGGTGGTGTCCGAAAGGTTCGTTGGACACGAGCAGTCACCGGCAAGTCGGGCGGAGTTCGGGTGATCTACTTCAATCGGCTCGCGAATGGTGAAATATGGTTGCTGGTCATGTATGCGAAGGCGGAACTTGACTCCATCACCGGAGAGGTTCTGCGGGAGATGAAGGATGAAATCGAAAAAGCCCTTGACTGACCAGGCGCTCGCTGATTTTGAGTCGTCACTGGATATTGCGGCCGAGCTGCGCAAATCGGTCAGGGAGATGATTGCGAAAAAGGGCGCCAAAGTCCCTGTTTCCCCTGTCGTCTCCGCGCGCGTCAAGTCCGGCCTGAGTCAGTCGCAGTTCGCGCTGCTGCTGGGGGTGTCGATACGTACCCTGCAGGAATGGGAACAAGGACGGCGCGCCCCGTCCAGGGCGGCGCAAACCCTGATCGCTATTGCGGAACGCCGCCCTGAGGTGCTGCGGGAATTTGCGGCCGCGTAAGTCTCTGCACGGTCGGGACGCACCCCAGCCGCCGCCTCTGCCGGATTTGCCAGCCCCAACTGGCCGCGCCTTAACCCCCGTCAGCAAAGGCCCTTGCCTCCAGAACGCTCGCGAGACCACCAGCGAAGCAGAGAACAGCGGCGCCTGGACTGGGGTAAAAACGCCGGGTTCGGGGCAGCAGCGCCCGCGAGGCAACGACGCGTTTCAAGGGGCAACAGGCGAAAAAAAAGCCCGCCATAGAGGAGAACTGGGCGGGCTTTTAGATGTTGCTGGACTTCTTTAAACTACATTTTGGTGGAGCCGGCGGGAATCGAACCCGCGTCCGTAAGTCCGCTACAGCAAGTTCTACATGCGTATCCTGTTTACTTTTTTTAACCACGGTCTTAGCCAACAGGCAGGCCGGACAATGGCGAGTCACCTAGATTTAAGCGGGCGCCAAGTAACCCGACGCCAACCGATTCCCTGTAGATGACGCTGCTGTGAGTTTTTAAGGCTCACCCGGCCCAGAGAACAACCGGTGCAGCGGCTTCGCTAGTTTTTTAGGCTGCGAGAGCGAAACGCTCGTCGTTGGCGTTTGTGTGTTTTCCGGTTGGATTTACGAGGTGACCAGCCCTCGGCATGCCCTCACTGCTTTGTAACCCACGTCGAAACCGGATCGGCCCCGGAAATCGTCGATGGTTGCAGCGCAACGCTTGAAGCAGGATTGTAGGCGCTTTCAGCGATACACGTAATCTCGGGTCGGCGGCGTGCAATTCAAGCCCTCCGGCCATGCCTTGCAGGCTAACACCTGATGAATCGACGCCTGGCTCCGGCGAAAGGCAAGTGCGCCGCCTGCCAGATGCATGGATGGGCTACACCCGTCCGCGGCGTACCGCGCCCCCTGCCGGCGCCGGTATCGCGAACGAGGTCAAGTTTTGGCGGTTCGAGCCCCGCTCGCAGCCTTTGTTGATCGAAATCAAACCCGCCATGCCGCACTCGGCTAACGTTCAGTCTGCGCGTCGCGGCAGTTTGCGTGCTTTTCATCTCTCCCGGGCGCACGTGCCTGCACCGCCCATCCCAACTTTCCAGGAAACCGCACATGTCATTCAATCACGCCGTCGTGTGGCTCGACCACAGCGAAGCGCACGTTATGCACTTCAACAAGGAGGCCGCCGAGAGCGACAAGATCCGCGCGCATTCGAAACACAAGCTGCACACCAAGTCGGGCGCACCCGGCTCGGGCCATTCCCCGGAGGACCAGAAGTATTACCACGAGGTCGCGCACGCGGTCGCCGACGCACTGGAAATCCTGATTGTGGGTCCCTCCACGGCCAAGCTAGCCCTCATGAAGCACATGCATAAGCATGACCACGCGGTGGCCGAGAAAGTCGTCGGCATCGAATCGGTCGACCATCCAAGTGACGGCCAATTGCTGGCCTACGCCAGGCACTACTTCGACCGGGTTGACCGCATGCGCGGCGATCCGCCCGTGCCGCATGCCTGAGGCCGCCGCCGGCCGGTGGGCGCCGGACACAGGCGCATAAATGCTGCCGTGCAGATGCTTGGGGGCAGATCATGCAGCGACGCACGCTGATTTCGGGCCTGGTCACAGCAAGCCTGATCGGCCAGGCGCGCAACGTGCTGGCGCAAGCCGGCGAGACATGGCGCAGTTTCATGGCGCGCGCTTTCGAGATGCGCCGCCAGGCCGAAGCCGTCGGCGATCAGCCATACGGCGCGGTCGTGGTGAAGGATCGAGCCATCGTTGCCGAAAGCCCGAGCCGGGTCGTCACCGCACGCAACCCCGACGCCCATGCCGAGCGCGAAGCGATACGCCTGGCCCAGGCGCGGCTGGGCACGCAGGCGTTGACCGGTTGCGTGCTGGTGTCAAGTTCGCGCCCCTGCAGCTTGTGCGAGAAAGCCGCGCATGATGCCGGGGTGGCACGCATGATTTACGGCGAAAACCTGACCGACGGCGGTCCGCCGCGCGCCTAGCCTGCGCGACATTGTCGAGGCGGCGCTAGCCCGCGATACTATCGACGCTTTGCTTCAGGGCACGTCATCTTGTTGTATTTTCTTCGCGTTTTTGCGATTCTCCTTTGCACCTTGGCGCTGCTTCCGGCCGCCACTGCTGTGCTGGCGCAAACCGCGTCGCCGGCCTATCGTCAAGCGGCGCCCTCAGCCGACGGCATTGGCAAACTCTTCATGGGCCGCGAAATCGCGCGCGTCATGGGCTGGCAAGGTGCTTCCTGGCTGGAGCGCGGCGAACGCGAGCGCGAGGAACGCACCGACCTTCTGGTGCCGGCGCTTGAACTGAAGGCGGGCATGACGGTGGCCGATGTCGGCGCCGGCACTGGCTATTTCACCTGGCGCATGGCGCAGGCGGTGGCGCCGGGCGGGCAGGTCTATGCCAGCGACGTGCAGCCGGAAATGATCGCCCTGCTCAAGCTCGCCATGGGCGAGCGCCGCATTGCCAACGTGGTGCCGGTGCAGGCGGGGGTCAAGGATGCCGGGCTCAAGCCCGCCAGCCTCGATCTGGCGTTATTGGTCGATGTCTACCATGAGCTCGAATACCCGTTCGAGGTGATCGCCGGTGTGGTGCGCGCGCTCAAGCCCGGCGCCCGCCTGGTGCTGGTGGAGTATCGCGCGGAGGACTCGAATGTGCCGATCAAGGAACTGCACAAGATGAGCGTGGACCAGGTACGGCGTGAAATGGCGCCGCATGCGCTCACTTGGGAAAAGCGCATCGACGTGTTGCCATGGCAGCACGTGCTGGTGTTCCGCAAGCGTTGAAGTGCCTCAGCGGGGGGTATCGTCGTCACCCTGGCGCCAGCGGGCGAAGGCGCGGCGCATGCTGGTGATCTGGCGCTCGAACACCGGGCAGGTGTCGCATGCGGCCAGATGCAGGCGCAACGCGATTCTGTCGGCGACGGACAGCGCGCGAACCTCGCGTGCGATCAGGAGCGCTGCCGTTTCCTTGCAGGTGCGCCGCGGAATCATCGGTCAGGTGTGCTTCAGGCCGTTCCCAGCCAGTTGAGTTCAACCCACTCGCGCAAGCGCAATCGCGCCCGGTGCAGTTGAACAAACAGGTTGGTCGAGGTCACGCTCAGTTCCTTAAGGATTTCGTCAGCCGAGAGTTCCAGCCATTCGCGCATGAGGAATATGCGCCCCATGCCGGCCGGCAGCTTTTCCATGCAGGCTTCCAGCATTTGCACGAACTGCCGCGACCCCAGTTCCTGCTGCGGATTGCCCCAGTTGGCCGGCGCACTGGGTCAATGCCCTGGCCGTGCTGATCATGGTTGTCAGCGGCTGGCGCATCTATAGCGCCGATCCGTTTTTCGGTTTCAAGATTCCCAACGAGCTCACCCTCGGCGGTTGGCTTGCCGCGCCGGCGCCAAGCCTAGTAAGATTCTTACTTTGGCAATGTATTACTCGGGAGGGCGTGGTGAGAATCACAAGCAAGGGGCAGGTCACTATCCCGCAGCGGATCCGCGAGCAGACGGGCTTGCTGCCGAACACGGAGGTCGGATTTGAAATCGTGCGGGGCCGCGTCATTCTCAAGCCGCTTGGCGTCGGTGCCAGCCGCGGGCAGCGCGCGGTTGCGCCGCTACGCGGCTCGCTCAAGCACCTCAAGCGCAGCACCGACGAACTGATGGCGCTTACCCGCGGCGAGGACTGAAAAGCGCATGCCGGTCCTGGTGGATACGAACGTCCTGCTTGACATCGCCACCGAGGACCCCGAGTGGTTCGATTGGTCGGTAGCGCGCCTTGACCAGGCAGCAAACCGCGATGGATTGGCGATCAATCCGATCGTATATGCGGAACTGTCGGTCCATTACGAGTCGCTCGAATTGCTCGAAGCGGCGCTTTCGGGGCATCCGTTCGCGCGCCTGGCGCTGCCTTGGGATGCCGCTTTCGTCGCCGGCAAGGCCTATCGCCGATATCGCGGCCGAAAGGGTGCAAAGCGATCCCCGCTTCCTGATTTCTACATTGGCGCCCACGCCGCGGTGGCGGGGCTTGCCCTTCTCACGCGCGACGCGAAGCGCTATCGTGACTATTTTCCAAGGCTCAAGTTGATATCGCCGACCTGAACGCGCCTCGCTATCCGGCGAAGTTCGCACACACCTGATCGTCGTGCACCGTTCGGCAGGCCGATCACCAGTGTCAGTTCGCAATGCCCATCCAGCGGCGCAAGCGGTCGCCGCTGGCCTCATCAAACGGGATCGCCGACACATTGCATGCAGTCCGCAGCAACCACGTAAGCCCTGCAGTGTCGAGTACTGCCGCTGGCTCACCAAGTGCTGCTAGTGTAGTGCTTCATTCTGTTTGGAACTTAAGCGACTGTTGGCGCGAATGACCTTGGCGAGGATGTCATGGGCCTTTGCAGTCCAGATGAAAGGCTTGGGATTTTTGTTGTGCA
>JBEIFV010000264.1:0-6435 GCA_040382235.1 Burkholderiales bacterium
GATGGCGGCGGCTTTGCCGACGCCGGTGCCGGCACCGGTGACGATCGCGACTCGGTTTTGATGGCTCATGTTGTGATTCTCCTTGTTGGTGCCGGGCCTGCTGCCCGGCGTTTTTGAAATCGGATCAGGCGGTCTGCCCGAGGCGGGCCAGATATTGACCGGCATGTGCCAGCCACCGTGCCAGCGCGTCGTGCAATTCGGCCTGGGAAAACGAGCAGCTTTCTTCGGAAAACAGGCTGCCCGACTCCATGCGCGTCAAGATCTCATCGAGCGCATGGCGATGGCGTGGCGTAAGCGCCGCCAGCAGGTCGTGCGCTCTCCGCAAGGCGCGCACCACCGCAGCACTGGCGGCCTGCCCGGTGCGTACGGCTTCCAGTTCAAGCGTGAGGGCAGCCAGGGTGGCGGTGTGGGACATGTGGTGCTGGGCGAAAGGCGAGACCGGAATTTACCCGACTTCGGGCTTCGAGGCCGATTTTTTGATCTGCGTCAAACGACATGCGTGCCGGCGCCTTGTGCGGCTTGATTTTGCCGCCGCCGACGCGATGTTGGTCACATGCGAGGCGCATGGTGTGCTTCGAAGCCAATCCGAAAACCAGGAGGTTTCCCATGGCAAATCTGACTCATTTTGGCGGCCGCAGCCTGTTCGACGAGCTTTTTCGCGACGTTGCGCCCGGCTATTTCGTCAAACCGCTGCACGGTGACCCGTTGCCGGCGCAAATCAAGGTGGATGTCAGCGAGGCTGACAACGCCTACACCGTGCACGCCGAAATTCCCGGTGTCGGCAAGGACGACATTCACATTTCCCTCGATGGGGGCGTGGTCACCCTGTCGGCCGAGATCAAGCAGCAGGACGAGCAAAGGAAAGACGCACGGGTGCTGCGCAGCGAGAGATACTACGGATCGGTGTCGCGCAGCTTCCAGTTGCCGCAGGAAGTCGATGCCGGCGCGGCCAAGGCCAGGTACGACAACGGTGTGCTGACGCTCACCCTGCCGAAGAAGATGCAGCCGGCCTCGAAACGCCTGGCCATCGATTGAGCTTCGACCCGTCGGGCGCGTGCCCGCGGCGAACGCATCGCCGCGGGCACGCGCGTTGCAAAAGATCAGACCCTCGCCGGACGTAGCGGCGCTTCCTGCATCAGTGATACCTGTTCCTTGAGTTCAAGAATCCGGTCCTGCCAGTAGCGTGGGCTGGCGAACCATGGAAAGGCCGCCGGAAAGGCCGGGTCGGCCCAGCGGCGCGCGATCCATGCCGAGTGATGCATCAGGCGCAGGGTGCGCAAGGCTTCGATCAGATGCAACTGGTGATCGTCGAAGTCGCAAAAATCCTCATAGCCCTTGAGCAGCGATCCAAGCGCTTGCGACGCCGCTTCGCGGTCGCCCGGCAAAAGCATCCACAGGTCCTGGATGGCTGGCGCCATGCGCGCATCGTCGAGATCGACGAAATGCGGGCCGCGTTCGGCGCCTTCCTCGACCCACAGCACGTTGCCGGGATGGCAGTCGCCGTGCAGGCGGATCAGCGCGACCTGGCCGGCGCGCTCATGGCAATGCGCCACATGCTCAAGTGCCAGGTCGGCCGCGGCCTGCCAGGAAAGGCGCAGGTCCGGCGGAATGACCTCGTCTGCCAGCAGCCAATCGCGCGAATCACGCCCGAAACTCCGCGCATCCAGGGTCGGCCGGGTGGCGAATGGCCGGGTGGCGCCGATGGCGTGAATGCGCCCGAGAAAACGCCCCAGCCATTCGAGCGTGTCCGGATTTTCCAGTTCCGGCGTGCGCCCGCCGCGACGCGGAAAGAGTGCGAAACGAAAGCCGTTGAAATGATGCAGGGTGGCGTCGTTGATCAGCAGCGGCGCCACCACCGGAATCTCGGCTACGGCAAGCTCGGCGGCGAAGCTGTGTTCCTCCAGGATCTGCGCATCGCTCCAGCGTTGCGGTCGATAGAACTTGGCGATCAGCGGCAATTCGCCCTCGATACCGACCTGGTAGACGCGGTTTTCGTAGGAATTGAGCGCCATCTGGCGGCCGTCGCAGCGCAGGTTCAGGCTCTCGAGCGCATCCAGCACGGTGTCGGGCGTGAGGCCGGCATAGGGCACGCCCGACCCGCCGGCGCCGCTCATGCGCCGCCCTTGAGCAGGCGCTCGATGGCTTCGATCATCGCCAGCGGACTGGCCTTGTTGTGGCCGGCGATGTCGAGCGCGCTGCCGTGCGCCACCGAGGAAAACAGCACCGGCGTGCCGATGGTCAGGCCCGCGGTGCGATTGGGCGCGGCCAGCTTGGCCGCGATATGGCCCTGATCATGGAACATCACGATGAAGGCATCGAAGCCTGAGCGCGCATACATGGTGTCGGCACCGAACGGACCTTCGACCATGATGCCGTCGGTGCGTGCGGCGGCGAGCGCCGGTTCGATGATGGCCTGTTCCTCATGACCGAACATGCCGCCCTCGCCCGCATGCGGGTTGAGGCCGGAGACGGCTATGCGCGGCGCGCTGATGCCGATGCGGCGCAGGGTGGTATCGGTGGCACGGACGGCGCGCAAAACCCGCTCCCGGGTCACAAGTTCGATCGCGCGCCTGAGGCTCACATGCAGGGTGGTATGGACAATCCGCGTACGGTCGTGGCACAGCATCAGGAAGGCGTCTTCGACCGCGGTGCCTGTGCAACGCGCGACAAAACTCGGGTAGCCGTCGAACTCTATTCCCGCCTGCTTGATGGCAAGTTCGGTTTGCGGCGCGGCCACCACTGCTTCGACCTGCTCCTCCAGCGCCGCACGGATCGCGCAGCCGGCGGCGTCCAGCGCCGCGCGACCATGTACCGGCCGGATGCTGCCCAGTTCGAGCGGCTCGGCGTCGAAATGGTTGCGTGCGAGCAAGGGCACCCGCCCCTTACGCCACTGCACCCGGGCGGCGCTCTCGAAGGCGTCGATCGGTGCGTCCAGGCCGCAGCGGCGTGCGTGCTCGGTCAAGGCGCGCAGGTCGCCCACCAGAAGCGGCCGTGCGATGGCCAGCACGCGCGCATCCTGCGCCGCCTTGAGTGCGATCTCGGGGCCGATTCCGGCCGGATCACCCAGTGCGATGGCTACTCGCGGCAAGGCCCGGCTCTGCATACTCAATGGACTACCCTTCCTGTGACTGCGTGACATCTTCACCAAGGGAGGCGCATTGCTCAATTCGGCACTCCCTTCGGGCGGCCGGGCGGGCGCGCTCACACCGACATTTCAGGCCGAGCGGGTCTCCGGAACTTCGGTCAGGAGCGGCTTGCCGGCGAACCATGCCGCGAGGTTGTCGATCACCAGTTGGCCCATGGCCGTGCGCGTGGCGACGGTACCGCTGCCCACATGCGGTTGCAGCACCACGTTGTCGAGTGCCAGGTAGGCTTCCGGCACGCGCGGCTCGTCCACGAACACGTCGAGGCCGGCGCCGGCGATGCTGCCCTGCTGCAGCGCCCGGATCAAGGCGGCGTCGTCCACGGTGGTGCCGCGCGACACGTTGATCAGGTAGCCCTTCTTGCCAAGCGCCTCGAGTACACGTGCATTGATGATGTTCTCGGTGCCGCGGCCGCCGGGGGTGATCACCAGCAGTACCTTGGCGACTTGCGCCATTTCAGCGAGATCGGCGTAGTAGTCGTAGGCCACATCGCTTTGCCGGTTGCGGCCGTGGTAGACGATCTTCATGCCGAAGCCCTCGGCGCGCCGTGCAATCGCGCGGCCGATACGGCCCAGACCCACGATGCCCAGGGTTTCGCCCCACACCTTGTCGGTGAGCGGTGCATTGCCTTTGAGCCATGCACCGGAGCGCACGAACTTGTCGTTGAAAACGGCGCGCCGCACGGTGGCCAGGAGCAGCATCCAGGCGGTGTCGGCCACGCATTCATTGAGAACGTCGGGCGTATTGCTGACCTTGATGCCGGCGGCCACGCAGGCGGGAATTTCGACGCCGTCGTAGCCGACACCGAAGCAGGACACCATGCGCAACTTTGGCAAGGCCTGGATGACGTCGGCCTTGATGCCGACACCGCCGGAAGTGGCAGCAGCTTCGCAGGAGGCCGCGATGTTGGCCAGCAGGGCCGGCTTGTCGGCTGCCTCCCAATATCGATGCACGTTGTAGATGGCATCGAGTTGCGCCATCGAGGGAGGATAGATCGGGGCAATCAGCAGCAGGTCGCGTTTTGGCATGGATGAATCTGGCAGTGGGTGGAGGTCAGTAATTCAGGGTGGGGGCTGGATGCCTGGCGCAGGTTTCGGACAAGGACGAAACCTGAGACTGCTTCGATGTTCGCCGTCCGCCTCGCGGCGGCGTGGCGCCTGCGATCATCGCATGTGGATTCTATGCATGGCCGGAGCGCCGCGCACGCAAGTAACGAAGCATCAACGGGGAAAGCCAGACCAGGATGGTCAGGATGCCCAGGGTCGCGGCGATCGGCCGATGGAAAAAGGCCATCAGGTTGCCGTCCGACTTGATCATCGAGGTGATGAAGTTCTCCTCCAGCATGCCGCCCAGCACCACCCCCAGAATCGCGGGCACCACCGGAAAGCCGTTTTCCTCCATCAGGTAAGCGAGCAGGCCGAAAGCCAGCATCACGCCCACGTCGAACACGCTGTTGTTGATGGCGTAACTGCCGACCACGCAAAACAAGAGGATCATCGGCATCAGGATGTTGCGCGGCACGCGCAGGATCTTCTTGGCTGCCTTGATGGTCAGAAAGCCCAGCGGAATCATCAGCAGGTTGGCCAGGATGAATACCAGGAACACCGAATACACCGCTACCGGATTGTTGATGAAAATCATCGGGCCGGGGTTCAGGTTCTTCATGTACAGAACGCCGATGACGATCGCGGTGATCGAGTCGCCGGGAATGCCGAATACCAGGGCCGGGATCCAGGCGCCGGCCAGCGCGGAGTTGTTGGCGGCACCCGATTCGACGATGCCCTCGACGTGGCCGGTGCCGAATTTTTCCGGTTCCTTGGAAAATTTCTTGCTCATGCCGTAGCTCATCCACGCCGCGATGTCGGCGCCGGCACCGGGCAGGGCGCCGACAATCGTGCCCAGCACGCTGCCGCGCAGGATCGAAAGCGGATACTTGACTGTCAGCGTCCACATGCCCTTGAACACGTTGCCGATCTTGTCCTGCACCACCAGCATGGGCTGATTGGCGGTGATGGCATAGCGCAGCACTTCGGAGACGGCGAACATGCCGACCATCATCGGCACCAGCGAGATGCCACCCAGAAGGTTGGGATCGCCGAAGGTGAAGCGCGGAAAGCCGGCCGGATTGCCGACCCCGACAGAGGCGATCAAGAGTCCGATCAAGAGCGACACAAAGCCCTTGAGCGGGTTCTCGGAGGCGATGAAAATCGCACAGGTGATTCCCAGAAGCACCAGCCAGAAGTACTCGAAGGACGAGAACTTGAGAGCCACCTCGGCCAAGGCCGGTGCGGCGGTGACCAGCACCAGGGTGCCGAACAAGCCGCCGATGGCGGAAAACACCAGGCCCGCACCAAGTGCCACCTCGGCCTGGCCATTCTTGGTCATGGTGTAGGCCTCGTCGGTATAGGCCGCCGACGCCGGAGTGCCCGGAATGCGCAGCAGGCAGCCCGGAATGTCCCCCGAAAAAATCGCCATCGCGGTGGCCGTGACGATGCATGCAATGGCAGGCACCGGCGGCATGAAAAACGTCACCGGTACCAGGAGCGCAGTAGCCATGGTGGCGGTGAGCCCGGGTACGGCGCCGACGAACAGCCCGAAGATCGACGAGCCGAGAATCACCATCAGCACATAGGGCTCGAAAACCTGGCCGAAGGCGGCGTAGATGTTGGCGAGCATGGCCGGCTACCAGGCGAAGGAGGTGAGGATGCCCCAGGGCAGGGGCACCTTGAGCAGCTTGTAGAAAATGTAATGAATGCCCAGGCTGCCGCCGATTGCAACGGCTACGGCCGTCCGTGGCCGCACCCCGAAAGTCCAGCACAGCGAATACAGGAAGGCGACCGCGGTCGGCAGGAAGCCCAGTCTTTCCGAGACCGCCGCGTACACCACCAGCACCACCGGAATCAGCACAAAGCCGGCGGCGATGCGGCGCTGGCGAATCCATTCAGGCCAGGTGAGCCAGCCTTCCGATTTAAGGGTTTTCAAGCCGCGCAAGATCACGCCGGCCGCGCAGATCAACAGGCCCACTGCGAGCAGGCCGGGAAACATGGCCGGCCCGACCTTTTGTCCCGGCATTGCCGGAAACGACTGGACGTGGATCAGGATCGTCACACCCAGTGCGGCGCTCGCCGCGCCGGTCCGGGTGTCATTGATTTTCATCTCGCCGCGATCGAAGTTGGAGCTGCAGCCAGTCCCGTGGGGGGGCGGCGCGCGCGCCCCCCCGGGCGGGCGCTGGCCGCCCCGCGCGCCCGCCCCGGGGGGAGAGTGCCGGCCCCCATCCAGAAAGAACCGGGGC
>JBEIFV010000265.1:0-6426 GCA_040382235.1 Burkholderiales bacterium
CCACAGCCCGTTCGGTACGATCACGCAGCATGGCTGTAATGTCTCCGTGCGCATCCAGAGGGTTAACATGGCACGCGCTGTTTCGCGATACAGCGCCCCCAGCCAGGCGAAGGCCAGGACCAGCAGGACCAGCGCGCGCCGCCAGGCGATGGCCAAAGGCTGCCCCGGCAATACAGCTGCAGGCGTGGCGCTCATTGCACTACCCTCCTGTCACTGTGTGACATCCTCCCCGAGGGAGGCGCATTGTTCAATTCGGCGCCCCCTTCGGGCGGCCGGGCGTAGCGCTCATGCTGCTTTCTCCAAGGCGGCATGCGATGCTCCGGCTGGCTCCAGAAAGCGGTCGAAACCGGACAGGTGTGCGTCCCAGCTGTAATGGGCCAGCACGCGTTCGCGGGCCGCCACGCCCATGGCAGCGGCGCGCGCGGGATCTTCCAGCAAGGCGTTGATCGCATGCTCATAGTCTTGCGGCGTGGCGGCGACCTCGAGGTCGCGCCCGGCCGTCGCATCGAGCGCACCGGCACAGGAATCCGCGGCCACCACCGCGCGCGCCACGGCCATGGCTTCGAGGATCTTGTTCTGGATACCGCGCGCCAGGCGCAGGGGTGCCACCACCAGGGCCGCGTGGCGCAGATAGGGCCGCACGTCCGGCACCGTGCCGGTGACGCGAATGGCGTCGCACGCCAGCGCCTGCACCTCTGCGGTGGGTGAGCGCCCGACCACATGAAAGCGCAGCGTCGGCCAGCGCGCGCGCAGGCGCGGCAGCACTTCGGTTGCGAACCAGATCACCGCATCTGCGTTCGGCCAGTAATCCATGGCGCCGGTGAACACCAGCGGAATCTCGTCGGCTGCGAAAGGCGAGGCGGATGCATGTGCCGGCGAAAAGTATTCGGCATCAACGCCGTTGCACACCACGCCCACCCGCCCCTGGCATTCGGGCGCTAGTTTGAGAAAAAACTCCGCCTCGTTTGCGGTCACGAAGAAAGTGCAGGTGGAGGCGGCGGCGGCGCGGCGCTCGAATTCGAACAGCTTGACGCCTTCGCGCCGGTACACCCAGGACATCGGCCAGCGATGATGTTGCGCGTACTGGGTCCATTTGGCGGAATCGACATCATCGAACACTTCGAGTTTGGGCATGTCGGGAATGTCGTTCGCGTATTGCGCCATCGCTGAAGAAAATATCATCGCCGCATCGATGCGCTGCGCGGCGCAGGTGGCGCGCACCCAGGCACGCAATCCGGCGTTGCGGTAGTAAGGCAGCGTCAGCGCCTCGCCGCTGATCAGGCCGCGCACGCTGGCAAGCTTGGCCAGCGGCGGTGTGAGCCTTACCACATGCAGGTCGACGCACGAGGCGCGCACGATGTCCACATAGGCCAGATCCGCAGGATCATCGACGAAGGTGCCGAGAAACACACGATGGCGCGCCGAAAGATACCTGAGCAGGTGAAAAGTGCGCACCTTGTCGCCCTTGTTCGGCGGGTATGGCAGGCGGTGCGTCAAAAAAAGTATGTTGGCCATGCTTAGCTCAACCCAGATTGCGCACGATGTGCGGCCCGATGCGATTGGCGAGGCTAATCGGCATGCGCCGCCAGGCCTCGATGAACAGGCGGAACTTGGCGTTGGCCGGATTGTTCTGCGGCACCGTATCGCGCCGGTACAGGCGGTATTCGTAATTGAGCGGGGTCGGCTCAAAACCCCAATGCTTCTTGAAGGAGTATGAACCGGTGCCCTGCTTGCTGCGACCGTAGTCAAACACCTTGAGCCCGCGCTCGCAGGCGCGGCGCATCAGCTCCCAATACTTGAAGTCGTTGGCCGCCAGGTCGCGCGCGTCTTCGTCATCACCCGCATAGTAGGGCAACACTTCGTCGCGAAAATAGAAACTGAGCACGGAGGATAGCGGCCGCGCGTCCGTCCCGACAACTGTCAATATCTCGCAGTCGGGGCCAAACTCGATAAGCAATGCCTCGAAGTAGGCGCGCGGCATGGCCGGTGTGCCGTGCCGGTGCACATTGTCGGCATAGAGCGCGAAAAAGCGCGCGGCATCGCTGTCGATTTCGGCGCGCAACCCGTTCTTGATGCCCTTGCGCACCATGGCGCGCTGCTTGCGCGGAATCGCCAGCATGTTGGCCTCGAGGTCAGGCAGGATCTCCTTGCGAAAAGTCACGTACAGGTCCTGCGCAGGCCAGTCCGCGTGGCGCGGCTTGACGTTGCGCAGTTCGAGATGGTCGACCCCCAGGCGGCAGGCAATGGCCTGGGCCTCGTCCTCCAGCGCCTGGCCTGCGGCTTCACTGGTCGCGGCCACACCGCCATAAACAGCGAATGGCAAGGAAACCAGCGCATTGCCGAACAACACGCTGTTGACATGCGCGAGCGGCAATACGCCGGCGATCGCGCCGTCCTCCTCGGCGAAAAGATAATGGGTGCGATGCCGAAACACGTCGGCGATGACGTTTTGCCAGCCGGCACGATGAAAGAATGTGGCCTGCGGGCAGGCGGCGACGAAAGCATCCCAGCGTGTCGCGCCGGGCCTGTCGCCGGAGTCAAGGCGCCTGATGCGCATCATGGTGTGCGCAAGCGATCGCTCAACTCGCGACGGCCATCCGTACGGGGTTGGTAAGGGCGCCGACCCCTGCGTGGATGCGCCTCAAACACCTGCTGCCGTCGCTGCATCATAGAAAACACGGTCCATGCGGCCCCAGCGAAAATCGGCCAGCAGGCGGTCCAGGCGTGCCTCCATGCGATCCAGGTTGAGGTAGTGACGAAAGCGGGTTTTCGCGCTGATGCCGGCAATGCGCGGTTGTTCCGGATCCACTTCCCAGGGGTGGAAGTAGAAGGTCGCCGGGCGCGCATCATGTGCATTGACTCTTCTCAGCATCCAGCGCGACAGAACATAGGGCATCAGGCGGAAATAGCCGCCGCCACTGGCCGGCCAGTTGCGGTCGAACAGGCGCAACGTGGTCACCGGCACCTCCAGCACGCCGCGTATGCGGTGCGGAAAGCGCGGCGCGTCCGGCATGCCGTAATGGTCGTGGCGGATCGGGTAGATGCTGGAGCTGTAGCGATAGCCGGCGCGCTCCAGGCAATCGAAGGCCCATTGATTGGCCTCTCCGATGGAAAAGCTGGGTGCCCGGTAGCCCTTGATCTCGGCACCGGAAATGTCTTCGAGCAGGATCTTGGCCAACTGCACGTCGGCGAAAAACGCCGCTTCGGTCTGGTCGCTCGCGCGCTCATGCCCGTAGCCGTGGCTGGCCAGTTCGTGGCCGTTGTCGACGATGCTGCGCACCAGTTGCGGATAGCGCTCGGCGATCCAGCCGAGCGTGAAAAACGTGGCCTTGGTCGAATGCCGGTCCAGGAGGGCCAGGATGCGCTCGACATTGCGCTCGACCCGGCATTCGCGGATGTTCCAGTCGGCACGGGCAATGTGGGGCGCGAACGCGGAGACCTGAAAGTAGTCTTCGACGTCAATCGTCAGCGCGTTGGTAATCGTTCGGCCGTGCATCCCCACTCCATCGCGCTAAAGCGCACATCGCAAATTCCCGTACTTCGGTGTCAAACCGTGCGTAACCAAAACACCGGTGCCGGCTTGAATCTTGCCGGCAGGCAATGCCGGAGAAAAGCCGCTGCCCGCGACGACACGCCTGCTCGTGCCGATGATATCGGCCAACCTGCCCAAATCAAGAGAACAATTCGATGTTCTACAAAAACTTGCAGACCAATCGCGCCAGGCACCAGCGGCGCCAGGCAGTCGAAACCGCCAGGCTCAGTCGACCTCGTGTTCGTCGACCTGCGCCGCGCGCACCGCATCGACCAGTTGCTGCAGCAGGCTCAAGGTCGCTGAATTCATGCTCTCGACCCGCAGCACGGCGCGCTCCAGGCGCAGCAGGCGCTCCTCGATCTGCCCGGCCCCGAGCGGTGCTCCGATGCCGGCCTCGATCGAGCTCATCTGCAGCCGGCTCAAGTTGACCTTGAACGGACCGGTTTCGGTCAGGCGCGATTCTTCTTCATTGCGCCAGTCGGCATCGACAGCGCCTGCGGTCGGCGGCGGTGCCGCGGGCGGCTGCGCCTGCGATCGCGGCGGTGCGGAGGTTTCATCGTAAATTTCCTTGGCCACCTCGTTCACATCGTCGGCAGCATAGGCGGTCTTGCCGGCCAGAAAGCCGAACAGCAGCAGCCGGTCGCACAACAAATTGATCCGTCGCGGCACGCCGCCGCTGGCCTTGAAGATCGCCTCATGGGCGTCGTCGCCGAAATGCGGGTTGTCGTTCCAGCCCGCGCATTTGAGCCGATGCTCGATGTAGCCGCGGGTCTCCTCGGCATCCATCGGGCCGATGTGGCATGAAGCGATCACGCGCTGGCGCAACTGCTGCATGTGCGGGCTTTGCAGCATGTCGCGGAATTCCGGCTGGCCGACCAGGAAGCTTTGCAGCAACGCGTGGTTGCCGTACTGGAAATTCGACAGCATGCGCAATTCCTCGACCGCGCGCGGCGTCAGGTTCTGCGCCTCGTCGACGATCAGGATGCAACGCTTGCCCTTGAGGGTGAAGTTGTAGAGAAACGCCTCGAGCGCCATCAGCACATCGGACTTGGCGACATCCTTGGTGCGCACACCGAACGCGGCACCCACCAGGCGCAGCGTATCGTCGGCATCGAGCTGGGTGCTGACCAGATGCGCGGCCACCACCTTTTCGGAATCAAGGCCGTCGAGCAGGCCGCGCACAATGGTGGTCTTGCCGGCCCCCACTTCGCCGGTGATGACGATGAAGCCTTCGTTCTGGTGCATGCCGTATTCCAGATACGCGGTCGCCCGGCGATGCTGCTTGCTGCCGAAATAGAACGAGGGATCCGGGTTGAGCTGGAAGGGCTTGCTGGACAGGCCGTAGAAGGATTCGTACATGGCTTCTAGAATGTTGCGGAGACAGTGGCCAGCACCGCGTTCTCGCGGTAGGGTATCGCGCCGCCTTCGGTATTGGTCGAGCGCAAGCCGATGCTGCCGGTGGTGCGCACGCCCAGGCGGGTCGAGGCATTGAGGTTGAAAACCCGCGAGGTGGTGGATAGTCCGATGCTGCCATCGCTCTTCGACACCGAGGTCAGAATGTTGACTGTAGTCAAGGGCGAAAGCCGGTGCGACAGGTTCGAACTCATGCCGCGCTGCTTGACCGAGGTCGAGGTCGAAAAATCATCGCCCGCACCGGCCGCGGCCCCGGCACTCACGGACTGTTGATCACTCTGGAAAAACGTATAGGTCACGGTGTTGCGCAAGCCGTTCAACACCAGTGAAACTTCCTGGCGACGCTGCACGGTGGCGCGTGAGGTGAGGAAGCCGTTGGTGATGGCGGCGTTGGGTGCGATGCCGGACTGCTGCAACTGGGTTGTCACCTGTTGCGCCCGCGCGACCGGGTCGGGAATGGTGGCGGCAAGCTGTGCGAACAAGAGGTCGTAGTAGGTGCCCTGGCCCGCAGGCGCACCCAACTGGTTGGGCAATACCGACACATCGCGCGTGTCGGTAAAACGGATCGCGGTCAACGGCAGGCGATGACTGAAGGTGATGCTGTGGCCATTGCCGAAAAACCGCCGCTCGCGAAATACCGAGAGCTGGGTGCGCTCGGTGGGCGACCAGTCGCCGCCGTAGCCGAAGGTGGAGCGCCACTCGGGCGTGGCCGAAGCGAAGTCGTTGTTTTCCGCGCCGACACTGGCGCGTAGCTGAAATTGCGGATCAAAGCGGTAGCTGAGAATCGCGTTCAGGCGATCGGCCTGGCTGCGCTGCCCGCTGCCGTAGGCTACTTCCTGGCGGGTGGCGTCGGCCGCCCAGCCGAAGCCGAATGGCACGCCCAGGCCGCGCAGGCGAAAAGCGAAGTCGTCGGATTTGACATCAGTCGCCAGCCCCGACTTGCTGCTGGTTTCGGAATGGGTATAGCGCACCTCGTAGCTGGCAATCCGCGCGAGATTGCCGCGTATGTAGGGTGACAGCCTGAAACTGGAAGTCTCGGTTGAATTGTTCGAAACCGTTGCGGTACCGGCGGTCTGGGCACCAAAGGCCGAGATGTTCTGCTGGGTGATGACAGCGCTGGCATCAATGTAGAGCCACCGGTTGATCGCTTCGAAGCTGCCAAACGAGTTAAGCGCATTGGTGGTGCGACTGGCCTGCGTGCCCTGGGCGGCGGTGAAATAGTTGAGCGAATAGTCGGTGAAAAGCTTGAGGCGGCCGGTATTGCCCTCGAGCCGAATACCCGGGCTCAAGGTGGTGATCTGGTCGGCCTGGCGGCCGGCGGCGGACACCACCGCATTGTCGGTAAAGGTTTGGGTTGCGGAAAAGCGCGGGCGAATCGCCCAGGCGCGTTGTGGCGCCGCATCGCCCCCTGCGCCGCCCACGCCCGGCGCGGCCAGCGGCGCTGCAACGCCGCCCGCGGCCGCAGGCGCGGCACCGGGTGC
>JBEIFV010000266.1:0-6411 GCA_040382235.1 Burkholderiales bacterium
CGCCAGCGGTGCGATCAACCTCACCGCAGCCAACAACCTGACGCACGACAATGCGGTGGCGGGCAACACCACCAACACCGTGACGGCGGCAGGCAACGTGAATCTGACGGCGGGCGCGGCCATCGTGCGCGGCAGCTCCAGCGCCGGCAACAACGACGTGCTCGCCGTGAGCGGTGCTGCCGTCGCCCTGACTGCCGGCAGCAGCATCGCCGACATCGGCAACGTCAACGCCAACACGCTCACGCTCGTCGCGGCCAGCGGCATCGATCTCGATATCGCCGCGACCACCTTGAACCTGGCCAATACCGCCAGCGGCAACGCCAATGTACGCAACACCGGCGCACTGAGCCTGGGCATGGTCACCACGAACGGCGCGAGCCTGAACATTGCCTCGACTCTCGCTGTTGGTAATGCGGCAGGCAGCGTGCTCACCATCCAGTCAGGCATTGCCAGCATTGGCAACACCTTCAACAACAACGGCACCGTCAACATGACCGGTGGCCTGCTTTCCCTTGGTTTGGGCGGCAGCGGCGGCGGCGTGTTCAACCTGGCTACTGGCAGCACGCTTACGTTTGGAGCTGGCGCGTTCAACTATGGCGGGGTCAACGCGGCCAACGGATCGACGGTGAACTTCAACGGCGGCACTGCCGCATTTACCGGTGCCTATACCGGAGGCACCACCAACATCGCCGGCGGAACAGTGAGTTTCGGCGGCGCCACCACACTCGACGCGCTGGCGCTCACCGCTGGCACCCTCACCGGCGCAGGCACGGTCAACGTCACCAGCAGCTTCAGCCAGACCGGCGGGGTGCAGAGCGGCAGCGGCAGCACGGTGCTGGGCGCCGCCACCGCGCTGGAACTGGGCGGCAAGAGCTTCCTGCGCGCGATCGTCTCCAACGGCAACACCACCCTGAGCGGTGGCGTGTTCACTCTCAACCCCGCGGTCGCGTTCACCACCGGCAGGTTCGACTGGACCAATGGCGATATCGCCGGCAGCGGCACCTTTGTGACCACCGGCGCCACCACGATTGCGGGTGCGGCGCCAAAAACCATCGCCAGTGGGGTGTCGTGGAACAACAGCGGCAGCGCCACCCTGAGCGGCGGCGTGCTTACCGTGGCCGGACCATTGACCAACCCCGGCAGCCTGACCGTCATCGGCACCCTGCAACTGGAGCAGAACTTCACCAACACAGGCACGCTCGCGGTCAATGGCGTATTGCGCGCCGGGGCCGCGGTCGATGCATTCATCAACAACGGCCTGCTGAAGGGCACCGGGTCGATCGACATGGGCGGCGGCGCGCCGGCGATCAAGCTGACCAACAACGGCACGGTCGCGCCGGGCGCTTCGCCAGGCACGCTGACCATCATCGGCGACTACGAGCAGAGCGCTTCGGGAACCCTGCAGATCGAACTGGCCGGCCTGACCCAGGGCGTCAATTACGACTGGCTCAACGTGACCGGCAACGCGTCGATCGCCGGCACCCTGCAGGTCAGCATTCCGGGCGGCTTCCTGCCGACAACGTCAGACGCGTTCCGCTTTGTCACCGCCGGCCAGGCGCGCACCGGCGCCTTTTCCAGCGTGGTGCCGCCGGCCGGCTATGGCGGCGGCGCGATCTACGGCAACACCTTCACCGATCTCGGATTCACCCAGCTGCCACCGCCGGTGAATGCGGATTCGCTCAACGCGTTCAGGGATACGCTGGCCTTGATCGGCGCCGAACAAGGCCTGCTGGGCAACCTTCCCAGACAGCAGTTGCAGTTTCTGGACCAGGTCTTGCGGCCGGAAGAAGCGCGCAGAAGGGATGAGCTGGTGATGCTGTCCGATGGCTGTCAATAGACATTGGAAACCGGAAGTCAGTTGGAAGGGGAAACACCATGAACGACGCACGTCAGCCACAGCCCGCACATCGGGTCCTGAAATGGATACGAGCAAACGCCAGGCGCGCGGCCTTCGGCAGGGCGATGATGGCGCTGACGCAAGCGGGCAGCGCGCAGACCGCGTCCATCGGCGACGTCGAATACGTGCGCGGTGCCGGTGCCGCGCAGCGCCCCGGCGAGGCCGCACGGGTACTGGGTGCCGGCTCGAAGGTCGAGCAAGGCGAGGTGCTGACCACCGGCACCACCGGCTTCGCTGTGGTCAAGCTGAACGACGGCACGCGCATGACGCTGCGCCCCAACAGCGCGATGAAGATCGATGAATTCGTCATGGGGCAGGCAGGCAAAAGCGACAACATGGTGATGAACCTGTTGAAGGGCGGGCTGCGGCTCATCACCGGCTCGATCACCAAGCAAAGCTCCAGCAGTCGCCTGTACACCAGCACCGCCACCGTCGGCATCCGCGGCACCGATTTCGATGCGCGCATCTGCGCCGAAGACTGCAAGGTCGAGGGCCGGCGCCCTGTGCCGCTCACCGCGCAGGCCAGCGCCAGCGCCCTGGTGCAGGCCAGCGCCAGGGTGGTGCAGTTGCAGGGCGGCATGACCGCTGTCGCAGAGAATGGCCAGCAACGCCTGGTGGTAGCCGGCGGCCCGGCGTTCAAGGGCGACACGCTGGAGACGCCGGCCGGTGGGCAGGCCGTGCTGGTGTTTCGCGATGACACCCGCATCACCATTCAGGGCGGCACGCGGGTGCGCATCGACGACTATGCCTACGACCGCAAGACGCCGGGCGAAGGCAGCTTTTCGCTGGGCCTCCTCAAGGGCGGGATTCGTGCGCTGACCGGCCTGATCGGCAAGGCGCAGCCCAGTCGTGTGCGCTTCTCCACCTCGACCGCCACCGTCGGCATTCGCGGCACCGGGCTTGACATGCGCTGCGACGGGTCCGGTGCCGGTGAAGCCGGTGGCGGCGGTATTGCGGATGGCTGCTTCATCGCCACCTGGCAGGGCGAGGTCACGGTGGCATCGCTGGCCGCACCCAACGATGTGGTGGTGGTGCCCGCCGGTGCCGCGGCCAGCGTGACGCCGGGCCAGGCCCCGGCACGCCTCTTGGCGGAGGTGCCGGCCTTCATGCGCGACAACAACGCGCCGCGGCCCGACGGCATCACAACCGACCTGGAACAGCTCTTCGGCGGGGTAAGCCAGGCCGCGCCCGAAGACGGGCTTTACGTGCACCTGCGCGACGGTCACCTGGCCATCCAGCAGGGCGGGCGCACGCTCGACATCGGCCGCGGTGAAGCGGCCTTCGTCGATGCATCGGGACGCACCCTGGTGCGGCTGGACAGCGCGCCCTCGTTCATCCTGTCGGACCCGACGCCGCGGCCCGACCGCGTCGATGCGCGCGGCGTGCAGTTTCTCAACACGCAGTCGCTGGGCCTGCGTACGCGTGCCGACCTGGTGTGTACGCCTTGAGCGCTTGGCAGCGGTTGTGTATGTACCGGTCTTTCCTACGTCAACGCGCGCTTCGTCGCTACGCCTGCGCTACCTTGGAGTGCGGCTTCACGCCAAGTGCGCGGCACACTTTCATCACTGTTGCAAAGCTGGGATTGCCGCCAGCTGACAGCATTTTGTACAGGCCCTCGCGAGTCAGGCCGGTTTCGCGCGCCAGTTGCATCATGCCGCGTGCACGCGCGATCTCGCCAAGTGCGGTGACGACCATGGCTGGATCGCCGTCGGCTTCATCGATCACCGCCTGCAGATACAGGGCGCATTCCGCATCTGTTTTGAGGTACGAGGCGGCGTCATAGGGACGAGTGGCAACTTTAGTCATGTCGGACTCCTAAATTTCGCGCGCCAGTTTAAGCGTACCGCCCCGAAATGAAAAACGGGCTCCGTGAGGAGCCCGTTTCAGCTTGCTGCTCTTGAAACTCAAGCCACTTCTGCCAGCGCCTGCTTCATCTTCTGCATGGCCTTGACTTCAATCTGGCGAATCCGCTCGGCCGATACCTTGAACTCGGCCGCCAGATCGTGCAGTGTCAACTGGTCGGCGTCTTCACGCAACCAGCGGCTTTCGATGATGCGCCGGCTGCGCTCGTCGAGTGAAGCCAGTGCGTCGGACAAGCCTTCGCTGCGATTGACCTGGTTCTCGATGGTCTCGAGAATGCGCGACGGCCCGGCGTCGGCGTCTGTCAGGTAGGCGATCGGCGCGAAGCTTTCCTCCTCGCGTTCGAGCGGGGCTTCGAGCGCGGTGTCGCCGCCGGCGATGCGCATTTCCATCTCGCGCACTTCATCGGCCTTGACATTGAGCTCGCGCGCCAAGTCGTCGACCTGGCCGGTGGTAAAGGTATCGAGCCCTTTCTTGTGGCTGCGCAGGTTGAAGAACAGCTTGCGCTGGGCCTTGGTGGTGGCGATTTTCACCAGGCGCCAGTTGCGCAGCACGTATTCGTGGATTTCCGCCTTGATCCAGTGCAGCGCGAATGAAACCAGGCGCACGCCGCGCTCCGGGTCGAAGCGCTTGACCGCCTTCATCAGGCCGATGTTGCCCTCCTGGATCAGGTCGGCATGCGGCAGGCCGTAGCCCAGATAACCGCGCGCCACCGACACCACCAGGCGCAGGTGCGACAGCACCAGGCGACCTGCGGACTGCAGGTCTTCCTTCTCGCGGTAGTCGCGCGCATAGCGCAGTTCCTCTTCGGGCGTGAGCACCGGAAAACGGCTCACCGCCTGAATGTAACCATCGATGCTGCCGACCATCGACGGCACGGGCATGTTCCACGCATTGGCGGGCGTCAGGGCGAAGCTTGCGGACATTGTGGTTCTCCTCATCTCGGGTTGCGCGACCGGCTTGTGACCGGAGATCAACGGCTAAATGCTTCGGCTATGTACCTAGTTTAGCACTCTCATTCTTTGAGTGCTAATGGTCGCGCAAGTTCCCGCTTCGTGCGCTGCAGCAGGGAGAGTGTGGATTTGTACAGTTTATTAATCAGACTCTACTTTAATTTTGATTGATTAAGTTATTGTTTTAAAAAGATAATTGTTTTTGCAAAAAAATTTCAAAAGCACTCTAAGTCATTGTCTTGATTGAAAAAAGCGTGGCTTCTTGCTTGCAATTCAAGTTCTCATACTCTAAAGTGGGAAATTGTGGGGCTGAGCGGTTTTTCATCCCGTTTTTGCAGTATACAAGGGTGGCAGGTGGGCGAAGGCCGACCACCGTATCCGGAGCGAGGCGGCGCGTATGTATCAGGGGGGGGCCAACCTTAACCTCGATGCCAAGGGTCGGATGACTGTTCCGACCCGGCACCGTGACGCGCTGCAGTCGCAGTGCGAGGGGAGGCTTACCCTGACCAAGCATCCGCACGGCTGCCTGCTCATGTATCCGCGCCCGGTATGGGAGGCCAATCGCGCGAAGATCGCGGAATGGCCGATGCAGGCCTTGGCATGGAAGCGCATTTTCCTGGGTAGCGCGATGGATGTCGAACTCGACAGCGCGGGGCGGCTCCTGATTCCGCCCGAGCTGCGCGAAGCCGCGCAGCTCGACCGCGACATCACGCTCTTGGGCATGGTGACCCATCTGGAAATCTGGGATGCGCCGACGCTGCGCCAGAAAGAGGCCGAGGCGCTTGCCGCCGGCATGCCGGAATCGCTTGCCGGCCTTTCGTTCTGACTCTACGTGGATGATGAAGCAAGCCTGCCGCACGTCACCGTTCTCCTGCAAGAGGCGGTCGCGGCGCTGGCGCTCAAAGCCAATGGAACCTACCTCGATTGCACCTTCGGACGCGGCGGTCACAGCCGGCTGATCCTGGCCGGCCTGGGCGCGGGCGGGCGCCTGATCGCGATCGATCGCGATCAGGCCGCGGTCGAGGCCGCGGCAGCCATCACCGACCCGCGTTTTGTGGTCGCGCATGCGGGTTTTTCGGGGTTGGCCGCGGTATTGGACAAGTGTGGTGTGGCGCAGGTGGATGGCGTGCTGATGGATCTGGGAGTGTCTTCGCCGCAGATAGATCGGGCGGAACGTGGTTTTTCATTCCGGCGGGATGGCCCGCTGGACATGCGGATGGACGCTACGCGCGGGTCCACTGCGGCGCAGTTTCTGGCAACGGCAACGGTCGCTGAAATCGGGGAGGTTCTGAAAAATCATGGGGAAGAACGGTTTGCTGTTCAGATTGCACAGGCGATTGTTGCTCGCCGCGCAGAGGGGCCACTCGCTACCACAGCTGAGCTTGCCGCCCTCGTTGCGGGCGTCCTCCGCACGCGGGCAAAGCGCGAACCGGGGCAGGATCCCGCGACCCGCACCTTTCAGGCTTTACGGATTCACGTCAATCAGGAGCTTGAAGAATTGCAGGCAGGACTGATGAGCGCGATGGATCGCCTCAATGTCGGCGGCCGGCTGGCGGTGATCAGCTTCCACTCGCTGGAGGACCGCATGGTCAAGCGGGCGATGCGCGCGCGCGCCACGCCGATCGAGCCGCCCAAGGGCGTGCCGATTCGCGCCGCCGATCTGCCGCTGCCCTCGTTCGGCCTGATCGGTCGCGCCGCGCG
>JBEIFV010000267.1:0-6350 GCA_040382235.1 Burkholderiales bacterium
AGTTCGCGCAGCGTATCGAGCATTGCTTGCCAGGCCGGCGCGCCGCCGGCGCTGCTCGCCAGCGCCACGGCGCGACGGGCCGCAAAGCTGCCAGCGGCCAAAGCCACCCCGTCGGCCAGGCAGGTGACCGCCAGCGGTAGGCGCGAAAACGGCATGCGCAGGCCCATGCTCAGCCCACCAGGGTGACGCGGTTGAGTTCGGCAAGCGAAGTGCTGCCATTGGCCACCAGCGCCAGCCCGGCTTCGCGCAGGGTGCGGGTGCCGCGCGCGCGCGCGGCCTCCTTCAACACCCGCACCGGTTCGCGCGCGATGATCAGTTCACGCAGCACGTCGTCCAACACCAGGATCTCGGTGACCGCACGGCGGCCGCGATAGCCGGTGCCGCGGCAGTGGGCACAGCCGGCGCCGGCGCGAAAGTCATAGCCGGCCACCTCCGCTTCGGTCAGGGCCGAGCGCGTCAGTTCTTCAGCCGTCGGCACCACCGGCACGGCGCAATGGCTGCAATTGATGCGCATCAGGCGCTGCGCCAGGATGCCGTTCAAGGCCGACACGAAGCTGTAGGGGTCGACCCCCATGTGCAGGAAGCGGCCGATCACGTCGAACACGCTGTTGGCATGCACGGTGGTGAACACCAGGTGGCCGGTCAAGGCCGACTGCACCGCGATCTGCGCGGTCTCGGTATCGCGGATCTCGCCCACCATGATGCGGTCGGGGTCGTGGCGCAGGATCGAGCGCAGGCCGCGCGCGAAGGTGAGGCCCTTCTTCTCGTTGACCGGGATCTGCACCACGCCGGGCAGCTGGTATTCGACCGGGTCTTCGATGGTGATGAATTTGTGCGCGCCGTCGTTGACTTCACCGATCGCCGCATACAGGGTGGTGGTCTTGCCGCTGCCGGTGGGCCCGGTCACCAGCAGCATGCCGTAGGGCGCGCTGGCCAGATCGCGGATCACCTCGCGGTCGCGCCCCGAGAAGCCCAGGCTTGCAAGGGTGATGCCGCGGTTGGCCTCGGCCAGGCCCTGTTTGTCGAGAATGCGCAGCACCGCATCCTCGCCGAATACGCTGGGCATGATGGAGACGCGGAAATCGATGTCGCGCCCGCCCTTTTTCACCTTGAAGCGGCCGTCCTGCGGCACGCGGCGCTCGGCGATATCGAGCTCGGCCATCACCTTGATGCGCGAGATCACCTGTTCGGCCAGCTCCACGCCGGCGGCATTGCCCACCGCCGAGAGCACGCCATCGAGGCGGTACTTGATGTGCATGCCCTCGGCCCCGCATTCAAGATGAATGTCGGAAGCGCCGGCGGAGAGCGCGTCGTAGAGCGTGGAATCAACCAGCTTGACCACCGGCGAGGCATGCGCATTGATCGCCGCCAGCGACAGGTTTTCGGCCGCGCCGCCCGTGCGCGCGGTTTCACCCAGGCTGAGCAGGCCATCCATGGCCTTCAGGTCCTTCTCGTGGCGCGCCAGCCAGGCGGCCACCTCGGTGAAGTGGGCGATGCGCCAGTCGAGCGCGCCGCCGGCACGTTCCTCCAGCCAGCCGCGGCGCGTCAGGTTGAACGGGTCGACGGTGACAGCGAGGAGGCGCGCGCCATCGCGCATGAGCAGCAGTTCGCGCGCCTGCGCCTCGGCGAAAGGCAGGAGGTCGAAGGCCGGCGTGAAGCGCTCGATGCCGGCCACGGTCATGGCTTCGATGCCGGTGTAGTCGGCCAGGGCCGCGATGAAGGCGCCGGGCTCCAGGCCCAGTTGCTCTTCAAGGCAGGCGGTGACGGAGCGGCCGGCGGCGCGCGCGCGCGCGGTGGCTAACGCAGCCTCGAACTGGGCACGCGCGGGCACGGCCTGCGACAACAGCGCGGGGGCGTTCATCGCACCTGCTCGGCCAGCTGGAAAATCGGCAGGTACATGAGCACCACCACCGCGCCGATGACAAGGCCCATGGCCAGCATCAGGAGCGGGCTGAACAGGCGCGTCAGCCATTCGGCGGCGCGCTCGGCTTCGGCATCGTAGAACACCGCGATGCGCTCCATCATCACGCCCAGATCGCCGGTTTTCTCGCCCACCCGCAGCATGCGCTGGATCACCGGTGTGGTCAGGCGCTGCGTCTCGAGCGCGGCCGACAGCGGCTGCCCCTCGCGCACGCGCGTCACGGCGGTGCGCAGGGCCGGTCGCAGATGCGCCTGCAGCAGCCCCTCGGACATCGCAAGCGCGGTCACCACCGGCACCCCGCCGCGCACCAGCATGCCGCAGGTGCGGAAAAAGCGCGCCAGCTGATAGGTCAGGAGGCGCTTGGCTACGAACTCGAGCTTCCACAAGGCGGCACCGAACCAGGCGGCGGCGGCGCGCGTGCGCGCGGCCAGCACCAGCGCCGCGATCAGGCCCGCCGCCCCCAGCGCGAATGCCAGCGCATGGCGATCCAGCGCCGTGCCGGCCGCCAGCAGCCATTGCGACATGAGCGGCAGGTCGCCGCCGATATCGGCATAGACGTTGGCGAAGCGCGGCACCACATAGGCCAGCAGGAACAGTATCACCAGGCTGCCCACCACCAGCAGCAATGCCGGATAAATGGCGGCATTGATCAGGCGCCCGCGCACCAGCTCCTGTTGCTGGCGATAGGCGACAAAACGCGCCAGCGCTTCGCCCAGGTCGCCGGTGCGTTCGCTGGCGCGCACGGTGGCCACGAACAAGGCGGGAAAGGCCGCGCTGTCGGCTTCCAGCGCGGCCGAAAAGGTGCGCCCCTCGGCGAGCATGCCGGCCAGGCGCTCGAACACCTGGCGCGTGTCGGCACGCGGCTCCTTCTCGGCCAGGGTCTCCACCGCCTCGATCAGGGACACGCCGGAATCGAGCAGCGAGCGCAGTTCCTGGGCAAACTGGGTCAGCGCGAACTTGCCCTCGCGCGCGTAGCCCAGGGTGGCGGCGCGGCTGATCGACAACAGGCCCATGCCCTCGGCGGCCAGGCGGGCGCCGGCCTCGCGCATGTCGGCGGCGCTCACCTCCACCACGCCGACGCCGCCGCCGGGTTGCACCACCCTCGCCTTGAAGCGCATGCCGGTGGCCCCTACCAGTTGACGATGTCGGCGGCGTCGCCGCTGCCGCCGGGCTGGCCGTCCTTGCCCAGCGACGACAAGTCGAACTCGCCGCGCTCGCCCGGTTGCTTGTAGATGTAGGGCTTGCCCCAGGGATCGTCGGGCACGGCCTTGCGCAGATACGGGCCGGCCCAGCGGTTTTCATTGGCGGGCTTGACCATCAGCGCCGCCAGCCCCTGCTCGGTGGTCGGATAGCGCCCGGTATCGAGCCGGTATTGATCGAGCGCGGACTCGAGCGAGACGATCTGCGCCTTGGCCGCCTTGGCCTCGGACTTGCCGATCTGCGAGAACAGGCGCGGCCCGACATAGCCTGCCAAAAGGCCGATGATGACCATCACCACCAGCAGTTCAAGCAGCGTGAAGCCGCGGCTGCGCCGCGGCCCGGCTAAGAATTCGGTCACTCTCTTTTCGATCTTCATACGTTTAACGGATTGGTCCATCATTGCAGGCGCCGGCCAGGAGCCGCCCGCCCCCGAGCAGGCACATGCCCATCAGAGTCCGACAAGATATGAACTCAACGTGACAGGCTGATGAAGCGCACAGTCCGTTTGGATCAGGCGATGGGCCTGATGGCGCGCTTTTGCAGGATAAAGTGCGAGCCGATGTCGCAATCAAATCCGTTTGGCTCATAAAAAAAGCCGAACGGACTATTCTTGAAGATCCTGATGTCACACAATTGACACACTGGACAGCGCAGCTTTACAGCGGTGGCGGAATTGCGCCTCGCGGCTACGCCGGTTGCGCAAACGTTGAACAGGGCCGTAGATGAAGAAAATCGCTATTGCAGGGTATCGATGCGAAATGGCCTTTAGCTCGCATACCCGCATTCCAGGGGCTGGCTAAGCGTTTTCCGGAACATGCATGGCATGGCTATCTGCACCCACATGCTTGCTTGCCCGTCCAAGGCGCAGTCGGGAACGGCTATGGCGCCATGCATCGGCCGGGCCAGCGCATGCGCGTTTCAGCGCTTGTTGCGTGCATAGTCAAGTGGTCGGCATTTGCAAGGGGTCGTCCGGCTGCCACTGCGGTCGCGCCAGGTTGGCGGCAGGCACCGCGGTAATGCCTCGCGACAGGGCCCACGGTACGCCTTCGCCATGGCACACCACCACCAGTTGATCGAGCGCCAATGCTTCAATGGCCGCGCGCATCGAGGAGGAGACAGTCGGCGACTTGGTCAGCTTGATTTCGAACCCCAGGCGTTGGCCGTCTTTCAATATCAACAAATCGAGTTCGGCGCCGCCGTGAACACCCCAGAAAAACATCTCGCCGCGTCGCGCCTGGCAACGCCTGATGATCTCCCGCACCATGAAGCCTTCCCATGACGCACCGCATTTGGGGTGCGCCATCAAGTCATCATGCGAGCCGATACCCAGAAGGCTATGCAGCAAACCGCTGTCGATCACATACACCTTGGGCGCCTTGATTTCCCGCTTGCCGGTATTCGCGTGCCAGGGCAAAAGGCGAAATGCCATGAACGTGCCCTCGAGAATATCCAGGTAGCGCATCACGGTTTTGTCGCTTACACCCAGCGCGCGACCCAACTCGCTGCCATTCCAGGTTTGCCCATGGTAGTGCGCAAGCATGGTCCAGAATCGACGTAACGTCAGCGCCGGCAAATTGATTCCAAGTTGCGGCAAGTCGCGTTCAAGGTAAGTGCGAATAAAGGCATCGCGCCACTGCCGACTCAGGGACAAGTCGCTGGCCAGCAAAGCGCGCGGGAAACCGCCGCGCAGCCAACGCGTGTCCAGCCAATCAGGGGTTTGCGCGGCAAACGGTCCGAGTTCGCACAAGCTCAGCCCATCGAGTTCGTGAAATACCACGCGCCCCGCCAGGCTCTCGGAAGTCGCTCTGAGTAGTTCGGGAGCGGCGCTCCCGAGAATCAAAAATCGTGCGGGAATATCCGGACGGTCCGCCAGCACCCGCAGCAAGGGAAACACGTCCGGGCGCATCTGAACCTCGTCTAATACCACCAGCCCTTTCAATTCGCGCAGTACGAATGCAGGATCGGCCAGACGTGCCTGATCGTCGGGATCTTCCAGGTCGAAGTACCGCGTCGGGCCGCCCCACTGGCTTGCCAATTGACGCGCCAAACTTGTTTTTCCGACTTGTCGCGCACCCAGCATTGCAACCACAGGAAAATTGTCAAGTTCATGTTTAATGCGCGCGAGGTGCTCGGTGCGAACAATCATTATTCTAGTTTACATGAAAATTCGGACATGAACTCCGAATTTTCATGAATTTATGATGACTTATCCAGATTTGGAGCCCCTCGGGTAGCGCTTTTAGTCAATCGCGAAAACGCCAGCCCCTGCGCATTCGAGCGCCTATCCTGTTCGCTGCTTATTGAAGTTCGCTCCGGATTTCGGCGAAGCCCTCAGGACTCCGCCCATTGAAATGCTTCAGGAAACCGCTGAATCAACCCATTGAATACGGATTGGCAGACCAACAACTCTCTCCATTCGCAGCCTTGCAAAAGTGGATTTCCCGACCTCCGAGTTTGTTCCGCGTTTCCATGCGTGCAAGCTTAGAAAACGCTGAATAAATCCCTGGAATGCGGACTTTCGAACGGAAGCTCTTTTCAATTCAAATGGTTGCAGACGCAACTTTCCCAACCTACGGACTTATTCAGTGTTTCCCTCAAGCCGGCACAGCGCGCAACAGCGCCAGGCGCTGCAACACCGCCGGCACATAGGCGCGGGTTTCGCGGAACGGTGGAATCCGCATGCGCGCATCGACGACGCTCCGGGGCCCGGCGTTGTAGGCCGCCAGCGCCAGCTCAAGGTTGCCGGAAAACATTTGGAGCAGATCGCGCAGGTAGCGCGCCCCGCCGCTGATGTTTTGCAGCGGGTCGAAGGGATCGGCCACCGCGTATTGGCGTGCGGTGGCCGGCATCAATTGCATCAGGCCCTGGGCACCCTTGGGTGAGACCGCGCGCGGATTGCAGCGCGATTCGGCCCAGATCACCGCCGACAGCAGGTTTGGATCCAGGCCCACACCGGCGGCCACCGGGCCGATCTGCGACTGCCAGACCGCCTGCACATCCTTGCCGCAGCCGCCCGCATGCGCGGCCGGCGGCATGCTGCGCGCGGCCAGTTCACCCACCGAGAACAGCAGGCGCCAACCGGTTTCCCCGGCGGCATCGGTCAGGATCACGGCGCCGTCGGCATCCTCGAACGCCGAGATGACCGGCTGCGCCTGGGCTGTAGCCAGCAACACACAGGCCAGCGCCGCGCCGCGGAAGAGCCGCACGACCACGTCGAACCCGACCCACA
>JBEIFV010000268.1:0-6303 GCA_040382235.1 Burkholderiales bacterium
ACACCGCCTGGATGTCCACGCCCATGCGGTCCATGTCCTTCAGGCGCTGCGTTACGCCGGTCAGTTTCGGGGCGCGGGTGGCCATCTGCTTGACGTTGGTTTCGCGCGTAATCGCATCGGCGAAGACCGTGGTGGGGTCATACTGGCTGGGATTGAGGTGTGCCGTTTTCTGGTTGACCGCCGGATTGAGGTAGTGGCAGTGGAGGTCGACCACCTTGGCCTTGCCAGCCTTGCCTCGAGCCAGCGGGCGGGTCAGGCGTGCGGCAGGCTTCTTGGTGGCCGCGGCGCGTTGTGCGCGGTGATCATGGGCAGGGTTGGTGCAATTCGGGGTGCAGGTGTAGAACACGAAAACTCCTCGGTTGAGCATTTCTGGAAAGCGGATTCGAAACCGCAAAGCGCGCGACGATGGCGGACCGATGCGCACCATGCGTTTGCAATTGCTGCACTGCGTCGGCGGTTTTTGTTTATCTTGCGATAACTTGTCGTGTACATTTAACTGTTGTTCGCAACGCATGTCAATCGCCAGCATCGGGGCTGCGGCGGTGACCTTTCTCGAGGATCGACGATGCATATTGGAATCGCAGGCACCGGCCGCATGGGCACCGCGATTGCCTGCCGGCTCTTGGGCCTCGGGCACCGTGTCAGTGTCTGGAATCGCTCACCCGCGGGGGCGCGCGTCGCTATAGAGGCCGGTGCGCAACAAGCGGCGACACCTGCCGACCTGGCGCGCGCGGCGGATGTGGTGATCAGCATTCTTGCCGACGGTACCGCGCTCGCGGCTGTATATGGCGGCGCCGTCGGGCTTGTTGCCGGCGCCTCGCCCGAAAAAATTTTCATCGACATGAGCACGGTGCCGCCCCATATGCAGCGCGCCACCGGTGAAGCTATCGCTTCTTCCGGGGCGGCCTATGTTGAATGTCCGGTCGGTGGTTCCGTCGGACCGGCGCGCGAGGGCAAGCTTTTTGGATTCGCAGGTGGTGCGGCGGCCGACGTCGCGCGGGCGCGCCCGCTGCTCGACCTGATCTGCCGCCGCATCGAACACGTCGGCCCGCATGGTGCAGGCGCGGCGATGAAACTGGCGATCAACCTGCCCTTGTTGGTGTACTGGCAGGCCTTCGGTGAGGCAGCGTCATTGATTGCCGATCTAGAGCTTGATCCCAAGCGTGTGGTGGACATTTTTGCCGACACCTCCGGCGGACCCAACATGCTCAAGGCGCGTGGCCCGGCGATTGCGCAGGCACTCAGCGCCGGTGCCGGCGGTGCCGTGAGCGTCGATGTGGCGACCATGCGCAAGGATTTGCGCACCATGCTCGACTATGCTGCCGTTCAGAAACGCAGCCTGCCTTTGGTGGAGCAGGCGCTGGCGTGTTTCGATCGCGCCGCCGCTGCGGGAGCGGATGCGGCCGACTGTACCGAACTGCCGGTGTGGTGGCTGCGGGAAGGTGGCCGGGTCGGCGCATCATGAGCATGGCGGCGATCATGCACTGGGGTTTTCCCGCAAGATCGAACAATACGATTCACTGTCAGGCTCAAACCTGATAACCTTCGCGCCGAGTTACGCGAGGCGCTGAGTGCAGGGTATTGATCCAGGACGCGTTGCGCGGCAGGAAGTTTGCACAAATTTTGAACCCAAGGAGACATGCAATGAGTTTCTCAAAGTCAGGCCCCGTCAGCCGTCGCAAGTTTCTGGCGGCCACCGGATCGGCTGCCGCAGTTCTTTCGACCGGTAGTTTCGCGCAGGGCGCGCCGATCAAGATCGGCTTGTCAATCGCGCAGACCGGCGGCCTGGGTGCCGGCGGCAAGGCCGCGCTCCTCGGCCAGCAGATGTGGCGCGACGACGTCAATGCCAAGGGCGGCATCCTCGGTCGCAGGGTTGAGTTGGTCGTCTATGATGATCAGTCCAATCCCGCCACCACGCCCGGCATCTACACCAAGTTGCTCGACGTCGACAAGGTCGATCTGTTGATCGCACCGTACGGTACCAATCCGACAGCACCGATCATGCCGCTTGTCAAGCAGCGCGGCCTGCTGCTGATGGGCAATTTCTCGTTCGAGGTCAACGACCGCATTCAACACGACATGTGGTTCAACAATGCGCCGTGGAATGATTCGGTCACATGGTTTTCAGGCTTCATGGATCTGGGCATGAAACGCGGCGCCAAGACCATCGCTTTCCTGGCGGCGGATGCCGAGTTTTCCATGGCTCTGGCGACTGGCGCCAAGAATCTGGCCAAGCACAACGGCCTGACCACCGTGTACGACCAAAAGTATCCGCCGAACACTAGCGAGTTTTCGTCGATGATCCGCTCGGTTAAGGCGGCCAAACCGGATGTCGTATTCGTCGCGTCGTATCCCAGTGAGTCGGTGGCGATCGTACGTGCGGTCAACGAAATCGGTATCGGCAGCAACGTCAAGTTGATCGGTGGCGGCATGGTGGGTTTGCAGTTCGGGCCGATCATGGAAAGCCTGGGTTCGCAACTCAATGGCTTTGTGAACTTCACGTCCTACGCGCCGGAGAAGAGCGTTGATTTCCCGGGGCTCAAAGACTTCCTCACGCGCTACGCCGTGCGGGCCAAGGTGGAAAAGGTTGATCCGCTCGGCTTTTATCTGCCGCCTTTCAACTATGCGATCGGTCAGATGCTTGAGGCAGCGATTACGGCGACCAAGGGCCTGGATCAAAAGGCACTGGCGAAATACTTGCGCGAAAACGAGCACAAGACCATCGTCGGTCCGATCAGGTATCAACGCAGCGGTGAATGGGCCAACGCACGGGTTCTGATGGTGCAGTTCAACGGTATCAAGGACAAGGATATCGAGCAATTCCGCCAGCCTGGCAAACAGGTGATACTCTCGCCTGCCGCATACAAGTCCGGGGAACTCAAGTTTCCGTACGAAAAGGCACGCAACTGATCGGCACGCCATGCGGGTTATGTTGACTGCGGGGCGGGAGGCGCTGGGGTGCCTCCCGCAATCGGTGATGACAAAAAACGGGGCAGCGTGTGGCGCTTGGATGGCTGGCTGTCCTGGTACAGCACGAGCGGGCGGCGCACCCGTTTCTCGGCCGGTCGATGACTCCAATACTGTAAAGATATAAAACGTGTTCTCCTGGGATCTTTTGTCCGGCGCCCTCGTTTTCGGGCTGTTGTTGGGGTGTTTCTACGCAGCGGTGTCGATCGGGCTCTCGGTGGCGTTTGGCCTGCTCGATGTACCACATATCGCGCATCCTTCGATGCTGGTGGCTGGGTCCTACGCGACTTGGTGGCTGTGCGGTTACGGTTGGGATCCCATTGTGGCGGGTCTGTTCCTGGCGCTGCCGTTTTTCGTCATCGGTGTCCTGATGTATCGCGGCTATTACGCGATGTTCGAGAAACGCGGTACCGATGCGGGCTTGCGTGGCCTGGCATTCTTTTTCGGTGTCGCCTTTATTCTTGAAGTCGCGCTGATCCTGGCCTTCGGCGTTGACCAGCGCCTGGTCGAAGCCGCCTACATAGGCAAGAGCTTCGACCTGACCGACGACCTGCGCATCCCGCTGCGCTTGGTCGTCGCCTTTGCCGCGGCGCTGCTGCTGACCATCGGACTCACTCTGTATCTGGGCAAGACCTTCATGGGGCGCGCGATCAAGGCTGTGGCGCAGGACCAGATCGCCTTGTCGCTGATGGGTGCGGATCCGGTGCGTGTCAAGCAGTGGGCATTCGGGATTGCCACCGCTGTGACCGCGGTCGCAGGCGCGCTACTCATCATCATCGGGCCGGTCGACCCGCAACTGGGCCGTGTGTACATCGGGCGAACGTTTTGCGTCGTGGTGCTGGCCGGCCTTGGCAGTATGAGCGGAACCCTCGTTGCAGGACTTATCCTCGGTGTTGCCGAAACGCTGGTATTGACCTTCTTCGGTGCGTCATGGGCGCCGGCGGTGGCCTTCGGATTGCTGCTGGTGGTGCTTGGTGTGCGCCCGCAAGGCTTGTTCGGCCGCTAGTCCGGCTTGAAGATGCGGTGCATTGAAAGACTGAACGTTGAAAGGAGCCGTCATGGACTACATTGAACAGCTGCCGCGCAAGCGTTTTTCGCGCAAGGACATGATGAAGCGGGTGGCGCGCTTCTCGAAACTCAAGGGGTTTGACGGCGGCTTGCCCGACAGCAAGTTTCCTGGGGCCGAGCGCACACTCTTCAATGTGATCGGATTCCAGCCGCCCAAGGGCGAGGGCGCGGGCATGCAGTCACCGGTGGGTGCGGAAGCTTCGCGCATGGCTGCCATCAAAATCACCGAAGGCTTCAATCTTGGCTACTGCAAGGCCTTGCCTGGCAAGGGCCCGATGCTGCACAACCATGACACTAACGAGACCTTCATCGCGATGACAGGTGTCTGGCGTGCCAGCTGGGAAAATGAGAAAGGCAAGCTCGAGCATGTCGACTTGAATCCACTGGACGTGATTTCGTTTCCGCCCGGCGCCTCCCGGCGTTTCATGAATGTCACCAAGGGACCGAAGAATCGCGAGTCGGTGCTGATGTTCGTTATCGGTGGTGATGCGCCACGTGCGGAATTCACCAAGGAGAGCATGAATGCAGTGGTTGCCGCCGGTGTCTGGCCGCAAGATGCCCAAAAAGCGTCGCTGAAGAAGGCGGCTGCCAAGAAGCCGGCTACGAAGAAGCCGGTTGCGAAGAAGCCCGCTGCTTCGAAAAAAGCCGCTGGGCCCGCGAAATGATCAATTTTTGGTGCGGGGCAGGCGTGCGATGAACGGCAATTCACTCAAATTTTACGCAGGTTGTGGCATTGCCTTGCTCGCCGCGCTTGGCTTGTTGGCGGGCGTGCAAAATGAATACGTGTTTTTCGCTTCATACGTGGTGTTGCAGTTCGTTGTGCTGGCCACCGCCTGGAATATTCTCGGCGGGTACGCGGGTTATGTGAATTTCGGGACCAGCGCGTTTTTCGCGTTGGGCGGATACGCAGCCCTTTTCATGATCAAGGCGTTTGCCGCACCTCTGGTAGTGCAGATTGCGGTCGCCGCCATTCTGACCGGAATCCTGGGGCTTGCCATTGGCCTCCTGTCCTTGCGCCTGCGCGGTATCTTTTTCTCGATCGCCACCGTCGCATTGGCGATCATCTGTGAAACGATTATTCT
The DNA here is from genome assembly GCA_040382235.1 of Burkholderiales bacterium. Classification (GTDB taxonomy): domain Bacteria; phylum Pseudomonadota; class Gammaproteobacteria; order Burkholderiales; family JAEUOS01; genus JAEUOS01. Next base: position 5,118 of record JBEIFV010000268.1, read on the forward strand.
CAATTTCGATTACCTGGGCGGTGCCAAGGGCTTGCAATTGCTGCGGCCGGAGCCGATGGCGCCCTTCACCAGCTATACGAAGATGTTGTTTTTCGTGATGGTTGTCATCACGCTGGTGGCATTGGCCATCGCGCGCTATATCGAAAAGTCATGGATCGGGCGCGGCTTGCAGGCGATTCGCGACAACGAAGAAGCCGCAGAGTGCATGGGTGTGCCTACGCTCAAGCTCAAGCTGATCGCCACCGTCATCTCGGGCGCTCTGATGGGGGCGGCCGGCGCGCCATTCCCGATGTACATGAGCTTCATCGAACCGGTCAGTGCGTTCAGTCTGAATTATTCGGTCTCGGCGCTGGCCATGCCGATCATCGGCGGCACCTCCTCCTGGATCGGCCCGGTGATCGGCGCGGTGTTGCTGGGTACGGTGCAGCAACTAGTGACGGTGACGATCTCGTCTGAACTCAATGTGCTCATCGTGGGCGTCCTGCTGGTGTTTTTCGTGGTGGCCGCGCCGCAGGGCATTCTCGGGCTGATCAAGAAACTTGCCAACCGCGACGGCACTTCCGCCGGTGGAGCCGGGCGATGAGCAATGTATTGTTGAAAGTTGATGACGTCTCCAAGCATTTCGGCGGCTTCACAGCACTCTCGCATGTGAGCGTGGAAGTGACGCCAGGTGAGCGCCTGGGCCTGATCGGACCCAATGGCTCAGGCAAGACCACACTGATCAACTGCATCTCCGGCGCACTCAAGAACGAAGCCGGCAGCATCGCCTTCAAGGGCGAGAATCTGAACGGCATGGCACCGCATCAGCGCACCCGGCGCGGCATCGCCCGCTCGTTCCAGATTCCGCGCCCTTTCCACAGCATGACCCCGGTCGAGAACCTGGCCGTGCCGCTCGAATACGTGACCCACCGCGGCGCGGTGCACAAGGCCGATATTCGCGGCGAAGCCGAGGCCATCCTGGCCGACATGGGCCTAGGGGACAAGATGAACGCTTCCTGTGCAGGCTTGTCGCAGGTGGAATTGCGCAAGCTCGAACTGGCGCGCGCCATGGCAGCGCGGCCGGCGCTCTTGATCTCGGACGAAGCGATGGCCGGTCTGTCGAACACCGAGTGCGACGAGGTGCTGGCCATCCTCTTCAAGCTCTCCGAAAAGGGCATCACCATCATCATGATCGAGCACATCATGC
>JBEIFV010000269.1:0-6205 GCA_040382235.1 Burkholderiales bacterium
ATGCGCGACGTTGTAATAGCGCACCTCAATGCAAACCCCGGTGATCTGGCGCAGTTCGCGTCCATATTTGTGCTAACTGCGCTGCGCACAGCGTTTCCTTGCGTAGGACCGTCTCGTTGATGGCAATTCGGATCGCACGGATATCGTCGGTGCTTTCAACATAGTCGAATGCCAACGGCATGCGGTGCTGATTCGCAGCGCGTTAAGTGCGCTATGGCGAGTCGTTAGGTATACGTGGCGCAGGGTCTCCGCGATAGAGGGACGCATCCGCCCATGCGAGCCGCTGCCGGATTCCCGGATCGCGGGCGACCACCTTTGCGGCGCAATCGAAAGAATGCTTGTTGGGGCCCCCTGGCGCATTTGGCGGGCCAGTGATCGAGCGATATCCGGGCGCGGAAGGGTGACCGAAACGGCCATCAGGGTCAAAACTGGCACCAGACTGGCACCAACGAAAAATTCCGTCCGACGATTCACCTCCGAAATCGCCTTTTCTAAGACTGGTAGGGCGTGCTGGGCTCGAACCAGCGACCAAGGGATTATGAGTCCCCTGCTCTAACCAACTGAGCTAACGCCCCACACTTCACAGCGAGGGCGAATTCTAGCAAGGATGAGGGACGAAACCGTGGCACGAGTCACGCTGGATTCGACGGTGCGCACATTTGCGTGATGCCGATCACGCGTGACACAAAAACTTACTTGCCGAACGCACTCACTGCCACGAAACTCCGCGAACGCTGTTGCGGTCAACCTCGCGGTTTTGGAGCAAACATGTTCAGGCGTCTGGCAGGCAAGCTCGGTCACCCGTTGGCACAGGCATTTCGCGAGGTGCAGGCGATTTCAGGTCGTGAGCGTGCCTATTTGCAAGGCGAGTTCGCGCAGTTCCGCGGGCTGATGCCCTTTCTTGTTCGCTCCGGTGCCCGGTATCCAATGAGCCAGGCCGAACGCGCCGCATTGCGCGCGCCTCTGCGCCGCGCCTCTAGCCTGTCGCCCTACCTGATGGTCACCCTGCTGCCCGGTGCGTTCGTTCTGTTGCCGGTCTTGCTGTGGTGGCGCGACCGGCGGCGCAATCGCGATTCGCGTGCGCTTGCGTGCGACGCCGGCAAGATCGCTTCCTGACCTGCCCCGACTACCGGCCGTCAACCAGGTATCGGCGATCCCCTGGCACAAGGTTCCTGGCGGCAGATAGTCCGTATCGTTCATGAAGGCACGTACCGCCGCGCAGTCGGGAGAACCGAACAGCAAGCGTGCATCAAATCATGGTGGCCTGCGCAACCTGATTCCCGCGGCAAGCAATCAGGGCGGCGCCACCCAGTGGCGCACCAGTGGCGCGTCGGACCCGCGGTGGAAGCGCATCACCATTTCCTCGCGCCTTGCATCGTCACGCGAAATGCGCCGGTATTGCCGCTCGTGCTCCTCCCACGACGACACCAGAAAAGTCTCGGCAAAGCGCCCGGCCCACGTGACGTCTTCAAACACACCCCACTGATAGGCGCCATCACGCAGGCGTTCGGCCGAGAGCTCGCGCAGCAGCTTGAGGAATTGCGGCGCGTCTGCGGCATCCACCTGGTATTCGATCGACACTAATACCGGCCCGCGCTCCGCCGGTACGGCCTGGTGCACGTGTGGGTCCGGCCACCAGTGCAGGCCCGGCGCCAGGTCGGGTCCTTGTGCCGGTATCGGCGCGCGCCATGCGACCAGCAGCCCCGCCAATCCAGCCAGAGCAGAGATACCCAGCGCCAGGCGCACCGAAGTATGGTCCGCCACCCAGCCCCAGGTCAGGCTGCCGGTTGTCATCGCGCCGGCGAATATTGCGAGGTAGATCGCCATGCCGCGACCACGCATCCAGTCCGGCAGCAGCGCCTGCGCCGCCACGTTGGCCACCGTCAGCGCCGCCAGCCAGGCCGCGCCCGCAACTCCGGCCACCAACGCCGCGAGATACACGTTGTTCAAACCGGCCAGCGCCGCCAGTGCCGCTGCAGTAGCCACCATACCGAGACGGAAGGTGTTTTCCGGTGAAAGCCGTGCGCGCAGCAGCGGCAGGCTCAAGGTGGTGATCGCGGTACCGATGCCAATGCACGCCAGCAGGTTGCCGTACAGGCCGGGACTGCCGGCGAGTTCGCGCCGCACCAGCAATGGCAGCAGGGTCCAGTAGGCACTGGCGACAAACACGAACCAGGCGAGGCGCCACAACACACGCTTGAGCATGGGTTCATGCCGCACAAAGCGCACGCCGGCCGCCACCGCGCCGGGGAAGCGTTCGCGGCTGCCGACGCCGGCCGGCGCACCTGCACCTTTCCACCAAACGAAGGCGGCGATCACGAACAGGTAGCCGAGCGCATTGGCGAAAAACGCGGCCGCCATCCCCAGGCCCGCCACCAGGACTCCGGCGACCGCCGGGCCCACCGCCCGCGCCAGATTGAGGCCCATGCCGTTCAACGCCACCGCCTGCTCCAAATGCGGTCTATCAACCAGCAAGGGCACCAGCGATTGCTGGGTCGGCTGCAACAAGGCCGAGCCGATGCCGGTGACGAACACCGCGGCTACCAGCAGGGTCGGTGTCAGGCTGCCGGTCAGCGTCGCCACGCCGATGCCGGCGGTCACGATGCACAGCACCGTGTTGACCGAAATGTTGAGATAGCGCCGGTTGACCATGTCCGCCAGGGCGCCGGCCGGCAGCGCCAGAAGCAGCATGGGCAGGGCCGATGCCGCCTTGACCGCACCGACTGCAACGGCGGACAACGAGAGTGAGGTCATGAGCCAGGCGGCGGCGAGCTCGCGCATGGCTGTCGCGATATTGCCCAGAAGCGTGACACTCCAGATAACGCGGAAGGTCGGTTGCGCAAACGGCGCCCAGAACGAGGGCGGGCGAGCGCCTGCGGGTGGTCTCTGGTCGGATCGCGTCATGCGGATCGAGCGGCGCGCCCGTTTGGCCGGAGAGGCGCTTCCTGAATCCTCGGGCTACCGGACTTCATGTCATTCATACGCGCACCGCGTTGCGAATTGGCACAATACATACTACTTCACCGGCGCTTGAGCCCGGCGCTGGTAAAGGCTGTTTGCCACCAGAGCCCCCACCACCATTGCGGCACCGGTCCATTCCTGCCAGGTGAAACGCGCCCCCTGCAGGTAGCGGATCAGGTAGGTTTCGATCGGCATCAGGTTCAAGAGCAGCATCGAATTGAGTGCACCGATGCGCGCGTGGCCGTAGTTCCACAAAAGCAAAGCGAGGACCACCCCGGGAATGGCCAGAAACAAGACATGCGGGGTCACCGCGACAAGCGCAGGCGTGTCCGGCACGCTTGCCGCTCCGGTCAGCAGCGCGATCGCGGCTGCCGCGCAGATCGCCAGGGTGCCGAAAAAGCAGGAAAGCGTGGTGAAGCGAAGCACGCCAAACCCGGGAAAACTGCCCAGCATCAGGGTGTAGCTGATCCAGCAAAGGACACCGGACAGCACCAGCAGATCGCCCACCAGCTTGGCCTCACCGGGCCGGATACCGTGACCGATGACCACCAGCACCACACCGGCGAATGCGACTGCGATGGCACCGATGGTGAAGTTGGGCGGCCGCCGCCCGTACAGCCGCCACTGCAACATGGCCATCAGTGAAGGCTGCAAGGCGATGATGATGACCGCATGCTCCGGCAGCGTATAGAGAAGTCCGACGAACACCAGCAGCGGCGAGCCGGCCATCCCCAGCACGCCGGCGACCACCAGGCGCAGCGGCTGCGGGCCGCACGAGAACGCCGCCGGGCCTTCGCGCAGCGCCAGAATGAGCACCAGCACCAGGCTTGCCAGCGCATAGCGAATCGCGGTCAGCGTGTAGGGATCGAGCACCTCATAGGCGGCCTTGGCCACCGGCAGTTGTGCCCCCCACATCATGATCGCCGCGAACGCCGCGGCGACACCAATGCCGAACTGCCCCGGGCGGCTCATCGGCTCGCTGCCGCGGGTCGTAAAAAAAACAGGCCCGCGCGAAGGCGGGCCTGACGATCATGCACGCGCACAATCAGGTGCTGCCATCTTCGAGAAAGCTCTTCAGGCGCTCGGACCGCGAAGGATGCCTGAGCTTGCGCAAGGCCTTGGCCTCGATCTGGCGAATCCGCTCGCGCGTGACATCAAACTGCTTGCCCACTTCCTCCAGCGTATGGTCGGTCGACATCTCGATGCCAAAGCGCATGCGCAGCACCTTGGCCTCGCGCGGGGTGAGGGTATCGAGAATATCCTTGGTGACATCGCGCAGGCTCTCGTACATCGCGGCTTCGGCCGGCGCCAGGGTATTGCCGTCCTCGATGAAATCCCCCAGATGCGAATCGTCGTCGTCGCCAATCGGGGTTTCCATCGAGATCGGTTCCTTGCTGATCTTGAGGATCTTGCGAATCTTGTCCTCCGGCATTTCCATCTTGACCGCCAAGGTTGCCGGGTCAGGCTCGATACCGGTTTCCTGCAGAATCTGGCGCGAGATCCGGTTCATCTTGTTGATGGTCTCGATCATGTGCACCGGAATGCGGATGGTGCGCGCCTGGTCGGCGATCGAGCGCGTGATCGCCTGGCGGATCCACCAGGTGGCGTAGGTCGAAAATTTGTAGCCGCGCCGGTATTCGAACTTGTCGACCGCCTTCATCAGGCCGATGTTGCCTTCCTGGATCAGATCCAGAAACTGCAGTCCGCGGTTGGTGTATTTCTTGGCGATCGAAATCACCAGCCGCAGGTTGGCCTCGGTCATCTCGCGCTTGGCGCGGCGTGCCTTGGCCTCGCCGGTCGACATCTGCTTGTTGATCTCTTTCAGATCCTTGAGCGGAATGCCCAGCGTGTTCTGCAAATCGATCAGCTTCTGCTGGCGCTCCTGCACCGCCGGCACAAAGCGCGTCAGCGTCGCGCTGTACGGGCGCTCGGCATCGACCTCGCGCTGCACCCAGCGCTGGTTGGTCTCGTTGCCCGGGAATTCCTTGATGAAATGCGCACGCGGCATGCCGGATTTGATTACGCACAGTTCCTGGATCCCGCGCTCGTGCTGTCGCACCCGATCGACCTGGCCGCGCAGCAGATCGCACAGGCGCTCGACAATGCGCGCGGTGAAACGCACGGAAAGCAGTTCGTCGGATATGGCGTTCTGGGTATCGATGTAGGGCTTGGTCTTGTAGCCTTTCTTGGCGACGATACCCTTGAGCTTGTCGTGCAGGTGAAAGATGCGCGAAAAGATTTCCAGCGCCTTCTGCTTCAGCTCGGCCATCAGCGCCGCGTTGGCGGCACTGGCGGCTTCGCCGTCGTCGTCTTCCACATCGTCGGCGGATTCAGCTTCCGTCTCTTCTTCGGCTTCGGCGGCAGCCATCGCTGCCAGCGCCTCTTCGCTCACGTTGGGGTCGATCAGGCCGTCAACCAGCTCGTCGATGCGCATCTCGTCACGCGAAATCTTGCCGGCCATCGCGAGGATTTCCTCGATCGTGGTCGGGCATGCGGCGATGGCCTGAATCATGTGCTTCAAACCGTCTTCGATGCGCTTGGCGATCTCGATCTCGCCTTCGCGCGTGAGCAGTTCGACCGAACCCATTTCGCGCATGTACATGCGCACCGGATCGGTGGTGCGCCCGAACTCGGAATCCAGCGACGAGGCGGCGGCCTCGGCCTGCTCCTCGACATCGTCGTCGTTGGCCGCGGTCGGCGCGTTCTCGTTGAGCAGCAGGGTCTCGGCGTCGGGCGCCTTGTCGTAGACCGCAATGCCCATGTCGGTGAAGGTGGTGATGATCGCTTCGATCTGCTCGGCATCGACAATGTCGTCCGGCAGATGGTCATTGATCTCCGCGTAGGTCAGGAACGAACGTTCCTTGCCCAGTTTTATGAGTGCCTTGAGCTTGTTGCGGCGCGCCTCGACGTCTTCGGCGGTCGGCGCCTTCTGCAGCAGCAACATTTCGATCCGCTCGCGGTTCCTGCGTTCGGCACGCGCGGTCTTCTTGGATGCCTTCGCGGCCTTGGCAAGCGCTTCGGCATCAAGTGCCGGAGCAGGGGCGGGCGGCGGCGTTTGCGCTGCCACCTTGGATTGCTTTGCAGATACGGAAGCGATGGTCGATCCTTTTTTTGCAGGCGTCGCGGGCTTTGCGGCGCCGGCCGGTTTGGCGGCGCCGGCCGGTTTGGCGGCGCCGGCCGGTTTGGCGGCGCCGGCCGGTTTGGCGGCGCCGGCCGGTTTGGCGGCGCCGGCCGGTTTGGCGGC
>JBEIFV010000270.1:0-6173 GCA_040382235.1 Burkholderiales bacterium
AGCGGGTGCGCAGCCTGCTGGCAGCGGAATTCCCGCGCCGCTTTCGGCTGACCCGCGACTATGACGCATCGTTGCCCGATTTGCGTGGTGACAAGGAACGCCTGATCCAGGCGGTGCTCAACATCACCCGCAACGCGGCCCAGGCCCTGATCGCCTCGAACACCGCTGATCCCGAAATCCGCCTGAAGACACGGATCGCCCGCAATCTGACGTTGGCGCGGGAACGCTACCGGTTGGCACTGGAATTGCATATTTCAGACAACGGGCCGGGCGTCCCCGAGGAAATTCACGACCGCATCTTCTATCCGCTGGTGTCCGGGCGGGAAGGCGGCAGTGGACTCGGTTTGACCCTGGCGCAGACATTCGTGCAGCAACACCATGGCACGATCGAATGCGACAGCCGGCCCGGATACACCTGTTTCAAGATTCTCCTGCCCTTGTCCTAGAAGTGGAATGTTCGACACCCGGTCGTCACAACCGGGTGTCGACAACTGGAAACACATGAAACCGATCTGGATCGTCGACGACGACAAGTCCATCCGCTGGGTATTGGAAAAGGCGCTCGCGCGTGAAAACATTCCGTGCCGCTTGTTCGCATCCGCGCGCGAGGCGATTGACGCGCTTGAGGCCGACGCGCCACAGGTGCTGGTGTCCGACATCCGCATGCCCGGCGCCTCGGGGCTGGAGTTGCTTTCGGTGATCAAGGACAAGCACCCCGGGCTGCCGGTGATCATCATGACCGCCTATTCCGACCTGGAGTCGGCTGTGGCCGCCTTCCAGGGCGGCGCATTCGAGTACCTCCCCAAGCCTTTCGACGTCGATAATGCGATCGACTTGATGCGCCGCGCGATCGACGAATCGATGCGCGAGGTCGCCGCCGAGGAGGCTCCGGAAGCGACCCCGGAGATACTGGGCGCGGCGCCGTCGATGCAGGAGGTATTCCGTGCCATCGGGCGCTTGTCGCAGTCGCATGCGACTGTCCTGATCAACGGTGAATCCGGCAGCGGCAAGGAACTGGTGGCGCGCGCGCTGCATCGGCACAGCCCGCGGGCGGCGAAGCCGTTCATTGCGATCAATACCGCGGCGATTCCGAAAGACTTGCTTGAATCGGAGCTGTTCGGACATGAACGGGGCGCCTTTACCGGCGCCCAGACCATGCGCCGTGGCCGCTTCGAGCAGGCCGAAGGCGGCACCCTGTTTCTCGACGAGATCGGCGACATGCCCTCGGAACTGCAGACGCGGCTGTTGCGCGTGCTGTCGGACGGGCAGTTCTATCGGGTCGGCGGGCATCAGCCGATCAAGGCAAACGTACGGGTGATTACCGCGACCCATCAGGACCTCGAACGGCGCGTCAAGGACGGCTTGTTTCGCGAAGACTTGTTTCACCGGCTCAACGTGATCCGCCTGCGTCTGCCGCCGATGCGCGACCGGCGCGAAGACATTCCGCTGCTGGCGCGCCACTTCATGGGCAAAAGCGCGCGCGAGCTGGGTGTCGAAGTCAAGCGGCTCGGCGATACGACGCTCAAATACCTGGGTACGCTCGATTGGCCGGGCAATGTGCGACAGCTGGAAAACGTCTGTCACTGGCTCACCGTGATGGCGCCGGCGCAGACCATCGAGATCGCGGATCTGCCCGCGGATCTGCGCGAGGGGCGCAGCGAGCCCGGGGCCGTGATTGCCACCGACTGGGTCAAGGCGCTGGAGCAGGAGGTGACGCGCCGCCTGGCCGCTGGCGAAAATGCGATTGGCGACGATCTGACGCGCCAGTTCGAAAGCGCGTTGATCAGAAATGCCTTGCGCCACACGGGCGGGCGGCGCATCGAGGCCGCCAACCTTCTGGGCATGGGGCGCAATACGATAACGCGCAAGATCGGCGAGTTGAAAATCGAGGATCGCGGCGAATGACTTCGCGTGCAGTCGTCGGATCGCAGATGGGATGTATCGGTTACCGACGAGTGCGCGCTTGGGCGACACCGCGACCGGCACAGGTCGATCCGCGCGTGCCGAGATGAAGCCCGGTATTCAACCGCGACCGGTACTGCCAAACCCGCCGGTGCCGCGCTGACTCTCCGCGAAGTCATCGACAACCGCGAAATCGACCTGTAACACCGGAACGATGACCAGCTGTGCGATGCGATCCATCGGTTGCAGCGTGAAGCCGGCCTGGCCGCGGTTCCACAGGGCGCACATCAGCGGTCCCTGATAGTCGGAATCGATAAGGCCGACCAGATTGCCAAGCACGATGCCGGACTTCGCACCCAGGCCCGAGCGCGGCAGAATCATGGCCGCGTAGCCCGGATCGGCGATATGGATCGCCATGCCGGTGGACACCATCTGCGTCTGCCCCGGTTGCAGGGTCAGCGGCGTATCGATACAGGCACGCAGATCGAGCCCAGCACTGCCGGTGGTCGCATAGGACGGAAGATTGTCCTTCAGGCGTGGATCCAGAAGCTTTACTGCGACGGTTTTCATGCGCGGCCAGTGGGCAGGGATAAAATGGGATTTTAACGGTGCGAGTCGAACGACCGGATGCCGCAACGGCCGCTCGGGGAGGTTTTGTGAAAATCGCGATTCCGGACGACTATCAGGATTGCATTCGCCACCTTGCGTGTTTCGCCAGGCTGGCCCCGCATGAGGTTGTGATCTACAACGATTCAAGCAGCGACGCAGACGAGTTGGCGCGACGCTTCGCGAACTGCGACGCACTGGTGCTGATCCGCGAACGCACGCGCATCACCGCGGCATTGCTCGACCGCCTGCCACGACTGAAAATCATCAGCCAGACCGGCAAGGTATCGAATCACATCAAGGTCGCAGACTGCAGCGCGCGCGGTATTGCCGTCGCCGAAGGCCAGGGCGACCCGGGCCCGACGGCCGAGTTGACCTGGGCGCTCATCATGGCGTCGCTGCGCTATGTTCCAGAGGAGGCCTGGCGCCTCAAGCGCGGGCTGTGGCAAGGGTCGCTGGGGCGCCAGTTGCGCGGCCGCAGGCTGGGCGTGTGGAGCTACGGCAGGATCGGCAAGATGGTGGCGGGCTACGGCCGAGCCTTCGGCATGCAGGTGTGGGTGTGGGGACGCGAAGCATCGGTCGCTGCGGCGCGCGCCGACGGTTTCGAGGTGGCGCCTTCACGTGCGGCATTCTTTGCGGGCAGCGAGGTGTTGAGCCTGCACGTTCGCCTGAATGCCGAAACGCGCGGCATGGTGACGCCAGCCGATCTCGCCACCATGCGCACGGACGCCTTGTTGGTCAACACCAGCCGTGCCGAGCTGATCGCGCCGGGCGTGTTGGAAGCAGCCCTTGCAGCCGGGCGTCCCGGCTTCGCGGCGGTGGATGTTTACGAGGATGAACCGGTGCTGGGCGCGCGACATCCGCTGCTTGCCCTGCCCAATGCGCTGTGCACGCCGCATCTGGGCTATGTGGAGCGTGACAATTACGAACTCTATTTCGGCACCGCTTTTGACAATCTGCTTGCATTTGCCGCGGGGCGCCCGGCAAACCTTGCAGACCCTGGGGTCGTATTGCGCGCTTGAAATTCACGCTATCGCCCGACCTGATTCAGCCTACCGCAACCTTGGTCGGGCATGGCAACAACGCGCCCCTCAGTCGATCCTTTTGAGGCTCCTGCAAAAGTCTTGCAGGCAGGGGCCTGGCACAGGCAGGCGTCAGCGCACAGACCGGATGAGAAAACGATGCGGGTGCTGCGATCCGGGATCATCACACAACGATTTCAAACAGCATGCGCTCGAACTCGCCGTGGCGCGCGGCCATCGCGCGCAGGCGCAGCTTCAGCGACGTCGGGCCGTCGATGAATTCGATGACGCTGCCTTCGCGGGCCCAGCCAACCGGCAGCAGAATCGAAGCATGTTCACTGTAGTTGCGCAAAGTCGGGTTGGCGCCGGTGTTGGTGAGCATCTGCGCGTCGATGGAAGGCAGGGCGGCCGGCGCGTCAAACGGATTGGCTGAAGCTCGCGGGACGTCGCGCTCGGGCGCACTATCGTCCCGCGCCACAGTTCGAGCGCGCTTGAAGTTGTCGATGATCAGAGCCGCGGCGCTCGGCGATCTGCCAGAGGCCTGCAGGATCGCCGCAGCCTCCGAATAGCGCACCGCGCCGGCGCGCGCCAGGCCCGGGAGCATTTCCAGGCCGACCTCGATCCGTCCATCGCCGGTTTCCTCCGCCCAGCGGATTTCTCCGACCATCGCCGTGCCTTCCGTACCGTGGCGAATCGCGGCCAGTTGACCGCGCCTGACACGCGCATTGCCGGCACTGACGCCACGTTGCATGGAAAGGCCAGTGGCGCTTTCCTCCAGCATTTGCCAGCAGTCGAGCTGGCCCAAAACCTGTTGCCAAGATTCAGCCGTGGGCTTTTGCTCCTTGAACGGTACTTCGCCGGCGCCCAGGAAAATATTCGCCACCTCGACGTGGTTGTAGACCTTGGGTGGCGGCGGGGGCAGGTAGCGCCGGCGCTTCATCAGGCCGTAGATCAATTCAGGATCGATCGCGCAAAAAATCGCTTCTGCGCGGTGCCGTCGCGGGAAGCGTCGCTGGTTGGTGCGTGTACACCAGGCGCCATAGAGCTTGCCGAAAAGCGAGCGCAACACCGGTACAGGTGATGGCGGTACCAGCACCGGACTCTCGATGGCGATGCCGCGATTGAGCATGGCGAGCCGTCCGCCAATGCTTTGTGCCAGTGCGGTCACATCGAGTACATGCTCCAGATCAGCGATGCGAACGATCTTCAGCTTGGCATCATTGGTCGCGGCGGATCGCCCGCCGCCGGCGGCGCCAGTCACATGCACATGGAGCGTGAGCTTGCGCTCGAAAAAACTTGCGATCTGGCAGGTGTACTCAAACTCCCGACCGGACATCGAGCGCGCGCCGCACAGGTGCAGCAGCAGGCCGCGCCCGTAGGTGGCAGCGACACTGCTCTTGCCGGCCGCTTGCACCGAGTCACGCACCGACGTGGTGGTCAGGCCGGCGCGCGCGGCGCTGGCCAGGGTATTGTGAGCGATGTTCCACAGATCGTCAGGCACCCGCTGGCGCGCCCGCAGGTAGGCGATCATGCCTTGCACCGACCAGAACACGGCGCGCTGATGCAGCATGGCCGCGAATCGCAGATATTCGTCGGTGGCAGCCAGGCTCTCCGGGATTCCATCCGCGTAGGCTTCGGCCAGGCGTCGCGTCAGGCCCTCGCTCGCGGCCAGCGCGGCTTGCTGGGCCGGCATCAGCGGCAGCAGCTTGTCAGCGTACCTGGACGCCAGGGTTTCCAGGTACTGAAGGAGCGGTGGACGCAGGGTCTCAAGCACCTTTAGCGCGTTCATCCCGCCACGGCCGGGCAACTCGCTCAAGGCGTCGGTGATCGCGCTCACCAGAGCCTGTGGGTCCGCCTTGGGCAGCGCGTTGAGCCAGACGCGGCAAGCGTCAGGGCTGATCAGCGGGTTGTAGGTAGGGTCGCTAGCCAAGGGGAACGGGCTCTCAGTGGCGACCGGCGGCGTGCGGGCCGTCGCGGCCCGGCCGCTCGGCTGCCCGGTGGCTGCTGCAAACGCGGCTTTCAGGCATCAGCGACTTTCAACACCAGCTTGCCGAAGTTGCCGCCGGAGAAAAGCAGGTTAAGGGTGGCCGGAAAATTGGCCAGGCCGTCGACCACATCTTCGCGGGAGCGGAATTTCCCTTCGCGCATCCATTGGGCGATCTGGCTGACCGCCTCGCCGTAGCGGTCGGCCCAGTCGAATACGACGATGCCTTCCATGCGCGCGCGGTTGACCAGCAGGGAAAGATAGTTCGACGGTCCCTTGACCGGTGTCGTATTGTTGTATTGCGAAATGGCGCCACAAATCACGATACGCGCGCGCCGGTTGATGCGTGTGAGCACGATGTCAAGTATCTCGCCACCGACGTTGTCGAAATACACATCGACCCCCTTGGGGCAGAACAGTTTCAGACCCTCACGCACCGGCCCGGCCTTGTAATCGATGCAGGCATCGAAGCCCAGTTCATCGACCACGAATTTACACTTGTCGGCGCCGCCGGCGATGCCGACCACCCGACACCCCTTGATCTTGGCCACCTGGCCTACGGTTTGGCCAACCGCGCCGGCGGCACCCGATACGAGCACCGTTTCGCCAGGCCGTGGCTGCCCGGATTCGAGCAAGCCGAAATAGCCGGTCATACCCGG
>JBEIFV010000271.1:0-6113 GCA_040382235.1 Burkholderiales bacterium
AAGGCTGGCCAGCAGTCTGTCGAGAAGGCGTGAGCGCTCTGCAGGCGGGAGACTCAGGACCTCAATTTCCAATACTTCCACGGGAATTGACATAGAGCACCTGTTCGGTTTTCAGTTCGCGACTGCGAGCATGCCACAAACAAGGGGTTGACCCGCGTTCAGATCGTGCCAATCCCCTGCGCCACCCAATCCAGCAACGCAAGATCCGCCCCGCGCGGCGCGATGATCGACAAGCCCACCGGCGCACCCTCAACCGCGCCCGCCGGCAAGGTCAATTGCGGCACGCCGCTTGACCCCGCCCACGCAGCCAATTGCAGAGTCGGCCCGCGAAACGCATCGAGTGTCGCGCCGCTGGTGCCGCGCTTCGGCGCCGGCGCCGCCACGGTCGGCAACAGCATCAAGGCATCGTCACCCAGCAATTCATGGAAACGCGCACCGACCTGGGCGCGGATTGCGCGTGCCGGCGGCACTGCCTCGGCAGCGATACTCCTGGCCCAATCGAAGCGTTGACGGATCACCTCGCCCAGCACTGGTTTCTCGCGCGTGATCCACTCGCCGTGGGTTTGCCAGGCTTCGAAGCCTTGGACGGTACGTAGCGCGGTGAGCCAGTTTGCGATGCCCTCGGGTGCGGCTTGCACTTGCTGCACGTTTGCGAAGAGAGCGGCGATACGTGCGATGATCGGTGCGATGGCTTCGCGCACGGCGGGCGTGGCCAGGGCCATCGCATCCTGCGCTATCAACAAGCGCCGCGGCTCCCAGGGCGCCGGGTCGGGGTCCAGCAAGGCCGCGCCGACGCGTGCGAGCAATTGCGCATCGCGTGCGAACCAGCCGGTGGTGCCCAGGCTTGGCGCCAGGCCGACCACGCCGTCGGCCGGCATGCGCCCATGGGTCGGCCGCAGGCCCCACAGCCCGCACAGTGCGGCCGGGATGCGCACCGAGCCGCCGGCATCGGTGCCGATGGCAAAGTCGGCCAGGCCTCCGGCGACCGCCACCGCCCCGCCGCTGGAGGAGCCGCCGGGAATGCGCTCGGGCGCGGCCGGATTGATCGGTGTGCCGTAGTGCGCGTTCTCGCCTTCAAGACTGAAAAACAGTTCATCGCATTGGGTCTTGCCGACCAGCCGTGCGCCGGCGGCCAGGGTGCGGGTGACGCAGGAGGCGGTGGCGGTGGCTGGCGCGTGGGTGCGCAGCCAGTCGGGGTTGCCGCAACCGGTGCGGTGGCCGACCACGTGAATGTTGTCCTTGATCACGAAGGTGAGGCCGTTCAGCACCCCGTTGCCGGTGGGGGCTACTTCAAGGGTTTCGTAGTCGCACAGGCAGTGCCATGGATCATGCATGGCGAATCATCCCTGCCACCGGTTGCGTCTGGCTTGCTAACATCGGGCTTCTCCCTTTACTGGATCTCGACATGGCCGATACCTATGCTTCGCTCAAACTGACCCACGCCGCCGCGCAGAAGGCGATCGCCGCCGGCATCGCCAAAGCCACTGCGATGAACCAGCCGCAATGCATCGCCGTGGTCGACGAAGGCTGCAACCTGCTGGCCTCGGTGCGCATGGATGGCGCCAAGATCGTTTCGATCGATTCTTCGCATCACAAGGCGATCACCGCCGCATCGGCACGCATGCCGACGGGCCCGCGCGGCGAGCCCACGCTGGAATTGAAGCTGGCGATCACCACCCAGGGCCGCAACATTTCGCTCAAAGGCGGCGTGCCGATCATCATCGGCGGTGTGTGCGTGGGCGCGGTGGGTGTGGGCTCCGGCACTGGCGAGCAGGACCGTGAGGTGGCGCTGGCGGCAGTGGCTGCGATCGACGGGGCGAAAACGGACTTCGTGTTCACCGACTAAGCGACGCGGCGCGCGCCAGCGGTGCGTGCGGCCGTTGTCACAACGGTGTCGGCAATGTTGGCGGCTTTGCCAAGCCGCTTTGCCTACTTGCGCCACTTGGCAAATTCCTCCTCTTGCGCGGCCAGCAGCGCATCGATGCGCTGGTTGGCGCCTGACAAGTCGCCGATGCGCTTGCCAGAACGAATCTCCTTCAACTTGTCCGGTTCCCCGGCCTGCATCGGCAGCGATTTGCCGATGCAGTAGCCGACCTCTTCGGCATCCGGCGGCAGCACCAGCACGCCGCCGGAATCGGCCAGCACGATGTCGCCCGGCGTCACCGCCACCCCGCCGCATGAAACCGGAATGTTGATCGCCCCGCCCACGCCCATGAACTTGGCCGTGAGCACCGCTTCACCGCGGCACCACACCGGCAGATCGAGTTCACGGATTTCGGCGAAGTCGCAGGCCAGGCCGTCCAGGATCACCGCCGCGATGCCGGCCACCTTCATGGCCGCGGCCACCACCCCACCCATGCAGGCATGGCGCCGGTCGCCGAGGCGGTCGATGATCAGAACGTCGCCGGGCCGGCAGCGGCTCACCACATAATGCAGCAGCGCCGAATCGATCGCCGGCATGCACACGGTGACCGCAGTGCCGACCACGCGGCGGCCGGGAATCAGCGCGCGTACCTCCGGGTCGACGAAACCATAGTGGCGGAAATGGCCGATGGTGGTGGGGTCGACTTCCTTCAAGCGCGCCAGCAGCGCGGGGTCCGCTTGCGGCGGCATGGGGCGAACTTTGAGCATCGTGGTCCTTCCTGGTTCGGGTTGTTCAGTGGGAAACGCGCAGCGCGTCCTCTATAGCCAGGCCGATCGCCAGCACGCGACGATCACAGCCACCCTGCCCCATCACCGACAAACCCACCGGACCGGAGCCGGGCTCATGGCAGGGAATAGTCAACGCGCAGCCATCGAGAAAATTCACCACGCTGGGGTTGCGCAGAATCGCATAATCGGTCTGGTTGTAGAGCAGATCGTCAGTCTCGAGCGGCGCGATCGGCGGTGCCACCATCACCACCGTCGGCATCAGCCAGGCATCGAAGGGGGCGGCAACACGCGCGCTTTCGGCGATCATCGCCGCCCGCTCGTTTTGCACATCAATGTAATCGGCGGCACTGACTTCGGCGCCGCGCAGCACCCGTGACGCCACGCGCGGGTCATAGCCGGCGCGACGCGCGGCGATCAGGGTGCGATGAATCGCATAGGCCTCCGGCATCACCATGCCGCCGTTGCGATTGATGTGCGGCAGCCGGCCGAGCGCGGCAAAGCGCACCTCGCAGATCTTCGCACCGGCCCTGGACAAACTGATCAGCGCCTGCTCAAAGGCGCGCGACACGGTGGCGTCGAGACCGGCCAGCACGTAGTCCTGAATCACGCCCAGGCGCAAGCCGGCGAGCGGCAGCACCGCTGGCACCTGCGGCTCGTGGCCGGCGAGAACGCTGTCGACCAGAGCGCAGCAGGCAACACTGTGCGCGATCGGGCCGATCGAATCGAGCGTGGTCGAGAGCGGAAAGGTCCCGTCCTTCGGCACTCGCCGGGCGGTGGGCTTGAAGCCGGTCAGGCCGCACAGCGCCGCCGGAATGCGCACTGAGCCGCCGGTGTCGGACCCGATGCCGACCGCCGCCATGCCGTCGCCCACCGATACCGCCGCGCCGGATGATGAACCTCCCGGAATGCGGCCGGTGGCGCGGTCCCAGGGGTTCGCAGGCGTGCCGTAATGCGGGTTCAGGCCGAGCCCGGAAAACGCGAACTCGACCGGGTTGGTGCGGCCGATGATGATCGCGCCGGCGCGCCGCAGCCGCGCAACCACCGCTGCATCAGCTGTCGCCGGCTGCGCATCATCGAGCACTTTCGACCCGGCACGGGTAATGTCGCCGGCAACATCGAACAAATCCTTGATCGACACCGGTACGCCGGCCAGCGGCGAAGCGACGATACCGTGCGCGCGCAGGCGGTCGCTGGCCGCTGCCGCCGCCTGTGCCGCTTCGGCGTAGTGCCGCACGAACACCCGCGCACCTTCGCCACCGAGGTCAGCGCCGCGTAGCAGCGCGCCTTCCACCAGTGCAGCACTGGTGGTTTTGCCGGACGTAAGATCGGCTGCAAGCGCCAGCAAGGGCTGCATGAAAGCAATCGGTATTGGTTTCGGGAGCGTGCATTCTGGGAGCCGCCTCCGGCCTTGTCAATTTTCGCGACACGGGCTGCTTCCAATGCGGGCACCGCCTCACGTTGGTGCGCCCGCACCGCATTGGAGCCAACCCTCAAGGCTCTGCAGATCCCGAGCGATAGGTCCCTGGCATCGGTGCCCGGATCTGAGGCTGCACTGAATGAGCCCGCAGGTCGAGAAAGCCACGTTTACGAAAAGTTGAATTGAAGGCGCCTGACGCTCGATCGCCAGTATTCCAGGGGCTTGTTCAGTGTTTTCTCAATTGCAGTTGCATCGGCAGGAGCACGACAACCGGTGACCGCGCACGGAACTTGCGATGAAAGGAATTTATCCACGCAATAGCCACCCCAACGCATTTTTGCCCCGTCCCAAGGAGAAACCTTATGCAAGGTCGCAGCAAAGCCGCTTTCAGTCAAACCCGGTCGATCACGGCCAGCCGCCGCCGCCTTCTCGCCGGTGCCGGCGGTGTAGCGCTCGGTGCCGCCCTTCCTTCCATCGGCATATTGGGTGCGCGCGACGCCAGCGCCCAAGCTGCCAAGGCCATCGGTTTCCAGCTTTCATGGATCAAGAGCATCCAGTATGGCGGCTACTTCGCCGGCATCGAAAAAGGCTACTTCAAGGAGGCCGGGCTCGACCCGACCTTCAATTCCGGCGGCCCCAACATCGATTCGGTGGCGAACGTTGCCAGCGGAAAATCGGTGATCGGCGACCGGCCTATCGGCCCGCTCCTGATCGCGCGCGAAAAAGGCATTCCGATCAAGATCATCGGCACGGTGTTCCAGAGAAGCCCGTTCGCCTTCATGAGCCCGATCGGCAAACCGATCAAGTCGATCAAGGAACTGGCCGGCAAGACCCTCGCCGTGCCCGCCTCGGGCCGCCCCTTGATTTTGAACCTGCTCAAGGAAAACGGCGTCGATGCCGCTTCGGTCAACATGGTGCCGTCGGGGCCCGATCCTGGAGCACTGGTGACCGGGCAGATCGATGCCTACAGCGGCTACTCCACCAACCAGGGGGTGATGCTGCAAACGCGTGGCTTTCCGATCCACATTCTGGAAGTGCATGACCTCGGCTTTCCCGAGACTGCCGGCACGATCTATGTGCGAGAGGACTACCTCAAGACCAACCGCGACGACGTGGTGCGCTTCATGCGCGCGGCGATCCGCTCCTGGACCTGGGCGCTCGACCACCCGGACGAGACCGCCAAGCTGATGGTCGAGAAGTACGGCGCCCCCGGCCTGGACCTGAAGGCGCAGCTGACCGAAATCAAGGCCAGCAAGCCCTACATCACCGCCGGCCCGGTGCAAAAGCAAGGCCTGCTCACGCTCGACCTCGACCTCTACGCGAAGATCATCGAGTTGTATCGAAAGGTCGACATGGTCAAGACCCCGATGACGGTCAAGGACCTGTGCGACCCCAGCATCGCGATCGAAGCGAACCGGAAAGCATGAACCCGGCACCAGCTCTGTTGGCAGCATGCCGGAGCAGATGACCGGCACGCCGCCCACAGCGGTGGCGGCACGCCTGTTCGATCCACGCGGTGGCTGCAGCGCGTGTCGCCGTGCCCGCATCGACTGGAGCGGCGGGGTCTTCACCGCACTCGACAACGCGCCCGATGATGCCGGTGGCGACTTGTTCGCCATGCCGCCTTTGGCCAATGCGCATGACCATGTGCGCGGGGTGCGGCCCACAGCCCTGGGCGCCTACGACCTGCCGCTGGAGTTATGGCAGATCAACATGAGCGGCAGCCCGGCGGTCGACCCATATCTGGTCAATCTGGCGGCACTCGGCCGCTCGGCGCTGGGCGGCACCGGTTCGGTAATGGTGCATTACACGCGGCCGCAAAACCGCGCCCGCATCGTGGAAGAGCTGGAGAGCGTGGCGCGCGCCGCCAACGCCATCGGCATTCGCGTCGCCATCGCGGTGGCGCTGCGCGACTGCTACCCGATCGGCTATGCGCCGGAAGCGACCCTGCTGGCACTGCTCGATCCGGTCGATCGCGAGCGGGTGCGCGAAAAGCTGGTGTTTGCCGCCGATTCGCCGGCCTCCCAGGTGGCGCTGGCCTGGC
>JBEIFV010000272.1:0-6087 GCA_040382235.1 Burkholderiales bacterium
CCCGGCCTGGTCGAACTACTGTTCGGCGGCCAGATGGGTCGAGGCGCCGATGCCGGCGCTGCCGTAGGGCTGGCCGGGCTTGCTGCGCAGGTAGTCCATAAAGGACTTGAGATCGGCAACCGGCAGCTTCGGATTAGCGACGATCACCAGCGGCGCCACCGACATCAGCGCGACCCACTGGAAATCCTTCAGGGGATCGTACGGCGGCTTCTTGCGGATCACCGGCGCGAACACCGCGCTCGACGCCGTATGCATCATCGCCACCGAGCCGTCGGTCGGGCCGCGCAAAAAGGCTTCCGCTGCCACCAGGCCACCCGCACCTTCACGGTTTTCCACCAGGATGGTGCCCAGTTCAGGGCGCAACTGTTCGGCGATCATGCGCGCGAAGGTGTCGCCCGAGCCGCCCGGCGGAAAGCCGACCATCAGGCGCAAGGCCTGCTGCTGGGCTGCGGCCGGCAGCATGCCGAAAAGGCCTGCAAAGAGGGCCGACGATGCACCGACAAACTGCCGTTTGCTGTGGTTCATGCTGTCTCCTGTTGATCCTGTTGATGCTGCATGTGGGCGCTGCGATCCAGGCTTGTCAGGCACGGATTGCATGGTTGATGAGCGGCATGACCTTTTCGGCCATCAGCACCAGTGAATTGCGGCCGATATCGCGGTCCTGCCAGTCCATGCCGCCATACAGCAAGGTACCGAAATCGCCGATCTGTTCACGCAGCGCCAGCACGCCATCGGCCACTTTTTGCGGCGAGCCGTGGATTACCAGGCTGTCGATCACCGACTCCACCGTGACCTCGCCATCCGGCGTGTTCGGATCATTCTTGAACAGGGTCAAAGGCGCGCCGCGCCGCTTCAACTTGCCCATCAGCGAGCGGTAGTAGGCGTGATAGGGGCCGTTGGGGTCGGTCACGTAGTTGCGCGCGGTGACATCATCCGGCGCCACGCACAAGGTCTTGGCCACGCGCCAATTGGCGGGGTCGGCGACCCGGTTGCCCTTGGCGCAACCCTCGACATACTTGGTCCAGTGTGTCTTGACCCAGATCGGCATGAGGAAGTTGGCCGAGATCGGGTCCCAGCCGCGCGCCGCGGCTTCGGCCACGCCCTTGGAATGCGGCGCCACCGCGGTCACCACGATCGGCGGGTGCGGGCGCTGCAGGGGTTTGGGCACCGTGCCCATGCGGGTCTCGGCAATATGGGTGCGCTCGGTGGAGATCGACCAGAACTTGCCGGCGATCTTGTAGGGCGGGTCGCTGGTCCACAGCGCCAGCACATGGTTGATCGCCTCCAGGAACATGGCCGGGCGATCCATATCCATGTTGCCGAAAGCCTCGGAATCCGAGGGCAATGCGCCTGGGCTGATGCCGAAAATCAGGCGTCCGCCGAGCAGGTGGTCGAGCATCGCGAGATTACCGGCGGTGGCCACCGGATGCTGGTTGGGCATGTTGACCGTGCCGGTGCCCAACCGTATGTCGCGGGTGGCATGCGCGAGGGTGGCAAGAAACAGCGCCGAGGAGGTGATGTTCTCTTCCGGATCGGTGGCATGTTCGCCGCAATAGCCTTCAGTGAAGCCCAGCTTGTCGGCCAGGATGAAGGCCTCGCGGTCTTCGGCCAGCGTCAATTGCCAGTCCTTGTCGCGCGGGTGCATCGGCATGGTGAAAAAACCCAGGTTCATGGTGCGTCTCCTTGTGCGGTTTGCAGCGCTGCGGCCATTTGCTTGAGCTCACGGCGCAGCAGCTTGCCGGTGGTGGTGACCGGCAGCGCAGCGCACAGCTCGATGCGGTCCGGGGTCTTGTAGGTCGCCGCCAGTGCGCGGCAGTGGGCGCGCAGCTGCTCGGGGTCGAGCTCGGCGCCGCGCGCGGCCACCACGAAGGCGACGATCACCTCGCCCTTCTGCGGATGCGGCGCGCCGGCCACACCGGCGGCGGCCACGCCCGGATGCTGGCGCAACACCTCCTCGATCTCGGCCGGCGCGATGTTGATGCCGGCGCGCTTGATCATCTCGGAATCGCGCGCCTTGAATTGCAGGTCGCCGTCGGCGGTGATCAGCCCCAGGTCGCCGGTGCGGAAAAAGCCGTCGGCGGTGAAAGCAGCGGCGTTCTGCTCGCGGCTGGCGCCGGTGTAGCCCGGCGTCAGGTAGCCACTGACCTCGATTGAGCCCACCTCGCCCTGCCCGAGTTCGCGGCCGTCGCCAGCATCGACGATGCGCAGGCTGACGCCCGGCAGGGGTGTCCCTTGCGACTCCATGCGACGCTTGAGCGGCCAGTGATGCCAGGTGACGCAGCAGTTGCCGTAGGACTCGGTCTGGCCGTAGATGTTGCACACCTCGCGCGCGCCGAGCACCTCGGCCACGGTAGCCACGTCGCGCGCGGTGCCGATGGTCATCGCGGTACGCAGGCTTGCCGTGCGCGCGGGGCGAAACGCTGCATGGCCAACCAGCGCCGCGGTGATCGCCGGCAGCGTGTAGATCGCGGTGCAGGCGTGGCGCTCGATAAGGTCAAGCGCCTGGCCCGCCTCGAAGCGCCCCTGCAGCACCAGGGTTGCGCCGTGACTGAAGGTGGCGCACATCGCATTGGCCGAGCCATAAGACCAGAACAGCGGCATCGGCAGCAGCACGCGGTCGTTCGGCCCCAGGCCCTGGCGTTCCCCGATATGGAAGCCGTTTTCGATGGCGGCGCCATGGGCGTTCGGCACCGCCTTGGGGTAGGACGTCGAACCGGAGGTGTAAAGAATGAAAGCGATATCCTGCGCCCGCGCCCGCTCCCCCGGCGCCAGGTCGCCGACCGGCGCGGCCGCGACGAAGTGTTCGTAGGCGCGCGCGCCGGGCAGCGTCGCGCTACCGACCAGCACCACCGTTTCAAGCTGCGGATAACGCGACGCGCGCTGCTCCAGCAACACGCCCAGGTCGGCCGCGTAGTCCTGCTCGCCGAAGCGATCGAGGCAGAAAAGCATGCGGGCGCCGGAGTCGGCCAGCAGGAAATCGAGCTCACGCCGCGTCGACCAGGTACTGAAAGGCGCAGCCACCGCACCGATGGCGGCCGCGCCGATGCACACCTCGAGCCATTCGACGCGATTGTTGAGCAGCATGGCCACCCGGTCGCCGCGGCCGATGCCGGCCACGCTCAGGGCGCCGGCAAGCCGCCGGGCGCGCGCCTCGAGTTGCGCATAGCTCACACGCAGCTCGCCGTCGATCACAGCAAGCCGATCGGGATAGCGCTCCGCCTGCTCGCAGATCAGGTCGAACAGGTTGCGGCTGTAGGGTGCGCGCATCAATCGACCGTCAACTTGATGCGTTCGGCGACGCCGCGCCAGCGCGCCACGTCGCGCCGCAGCAGTTCGCCCATCTGCGCACGGTCGAGGTAGGCCGGCTCGAGCCCGCGTTGCCTCAGCCTGGACTGGATCTCGGGATCGGCCATCACCCGCCCGAGGTCGGCGCTGATCTTAGCCACGATCTCGGCCGGCGTCTTCACCGGCACCAGGAGGCCGTACCAGATGTCGGCATCGAAGCCCGGCATGCCGCTTTCGATCACCGTGGGAACACCCGGCGCCTGCTCGCTGCGCAGGGCGGTGGTCACCGCCAGCGGACGCAGGCGGCCATCCTTGACGAAGGCGTCGAACGCCGACAGGGCGCCGAACGACAGTTGCACTTCGTTGGCCAGCAAGGCGGTCACCGACGGCGCCGAGCCCTTGTACGGCACATGGGTCATCGCAAGTCCGGCGTTGATGGCGAACAGCTCGGCGGCCAGATGCGGCGCCGTGCCGCTGCCTGGCGATCCGAAGTTGAGCCGGCCCGGGTTGGCGCGCGCATGGTCGATCAGCTCGCGCACGCTCCTGACCGGCAGCGCCGGGTTGACCACCACCACCATGGGTGAATTGGCGAAGCGGCCGGCGGGCGCGAAGTCGCGCAGCAGGTCCCAGCCGAGGTTGCGGTACACCGTGGTGTTGATGGTGTAGGAATTGACGCACAGCAGGATCGTGTGGCCGTCGGCCGGCGCGCGCGCCACCAGCTCGGCGCCGATGTTGCCGGCGGCACCCGCGCGGTTCTCGACCAACACCGGCTGCCCCCAGAGTTCCTGCAGCTTTTGCGCAATGATGCGCCCCGCGATGTCGGAACCGCCGGGTGGAAAGCCGACCACGATGCGCACCGCCTTGTCGGGAAACGCCTGTGCGGCGGCGGCCATCGCCATGAACAGCATGGCGGACAGGAAAACAATCTTGTTCAGGATTCCAGGGTTCATCTTCTCTCCCGTATGCATTTTGTGGTTGCCGAAGCGGACCTGGAGCGATGTCGCAGCAGCGGCGGATGACGTTATCCCCGCTTGCGACTAGCGCCCGAGATGCCTTTCGATCTGTTCCGCGCAAGCCCGCGCGGCGCCAAGAAGCTTGCGTTCATGCGACTTGGTGGCGCGGCTTTTCAGCACCGACGCATGAATCGCCGCCGCCATTTTTCCGCTGCCGTCGTGAATCGGAATCGCGTAACCGACGATGCCAACAACCGACTCCTCCATGCTCTTGGCATAGCCCATCGTGCGAATCCGCGCGAATTCGCGCTCCAGTTCCCTGGGGTCGGTAATGGTGGTCGCCGTCAGTCGCGGCAGGGCCTGTGCCAGTGCTTGCGCGCCCAGCCCGGAATCGTTGGCGGCATAGAGCTTGCCGGTCGCGGTACTGTGTTGATACAGCGGCTCGCCCAGGCGGATATCGAGGGAAATGCGCTGCGTACCCAGGCAACGGTCGGCGTACATCACGCGCTTGCCGACCCGCAAGGCCAGGTAGACATCGTCGCCGATGGTCTTGGCCAGTTCCTGCAGATGACGATGGCTGATGGCGCGGATATCCAGGGAAGCCATGGTGTTGAGCGCCAGCGCCACTGCGCGTGGACCGATCGAATAACGCAGGTCGTCGCTGACGGTGGCCACCTCGGCGTTCACCAAGGCCTGCAGCATGTTGTGCATGCTGCTCACCGGCAGGTCGAGCGCGTCCTTGATCTCGGTCAGGCGCATGCCTTCCTTGTGCCGCACCAGCAGGTTGAGCACGTCGAAGGTGCGCAGGTAGCGATCGGGACTCATGGCTGGATTCGCGCGGCTTGGATGCGGGCTGGCATGGCGGGTCGCGGCCTAGAGCGCGGCGCCGCCGTCGATCGCGACTTCCGAGCCGGTCATGTAGCGACTCTCGTCGGACAGCAGAAACAGCACCAGCCCGGCGATCTCTTCCTTGCTGCCGAGCCGTTTCATCGGCACCTGCTGCACCCGCCGCAGATTCTCCTCGCGCGAGCGCACATCGAGCATGTGGGTATCGATCGGGCCGGGATGCACCGAATTGACCCGGATGTCGAGCGGCGCCAGTTCGAGCGCCGCCGCCTTGGTCATGCCGCGCACCGCCCATTTGCTGGCGGTGTAGGCGATCGCATTGGGCGCGCTGCGCAAGCCGACCGTCGACGACATGTTGACGATCGCGCCGCCGCCGCTGCGCCCGAATGCCGGCACGACCGCACGCATGCCCAGAAACGTACCGAGCTGGTTGACCCGCGTGTGCCGCTCGAACTCTGCGACATCGGTATCGACCAGCGGTACCGGCTTGTATACCCCGGCGTTGTTGACCAGACCATGCAAGCGCCCGAGACTTTCCGCCAGTTCCACCGCGGCACCCCACTGCGTCTCGCTGGTCACATCCAGAGGCAGGAAGCGGCACGCGGCGCCGAGTTCGGCCGCCAGTGCCGCGCCCTCCCGCAGCAGGACGTCGCCGATCACCACCCTGCCGCCCTCGGCTACGAGCGCGCGCGCCTGAGCGCCTCCCAAACCGCGTGCGCCGCCGGAAATGAGGAACACCTTGTCGCTGAACCTGGCCATGCACATTTCCCCGCTTCGCTGCCGGCAATGCCTCGCAAAGCTCGAGGAGTTCCATGGTTTCGGTGCTCACGATTTCAATTTAGCAGAAAAGACAGAGGGGGCAATACGGGCGGAGGGGCGGCGAAGCCGCTGTGACGTGTGGCGGGTGACATGTGACGAGTCACGGACTGAAAACTGAACACTGACGACTGAATACTGCAAACTCCGCGCTTGGCGCGGCTAGCCACCGATTAACGCGGATAGA
>JBEIFV010000273.1:0-5975 GCA_040382235.1 Burkholderiales bacterium
AATCCAAGGTTCAGCTAAAGGCACGAATGATGCTCGATCTGTTGGTCAGAAATGCTGTGTTGCCCGATGGTCGTAGCGGCATGTCTCTCGCGGCGCGGTATGGTCGTTTCGTTGAGGTCTCGGCGGGCTTCGACGCGCCAGCGCATGCGGTGCTTGATGCCTGTGGGCAACTGGTGAGCCCGCCCTTTGTCGACTCCCACTTCCACATGGATGCGACGCTCAGTTACGGCATGCCGCGGGTCAACCAGAGCGGTACATTGCTCGAGGGTATCGCCCTGTGGAATGAACTCAAGCCCGAGCTGAGCTGCGAGGCCGTGGTTGAGCGGGCAATGACCTATTGCGACTGGGCGGTTGGGCGCGGCTTGCTGGCGATTCGCTCGCATGTGGATGTTTGTGATGCACGCCTGCTGGCGGTCGAGGCCTTGCTGGACGTCAAGCGACGTGTCGCACCGTACATGGACTTGCAACTGGTGGCGTTTCCGCAGGATGGCGCGCTACGCAGCGCTGCCGCCATGGACCAGATCAAGCGCGCGCTCGACTTGGGTTTGGAGGTGATTGGCGGCATCCCGCATTTTGAGCGCAGCATGGAGGACGGCGCGCACAGCGTGCGCCTGCTGTGCCGCCTGGCGGCCGAGCGGGGCTTGCGCGTGGACATGCATTGCGACGAGTCGGACGACCCGCTGTCGCGCCACATCGAAACGCTCACCGCCGAGACCATGCGGCATGGCCTTCAGGGCAGGGTCACCGCTTCGCACCTGACCTCCATGCATTCCATGGACAACTACTATGTGTCGAAGCTGCTGCCGCTGATGGCCGAGGCGCAAATGCAGGTGGTGGCCAACCCGCTGATCAACATCACCCTGCAGGGGCGCCACGATACCTATCCCAGGCGGCGCGGCATGACGCGCGTGCCGGAGTTGTTGGCGCACGGCATCAACCTGGCTTTCGGACAGGATTGCGTGCTCGACCCCTGGTACAGCCTGGGCAGCGGCGACATGCTGGAGGTGGCCAACATGGGCCTGCATGTGGCGCAGATGACAAGCCAGGCGGCGATGCGCCAGTGTTTCGACACCGTCACCGTCAATCCGGCGCGCTTGTTGGGGCTTGAAGGCTACGGCCTGGCCGTGGGTTGCAACGCCGACTTCGTGTTGCTGCAGGCGCATGACCCCATTGAGGCCTTGCGCCTGCGCGCCACCCGGCTCAAGGTTTATCGCCGCGGCCGCCTGTTGGCGGAAACGCCGCCGGCAAGCGCTCGGCTGCACCTGCGCGGACGACCGGGCACGACTTCGTGGCAAACGCAGGAGACGCCCGGGCGCTGAAATCGGGCCAGCGCCGAAGCTGCGAATCAGGCGGCGACGAAACCCGCCAGACGCTGGCGAATGATCGCATCGGCCTCATGCATGATGCGATCGATCAGTTCCTTGCAGGTCGGAATGTCGTGGATCAGGCCGGCCACCATGCCGCAGGACCATGCGCCCGCGTCCATCGTGCCTTCCAGCATGATCTTCGGGTACACACCGGCGACTTCATCGATGATGTCCGCGAATTTAAGGTTGGCGCCGAGCGTACGTTCCTTCTCCAGCAAGCGAAGGACCGCGGCGTTCTTGATCTCCCGCTCGGTGTTGCGCAAGGGCCGCATCACCAGGCGGGTATCGAGTTCGCTGGCCGCCACGATCGCCTGCTTGACGTTGTCGTGCACCGGTGCCTCGCGGGTGGCGATGAAGCGCGTACCCATGTTCATGCCTTCGGCACCCAGCGAGAGAGCGGCCACCAGCGAGCGGCCGTCCGCCATGCCGCCGGAGGCCACAAACGGGATCTTGAGTTCTTCGGCGGCACGCGGCAGCAGGATGAAATTCGGAATGTCGTCCTCGCCGGGATGCCCGCCGCATTCGAATCCGTCGACACTCACGGCGTCGCAGCCAATCGTTTCCGCCTTCAACGAGTGGCGTACCGAGGTGCATTTGTGGATCACCTTGATTCCCGCATCGTGCATCGCGGGCAGCCATTTTTGCGGATTGTTGCCGGCAGTCTCGACCACTTTGATGCCGCCCTCGATGATGGCGCGGATGTAGCCTGGATAGTCGGGCGAGGTGACCGTGGGCAGGAAGGTGAGGTTGACGCCAAAGGGCTTGTCGGTCATCTCGCGGCAGCGGCGAATCTCGGCCGCCAGCAACTCCGGGGTTTTCTGGGTGAGCCCGGTGATGATGCCCAGGCCGCCGGCGTTGGAAACTGCGGCGGCCAACTCGGCGAAGCCCACAAAATGCATGCCGCCCTGGATGATCGGATGCTCGATGCCGAACATTTCGGTGATTCTGGTTTGCATGGCGGCTTCCTCGGCTGATGCAACAGGCAGGGTTGTGCAAGTGCAGGTGTTGCAGCCTGCGCCCTCAAGCAGGATTGGCCGCAGCCGACCCATGCGCCACCGCCATCACGGCCGCCACAATGCCCTGGTAGCCGGTGCAGCGGCAAAGCACGGCCGACATCGCATCGCGCACCTCTTCTTCGGTCGGTGCCGGGTTGACGCGCAGAAAGTCGATCGCGGTGATCAGCATGCCGGGCGTGCAGAAGCCGCACTGCAGGCCGTGAAACTTGGCGAATGCCACCTGCAGGGGGTGCAATGTGCCACCCTGCGCCAGCCCTTCGATAGTGACCAGTTCGGCGCCATTGGCCTGAACGGCCAAGGTGATGCAGGAGCGCGCGGCTTCGCCGTCGATCAGGATGGTGCAGGCGCCGCAGATCCCATGTTCGCAGCCGGCATGGGTGCCTGTCAGCACCAGGTCTTCGCGCAAAAAATCGACCAGCAACTTGCGCGGCTCGCAACGACCGCTGCGCGGCTTGCCGTTGACGGTCAGGTTGATATCGATGGATTCAAGGGCGACGTCGTTCATTGCATTCTCAATGGGTGGCAACTGCGTTCAAGCCGGCGGCGCGGCGCAGGGCGCGGCCCACCAGCACGGCGGTCAAGTGGCGACGATAGTCCGCCGAGGCATTCGGATCAGTGGGTGGATCGATTTCGGCTGACGCATTCGCTGCGGCGGCATCGATCGCCTCCGGCCCCAGCCCGTCACGCTCGAGAATCCGTTCGGCGCCGGACAAACGCACCGCTGCGCTGCCCACGCCGCAAGCGGCCAGGCGTGCGCGCAGGCAGCGGCCACCCTCGTGTTGCAGCACCGCGGCCACCCCCACGATGGCGAAGTCGCCCTTGCGGCGTGCATATTCCTCGATGGCGAATCCGCTCGACGGCGCCATCGCAGGAATACGCACTTCAAGCAGGATTTCGTCAGGCGCAAGATGGGTCGTGAACATCGAATCGAACAGGTCGGCGGCGGCGATGCTGCGGCGGCCGCGCGGCCCGGCGGCCACGACGGACCCGTCAAGTGCCAGCAGCGTCATCGGCAATTCGGCGCTGGGGTCGGCATGCGCCAGCGAGCCGCCGATGGTGCCGCGCGAGCGGGTCGGCAAGTGGCCCACCCAGCCAAGCGCCTCGCGCAACAAGGGCAGGCGGTCGCCCACGATGGCGGAGGATTCGACATGGCGTTGGCGGGTCATCGCGCCAATCGCCACTGTGCCGTTTTCCTCTCTCACATAGGCCAGGTCGGGAATGCGCGCCAGGTCGATCAGAGCCGCTGGCGAGAGCAGCCGGAAGTTGAGCATTGGCACCAGGCTTTGGCCGCCGGAAAGCAGGCGCGCATCGCCGGCGTAGCGAGTGAGCAAATCTATGGCGGCGTCGACACTGTCGGGCGCGTGGTAGGAGAAGCGGGGCGGTTTCACTGCGATACGCTTTCAGGCAGGAAGTGAAAACAATGCATTCCGGTAAACATGGCGTCCGGAAGCGACGGGCTGCAGGGCGTGATTGTTGCGCGATCAAAACCAGCCTAATACTATAATCGATCGAAGCGGTTCGGCATTGCATGGCGCGGACCTTTCGGATTTTCCCTCAAGTCGAAACAAGGAATTCAGATGGCGCACGCCCAATCGCAGGGTTTTGTTGGTCAGCCACTGGCGCGGCGCGAAGACGCCCGCCTTCTGATCGGCGAAGGCCAGTTCGTGGCCGACATGGTGCTGCCGGGCATGGGCCATGTGGCCTTTGTGCGCAGCCCGCACGCCCATGCGCGCATCCGCGGCGTCGACCTGTCGCGGGCGCGCGCACTGCCCGGGGTTTGGCTGGCGCTCAGTGGCGCTGAACTGCAGCAGGCGCTGCCGGCGGTGGGCGACCAGCAACTTCCTTTGCCGGGCAAATGGCGCGCCAAGGTCAAGCACGAGATCATCGATCCACGCCAGCCGCTGCTTGCGTTTGACAAGGTGCGCCATGTGGGCGAGGCAGTAGCAGTGATCGTGGCCGAAAGCCGCTATGTCGCCGAAGATGCTGCCGAATTGGTGGAGTTGGACCTCGAGGTGCTACCGCCTGCGGTTGACCCGCTCGCGGCCCTCGAACCCGGCGCATCCATCCTGCATGAGCGCTATGGCACCAACCTGCTGGCCGAGTTTTCGATTGCCAAGGGTGACGTTGCGCTGGCGTTGGCCAATTCACAGCATCGACTGCTGCGCCAGTTTTATCATCACCGCTATGCGGCGGTGCCGATGGAATGCCGCGGCGTGATCGCTCAGTATGACAAGCGCACCCGTGCCTATACCATCTGGTCGTCCACGCAAATGGTGCACTGGGTGCGGCGCGAAGTGGCGACCACGCTGGCGGTGCCCGAGGCGAGTGTGCGCTGCATCGCACCGGATGTCGGTGGCGGCTTTGGCGGCAAGGGTCATGTGTACCCGGAGGATGTGCTGCTGCCGTTCCTGGCACAGCAACTTGGCGCGCCGGTGAAGTGGGTCGAGGACCGGCGCGAGCACATGCAAAGCGCCTGCCACTCGCGCGATCAGTTGCACGACATTGAAGTCGGCTTCGACAGCAACGGTCGGGTGCTGGCGGTGCGTGACGAATTCGTGATGGATTGCGGCGCCTGGAATCCGGTCGGCATCGGCATCCCCTACAACACCGCCAGCCATCTGGCAGGCCCCTACAAGGTGCCCAACCTGAGCGTGCGGGGTCGCGTGGTTGCCACCAACAAGGTGCCCAATGCCCCCTATCGCGGCGCCGGCCGGCCGGAAGCGGCGCAGGCCATCGAGCGCATGATGGACTTGATCGCGCGCGAACTCGGGCTGGAGCCGGCCGAAGTGCGCCGGCGCAACATGGTAGGGCCGGCGGACATGCCTTACTCGGTCGGCATTCCGTATCGCGATGGCGAACCGGTGGTCTACGATAGCGGCGATTACCCGGCAGCATTGGCCAAGGCGATTGAAGCCATCGGCGGCGTCGAGGCATTTCGCGTGCGACAACTTGAGGCGCGCAGGCGCGGCGTGTATCTGGGCCTGGGCCTGGGTGTCTATACCGAAGGCACCGGCGTCGGGCCTTTCGAAGGCGCAACCGTGCGCATCGAGCCCTCCGGCAAGCTGTATGTCGCCAGCGGCGCTTGCCCGCAAGGGCAGGGCATGGAAACGATTTATTCGCAAATCGCCGCCGACCTGTGGAAGGTCGATCCGGCCAATGTGGTGATCGCGCTGGCCGATACCGGCGCCATACCGATGGGCTTTGGCACCATTGCCAGCCGCTCGACCGTGCATGTATCGGCTGCCATGCATGTGGCCAGCGAAAAGCTGTTGAAGAAAGTGTTCACCATCGCCAGCAACATGCTCGAATGCGCGCCCGGCGACCTTGAGTTGCGTGAGGGCGGTGTCGGCATCGCCGGCATCCCCGGCAGGGAATTGACCCTGGGCCAGGTCGCCCACGCCGCGCGTCCCGGCTGGGATCACCAGCGTCCGCCCGGGGTGGAGGCAGGCCTGGAGGAAACCTGCTATTGGGAAGCGCCGACGGTCACCTGGTCGTATGCGGCCCACGCGGTGCAGGTGGAAGTGGATATCGAGTTGGGCAAGGTGACCCTGCAGCACTACGCGATTGCGCATGATTGCGGCGTGGTGGTCAA
>JBEIFV010000274.1:0-5969 GCA_040382235.1 Burkholderiales bacterium
AGGGCTTCAGAAGGGCGCATGGCCGAATTCTTGCAGCAATCGCGGGCGCGCTTGCAGACGCATGTTCTGCGGTCAAGCTGTCCCCAAGCTCAACACCTGGTGCCAGGCTGCACCCGCAGCAAGGCGTCGACCAGCGCATCCACCCGGATCGGCTTGGTCACGTAGTCGTCCGTGCCGACGGCGAGGCACTGCTCACGGTCGCCCTGCATGGTGAACCCGATTGCAGGGAGATTGAACATATTAACGAGGCGCGTTAATATGCGAAAATGTCGATTGGGAGCTTCAAGTGCAAGGACACGCAGGCGCTGTTCGAAGGCCAGCGCATTCGGCGCTGGGTGAATATCGAGCGACCCGCCTTGCGCAAGTTGGCGCAGTTGGACTGGTCTGCCGTTCTTGACGATCTGAAAGTGCCGCCGGGCAACCGGCTCGAATCGCTCAAGGGTGACCGGGCAGGACAACACAGCATCCGCATCAACGACCAGTGGCGCGTGTGTTTCGTGTGGACGGCGCAGGGCGCCGCCGACGTCGAGATCGTTGACTATCACTGAGGGAGATTGAAGATGCGAACCGTGGCGCCCGTGTCCCCCGGCGAAATGCTGGAGGAGGAATTCTTGAAGCCCCTGGGCTTGAGCAAATACCGGCTTGCCAAGGACATTGGCGTGCCGCCCCAGCGCATTGGCGATATCGTGGCCGGCAAGCGCGCGGTTACCGCCGATACCGACCTGCGCCTGTGCCGTTACTTCGGCATGAGCGATGGCTGGTGGCTGCGTGGACAGGCGGCCTATGACACTGCCATGGCGCGCCAGACCATGGGCGCAACCCTGGCCCGAATCGAGCGTTGCACGCTGCTGCCGGCGTGAGCGTGGCAAGCACTTGATCAAACCGGGGCGTTTACCTGGCATCGCGCGGCCTCACCTGGTTCAGTGCTTCCACCAGCGCATCCACCCGGATCGGCTTGGTCACATAGTCGTCCATGCCGGCGGCGAGGCACTCCTCGCGGTCCCCCTGCATGGCATTGGCCGTCATGGCGACGATGCGCGGGCGCATCGCCGCTTCCGGCCAGCGCGAAACGATGCGCCGGCTCGCCTCCAGCCCGTCCATCTCCGGCATCTGCACGTCCATGAGCACCACGTCGTAAGGCTGGCGCGCCACACACTCGATGGCCTCGATGCCGTTGCCGGCCACATCCGCCCGGTAGCCCATCTGCTGCAATAGGCGCAGGGCCAGTTTCTGGTTGACCACGTTGTCCTCGGCCAAGAGGATGCGCAAGGGATGGCGCTCGGCCATGCCGGCGTCCATGCGCGGCTTGGCGGCCGCGGCCAACGGCCTGGGCGCGGCGTCCCCGCCGAGCAGGCCGACCAGTGTGTCGAACAGCTGGCTCTGGCGCAGGGGTTTGGCGAGCGTGGCGGCGAACACGCTGTCGCCCCCCTCCTTGCGCCCGAGCGATGAAAACAGCACCAGCGGCAGCGTCTGCCCGGCGTTGCGGATGGCCTGGGCCAGCATGGCGCCGTCCATGCCCGGCATGTGCATGTCGATGATGGCCAGGTCGTAGGGCCCGGCCCCCAGCATCTCCAGCGCCTGCGCCGGAAACTCGGTGTCGTTGACCGCCATGCCCCATTTGGCCGTTTGCAGCGCCAGGATGCGCCGGTTGGTGGCGTTGTCGTCGACCACGAGGATGCGCTTGCCTGCCAGCTGCGGCTGCTGGCCGAGGAATTCACGTCGCGTGCCGTGCGGCAGTTCGGCCGGCACCGCGCGCATGGTGAAGTGGAAGCTGCTGCCCTGCCCCGGCCCGGCGCTCTCGGCCCACATGGTGCCGCCCATCAGTTCGGCCAGCAGCCTGGAAATCGCCAGCCCCAGGCCGGTGCCGCCGTACTTGCGGGTGGTGCCGCTGTCGGCCTGGCTGAATTTCTGGAACAGGCGCGCCAGGCCCGCTTCGGACAGGCCGATGCCGGTGTCGCGCACGGTGAAGTGCAGCATGTCGCCCTCCCCGGTCTGTTCGTCACCCTCCAGGCGCACCGTCAGCACCACCTCGCCGGCTTCGGTGAACTTGACCGAGTTGGAGAGCAGGTTGAGCAGGATCTGCCTGAGCCTGGTGACGTCGCCATTGAGCGCCGCCGGCACTTCGCCCTCGAACTGGTAGGCGATGTCCAGGTGCTTCTCGGCGGCACGCGCGCCGATCAGGTCCATTGCCGACTCCACGCAGTCGCGCAGGTCGAACGGGTGCGCCTCGATATCCATGCGCCCGGCCTCGATCTTGGAGAAATCGAGGATGTCGTTGATGATCGTCAGCAACGAATCCCCGCTGTCGCGGATGGTGGTGGCGAAGTCGCGCTGGTCGTCGGTAAGCGGGGTGTCGAGCAACAAGCCGCTCATGCCGATGACGGCGTTCATCGGCGTGCGGATCTCGTGGCTCATGGTGGCCAGGAACGCGCTCTTGGCCTCGTTGGCGGCCTCGGCGGCGGCCCGGGCCTGCTGCGCTTCGTTGAAAAGGCGCACGTTTTCGATGGCGATGACCGCCTGGTCGGCGAAAGTGCTCAGAAGCGCAACGTCTTCCGCGTCGAAGGAGCCCAATTCGGGCCGAAGCACGGCAATGCCGCCAAGCGCCCGACCAGGCAGCAGCAGCGGTGCGTAGATTCCGGAGCGATAGCCGACCTTCATGCCAAGATTGCGGATGCGCGGATACTCTTCAGTCGCCTTCTCCAGATCCGCGAGGCTGATCACGCGCCGTTCGAGCATGCACGCACCGCTAGCGCTGCTGCGGTCGAACGGAATCGGCTCGGGGGCATTTCCTGTACAGGCGCGTGCATGCAGCCGGTCATCGTCGATCAGCCAAAGCGTGACGCGGCTGCCATTCAACAAGGTGCTGCAGTTTTTCACAATGGCATCGAAAACCGGCTGCGTGTCAGTCATCGAACCGCCGAGCACGCGCAGAATTTCCGCGGTGGCCGTCTGGCGTTCCAGCGCCTCCTTGGTCTCGTTGAACAGACGCACGTTCTCGATGGCGATCACCGCCTGGTCGCCAAAGGATTCCAGCAGGGCGATTTCCCGGTCCGAAAAAGCGCCTGCCGTCGCGCGGAACACAATCAGCACACCGATGCATTCGCCCAGCCGCATCAAGGGGAGCATGACGGAAGCCGGATAGCCGGTGCGCTCGAAAACCATCTTCTCGTGCCGCGGCAGTTCGACCTGGTTCCAATCCGGAATGTGCAGCAGTAGGCCACTGACGAATACCCGTGACGGAAAGTTTTCCTCCGGGTTGATCGGCACGAGAACTTCCATGGCGTGTCCCATCGGCCGGGCTTGCGCTTCCCCGAAGTTGGCCACCGCTGCCCGCCGAAACGCTTCGCCTTCCTTCGTCAGCACGACCGCACGGGCGCAGGAAATCAGGCTCAAGCAGGAGTTCACGATCACGTCGAACACCGGCCGCACATCCGATGGCGAACTGGCGATCACCTTGAGGATTTCGGCGGAGGCGGTCTGCCGCTCCAAGGCCTCCTTCGTCTCGTTGAACAGCCGCACGTTCTCACCGGCGATGCTGGCCTGATGCCGCCGGGACGCCTGCAATTCACGCGTGCGGACCCGCGCCTCGTGCAATAGTCCTTCCGCCCAACTGGCATTGTCCAGCGCAACGGCCGCCTGCGACGCAAGGCTGGCCAGCAGGTCGCGGTCTTCGTCACTGAAGCGACCATGCGCGCCTTCGACATCGGCATACAAGAACGCCAGCAGGCGCTTGCGCGCCACCAGCGGCACCACCAGGCAGGAGCGCTGGCCTTCAGGAGGCACATCCTGCGGTCCGTGGCGCAGGCGCGCCTCACCGGTCTGCCGGGCTTCATCGACCCACGGCGTGATCGCCAGCAGCAGGCTTTGCGCGTCTTCCGCCGCAGGCAGCCGGGCACCGGCAATCCGCACTGCACCGGCGTCTTCCAGCAACAGCAATATCCGCTGCGCGCGGCAAAGCCCCGCCGCTTCCTTGACCAGAAAATCCTGCACCCCCTTGGGCGTGCGCAGCGCCGCCAGCCTGATGCCGGCATCGACCAGCTGCTTGAACGGATGACCCCGGCGCGCCGGAGCGGACTTGCGAGCTACGGGTTTCAGGGCTTTGGGCGTCTTGCGCGTCATCTCATTTTTCCTCGTCGCGCGCAGTGCGCAACGTCTGAAAACGGGCCACAAAAATCCAACCATTGCAGATTAGCATCCGCAGGGCACGGCATCGGATCGCCGGCTGATTTTCGCATCGTCCACGCCCATAATCGGGGCTTGCTGCAAACGACAAGGAGCCCTAAGCCTGCAGATGAATCGAAGCGCGCCACAAGCGCTGCCGGCCGCGAAGCGGCGTCGGCGGTCTGGCTGCCACGGGTGTTGTGGCCGCTGCCGGGCATGCTCATGGGCGCCGCGATCGGGTTTCACCTCTATTTCCACCAGCCCGGGCTCAACACCGACACCGTCGCGCAGCTCTTCTTTGCCGTCGGGTGGGCATTGGCTGGCCTGCTGTGCGGCGCCTTGTGCTCAGCCTGTGCAGGCTGGCTGATCGAAGCGCTCATGCGCCGCCTGCTGCCACGCATGCCCCTGGTCGCCAGCGGCATTACGCTTGGCTGCGTGACCGGCCTGTGCCTGGCGCTCGACACGCCGATCGAAAGCCGATTGCCCTCCCTGCTGTGGCCCACGAAGCAGCAGATGAGTGTCCAAGCGCCGCCACCCTGGGTGTCTCCGTGCGAACAGCCGCCGCCAACCGACCTCGAGGCGCGCAAGGCCTGGGAACCGGAATGCCGCTATACCGACCACATCGCATCGATTGCCATTAACACCGGCAGCGGCGACACTGTCGACGGAGACACAAACCATGGCCATCGGGGTCAACGCGCGTACTGCGTTTTCGCTGCTGTTCCCGCCCATTTTTCAACCCCGATGCTGTGGTGATGCCGCTGTAGCCGCGCTGGTCTCCCCGCGCGCCGGGGGCAGGCCCGCCGCGGGCCGGATTCGCGGTACCGCGCCGGATTGCCGCGCTATACGTTCGTCATGACCACTATCGCGGCCACGTTCACCGCCGAACAACTGCTGGCCATGCCGGCCGACGGCTGGCGGTATGAACTCGTCGACGGGGAGTTGCGGCATAGAGCACCCGCCGGCCACGAACATGGACGCGTAGCGCTGAACCTGACCTGGCGCCTGGGGCAGCATGCCAACACCCGACGCTTGGGCACCGTTTACGCGGCTGAGACCGGCTTCCTGATCAGGCGCGACCCGGATACTGTGCAAGCACCGGACATCGCGTTCATCGCAAAGGCGCGCGCCGACGCCGCACGCACGGTGCGCGGCTATTTTCCCGGAGCCCCCGATCTTGCGGTCGAAGTTGTGTCGCCATCGGACACGTTTTCGGACGTGGAAGAGAAGGTGTTTGAATGGTTGGATGCGGGATCGATCGGCGTCGTCGTGGTGGATCCGCGACGTCGTCGCGTTACCGTGAGCCGCGGCAAGCAAGACATCCGCGTGCCGGGCGAAAACGATACGCTCGATCTGTCGTTCGTGGTCGCCGGCTTTTCAATTCCTGTCGCCGAACTGTTCGAGTAGCTGCCGCGCCCTTCTGGCGCGGGCGAGCAGCGCGATGATCATTGCCTGCGCGCGGCATACCCAATCCGCCTGACGACACAGCGCCGAACGCGGCACTGCGTCATTGCAGTGATGGTTTGAAACTACCCTGCCCCCGGTTTGGGCGGTTTGACGCGAATGGCACTTTCGTGTGCGTTTGTCACCCTCGCGTATGCGGGGGGCCAGGCCATTGCTACGCGAGAAGCCTGGATTCCCGCCATCCCGGGCATGACGAAATTCCCACTTTGGCAGGAGTTTCACACCTAGGAAAATGTTGAATAAGTCCCTGGAATGCGGACTAGCGAACAGAAGCTCGTTTCAATTCAACTGGTTGCAGAAGCGGCTTTCTCAACCTACGGACTTATTCAGTGTTTCCCTAAGTC